>JAZNRQ010000170.1:0-4223 GCA_045590735.1 Faecousia sp. | reverse complement strand
GCGCTGCAGCACATCATATACAGACTCACCCTCGTAGAAGGTTACGGTTGTTTTGGCAAGGATCGTACCGCCGGAGGGAACCATTTCCAGCTTTTCGGGGTCCAACTGATCCAGATTGTTCAAAATAGTGGAGCACTCAATAGAGAAGGTGCAAGTATAGGTTTTGGTTTTATCCACATCTTGATCCTCCGGCTCCACCGGCTTGGGTTTGCCCTCAGGAATGGGATCGGTAAGATACTTATCCTTGCCGTCGGTATAAACCTGATCGTCACCACCCTGGGGTTTGGAGAGGTAATCATCACTGCCGGTGGTGGGAGCAGTTGTTTCCTCGGTGGAATCGGAAGGATTTGTTTCATCGTTGGGAAGTACATCCGCCCGAATAACCAAGTCCCCCACAGAACCATCCAGGGTAAGGTTCAAAATGGTGGTCTTGCTGCCGGTGACAGAAACAGATGCTACCGCGGTTTCGTTTGCATAGGCGGTTGCGCTTTGGGCATCCCATTCCTCGTTCAAATAGATAGAAAGCAATGCGGAAAATCCAAAACTTTCTGCCTGATTCAGAACCACCTTGATGTCACCGGCTGCAGTTTTGCTCAGTTGCACACCCAGGTTGATTTCTTTTGGATCGGTAATATCGCTGCCAAAGATGGTCCACTCATATTTGTAATCGCTGGATTTTCCGGTAAATACACCGATGGCATTTTCCTGCTTTACTTGCTTTACAACATTTGCTTTGATAACACCGTTCTCAGGAATGGAAACCGGCTCTTTTAAGTTTACGCTGCCCCAGTTGCCTTCGCAGGCACAGAGGGAAAGCATTATGGTAAAAGCCAATAAAAGGCTCAGTATTTTCTTCATCATTATTCTCCTACTACGATCTTGCCGTTTTTAGTTTTTAAGGTATCTGTGGTCATTGCAAGACTTTTGTTTTCATCGGATGCAGCAAACACCGCATCCTCCAATATCAGATCCAGGACATCTCCGGGACGCACACTGCCCCGCAGACGGAATTTAAGCCGAAGCACCACATTGTAATCGTCTGCCAGAAGGTCCTTGGTAAATGCGTTTTTGCCGCCAGTCATATCCAGGTACATAATGTTGATAAGGCCGGTCTCGTTGGCAGTTTGCACGTTATAGCTCCAATCAGGAAGCTGCTGAC
Source organism: Faecousia sp. (assembly GCA_045590735.1). Taxonomy (GTDB): domain Bacteria; phylum Bacillota; class Clostridia; order Oscillospirales; family Oscillospiraceae; genus Faecousia. The sequence continues at coordinate 3,064 of JAZNRQ010000170.1, read as the reverse complement.
CGCTGCCGTTCTCATCGTTTAAAATAAAGAGGTTGCCTTCCTCCACACCGAGGAATTCCAGCCGGGAAGAATCAAACGCAATGCTCATACTCATTGCGGGGTAACGGGCATCTCCCAAATCAGAAATAGTTACATCCAATGTGAATTCCTTAGTTTGGGAGATCGATAGCTTTTGGGGTGTTTCCACTGTCAAAGTCGGTTCGTTGACGGCAGGATCATTGCCGCACCGCACCAGCAACAGTACAAGCACCGCTACCAAGACGCAGACACCGATGATCCACGGCCATCTTTTTTTGATAAATTGCTTCATGGGAACACTCCTTTGCCAAGTTTGGGTGGGAGAGTGTGTCCCCCACCCAAAGAATAATTACTGATTGGTAGTGATGGTCGCAGCCTTGGTAACCACGATGTAATCGCTCTTGTTCACAAAAGCCTCCACGATGCCCAGTGCATCAAAGGTGTTGATGCGGCTGTCACCGTTGACATTCATAGTCAGGATGGCATCGTCGGCAGGCTCGTCGCCCTTGCGAAGCCAGGTGTCCACCACCTTCAGCGCGTCCTGGGCATTCACAACACCATCGCCGTTGGTATCACCGAAGGTGATGGCGGTAGCATTGCCGCCGGGGATGGTGAAGTAGTTCTCGTTGACAAAGTTTTCCATGGGGATGGATGCATCAACCAATGCCACATAAGTCGCAACACCGGTCTTGGCAGAGATTTCTGCACTATACTTGAAATCAATCGTGTTGGTGTCGTCTTTGTAGGTCAGTTTCGTGCCGCCGTTAATTCCGGTAACTGCTACCGCAACGGCCTTTTTGGTGGCGGGAATCAGATCCACATCGTCACCCTGGTACAAGCACTTTGCGCTGAAGGAAAGGCCGACCACCACATTTACAGAGTCCTTTGCGTTATCAGTGTTTACCACCACCATAGATGCTTCGTCCTCGGAATCGGAGGTCAGCTTCACAGACATACCGGTGATGGCAATATCCAGCTTACTACCGGCAGATGCATTTTCTGCCTTAAAACCGATGGTAAACAGTTCAGCCGGGAACTCGCCACCGGTGATGGTCAGGCTCTTGTTTTCGTTGGCATCGAAGTAAACAACGCGTAGCTTACCGGTCTCCGCTTCCAGATTCCAAACCACTTCGCCACCGGTCAGCCGGTTGCTTGTAGTGACATTGGTGACAGAAACACCTTCGGGAACATTCACGATCAGGTCAATCAGCTTGTAACCGGCCTCGTTGTCCCACTTGTTGATGCTGATGACACCGTTAAATTCGCTGCCGGGGTTAACTTCAGCAGGCAGGCCCAGAGTGGCGGTCATTTCATCGGATTCGGCAGGTGTATCAAAGATCACATCGGAATAATCGTACAGATTAGACTTGCCCTTTACAAAGCGGTCATAGGCCACCAGGCCATAGCAACCCTGATCCGTACCCATAGCATTGGCACCGCCGCCAATAACATGCTGGAACATAGCTTCCTCTTCTACATAGTGAGCAAGCAATCCATCCACAACAGAGTTGCCGTTCTTGATAAAACGGCTGTCGGTATCGGGGTTGATGCCCCAAGCGGTACAGGCGATGATGGCCCATGCACAGCTTTCGGAACATTCTGCACCGCCGGAAGCAAATGTGCCGTTATCGTGCTGCATTGCGGACAGGCAGGCAATGGCCTCTTCGCAAACGGCAGCCACCGCAGGCTGATCTCGGTAGGGATACAGGGCAACCAGCGCCATACCTGTGATGTCGGGGTCAGATGCGTAGGTTTTGTTGGCCATCAAAGACCAACCACCGTCATCGTGCTGCAAGGACACAAGAGAATCCACGCACTGCTGGCGGATGGTGGTGTCGGTGGTGGCATAATCACCCGAATCCAGCGCGATCAGCGACCAAATAGTGCCGTTGATGCCCTGCTTCTTGATCCAAGTGAAGCCGTTGGCGCTGTAAGCTTCCACCAGATCCCAATCGCCCACAGAGGTGGCATCCTTGCCGATGGCAGACAGAGCAACGATCAGGCGGGAGTTATCGGTGGACTTACTCTTGTGAAGGGCACCATTCAGATTGACAGAGGCTGCGGTGGTGTTCACAGTTTCCACAATGCGGTTGTAGTAATCGGCGAAGTAGGCATTGTCCTTGGCATAGTAGCCGCCACGGGCAAGACCGAATACGGTCCATTCACCTGCGGTAGTACCAAACGCAGGCTCGGTGACAGTGGCTGCCATCTTTGCCATAGTTGCGTTCAAAACTATGCTGACATCCTGGGGCTGGCGAGGTGCTTCAGGCGCGGCCACGGTAATGGTGGCATAGGCAGGAGAGGATACGATGTTTTCGGGATCAGCATCGATGCCATAGTTGCCCTCGCACCACAGATAGTAGGTACCTGCCTGGTCAAAGGTAACCGATGCACAACCGCTGTCATCCGTTGTGAGTGTGCCATCAGCGGCACCGAAAGCTGCACCGTAGGAGATTTCATAGCCGCTTTCTGCTGCCAGAACAGGAGTTCCGTCGGCCATATTGCTATAAGAGCGCAGCAGCTTTACATCCACAGCTTCACCGGCCTTGGCGGTGAAGCTGTGGACAAAGGCATCATTGGCATCGGCAAAAAGATGAAAACCGGCGTTGCTGTCCCACAGGAAGGCATAGCTGGTGAAGCTGGCGATATCTATGAAGTCGCCGGGTTCCAGAATGATGTGGTCAGAGGTTGCGCCTACTGCAAAGGAGGAGCCTTCGGACAGAGCCTCATCAATGGGGAACTCACCGTTGAGGAAGTAGTTCAGGTTTTCGGTAAAGCCGAAGATACCGCCCTGGAAGTAGGAACTGCCTGCACCACCGGTGAAGTTGACATCGCTCCAGCTGCCGCCGTAGATGTTCTCGTGGGCGTAAATAATCAGTTGCAGAGCAGTGGTCTCATAAGTACCGTCACCATCGGGGTCATACAGATACTCACTAAGACCGTATTCGTTAAGATCGATGGATTCAATCTCATCAAAGGATACGGGGATATATACAATAGGGCTTCCGTTTTTGTCATTAATGTACTGACCGTCAAAGCTGACGGA
>JAZNRQ010000169.1:0-31394 GCA_045590735.1 Faecousia sp. | reverse complement strand
CCTCTCGAGTATCCACATACACTTCGGGGACGAGTTGCTTGTCTTGTCGTCTTTAGTGACCTCTGCCAGTCTGTCAAAAATAAATTTTTTGACAGACTGAAGAGCGCTGTGATCAAAATCACAGCGCTCTTTTATTATTCTTCCTCTTTATATGCGTCCAGCAGTGCAGTATCGGAGGCATCTGCAATTTCCTTACCTTCCATACACTGGGCAAACTGTGCGCCAGTCATCGTCTCGTGCTCCATCAGGAACTGAACGACCTTATTAAAATTCTCAGAATCACTTTCCAGAATCTGGCGGCACTGATCATAAGCTTTATCAATGATCAGCTTCACCTCATCATCAATTGTACCAGCTACCTTTTCAGAATAACTCTTTGTGTTCTGATAATCCCTGCCTATAAACAGTTCATTACCACCCGTGTAGGAAACAGTGCCCAGTTTTTCGCACATACCATAACGGGCAACCATATCCCGCGCCAGCTTGGATGCTCTGTCAATATCACTGGATGCACCGGTAGAAATATCATTGAGGAACAATGCTTCAGCCACGCGGCCACCTAAAAGACCAACAATCTGCTCGTACATTTCGTTTCGGGTCAAGTGGTTACTGTCTTCCAGCGGTTGCGTCCAGGTCAAACCCAAGGCATTGCCTCTGGGAATAATGGATATCTGATGCACAGGATCGTGGGTAGGCAAATGGTACATTGCCACTGCGTGACCCGCCTCGTGAATTGCTGTAGCGTGTAAATCCCGTTTCAATGCAACACGGCTCCGCTTTTCAGGACCGGCAAGGATCTTCATTATAGATTCGTTGATGTCCTGCATATTCAGGACGAGTCTGTCGGCACGGGCTGCCAAAATGGCTGCCTCGTTTAACAAGTTGCTAAGATCCGCCCCGGTAAAACCAGCCGTTGCCATTGCAACAGTATGCAGATTTACAGAATCATCCAGACGCTTATCTTTTGCGTGAACCTTCAGGATCTCCTCACGGCCCTTAGCGTCGGGTCTGCCCACATAGATCTGCCGGTCAAAACGGCCGGGTCGCAGCAGAGCAGGATCTAAAATATCCACACGATTGGTAGCCGCAAGAACGATCACACCCTCGGTACGGGTAAAGCCATCCATTTCAACAAGCAGCTGATTCAGCGTCTGCTCTCTCTCATCGTGTCCGCCGCCCAAACCGGAACCACGCTTGCGGCCTACCGCATCGATCTCGTCGATGAAAATAATGGCAGGCGCTACCCTCTTAGCTTGGTCAAACAAGTCACGTACGCGGCTTGCGCCCACACCAACATACATTTCCATAAAATCTGAGCCGGATATGGATAAAAACTGTACATCCGCTTCTCCGGCAACCGCCCGGGCAAGCAAGGTTTTACCGGTACCGGGAGGGCCGGAAAGTAAAATACCGTGGGGAATTCTCGCACCGATGTCTGCAAATTTTTGTGGATTCCTCAAAAAATCCACGACCTCCTGCAGTTCCGCCTTTTCTTCATCCACACCGGCAACATCTGCAAATGTCACCTTCTTATTACCGGGCAAACCAATAATTGTTCTTGCTCTACCGAAGTTGTTCATAGGGTTGTTGCTGTTGGCACGACCCATCAGTAAAAACCAAACGATCAGCAGGACTCCGCCTGCCAGCACGATAGGAATAATATAGGAATACGGTGTTACTTTCTTTTCCGGGTTGACATGCCAGCTCTCCAGCACCCCTTCTTTTTCCTGCTCCTGAATCAAATCCCACATACTTATGCGGAACTCCTCAGCATTGGAGATCTTTCCGGTCCACACAGTCTTTCCGTTGTACTCACTATGCAGGACCAAATTAATCGTATCCTCTTGTGCAACAAAACTGCGCACGTTCTTTTCGTTAAACAGTTTTACGACTTGAGAATAAGACAATTCTTCTTTGTTTCCGCCAAAGATATTCAGCATTAGCGAGAACGCAATACCCAAAACTGCGATATATAGTATTATGATAAATATACGGTTTTTTTTCAAATCAACTTTCTCCTTGCTCTTGCTGATATACTTCCGGCTTCAAAACACCAATGTAAGGCAAATTGCGGTAATGCTCGTCGTAATCCAATCCATACCCCACCACAAACTCATTGGGAATTGTGAAGCCAACATAATCCGGCTGCAACGTCACCGAAGGATTTCTGCGTTCCGGCTTATCCAGCAGCGTGCATATTCTCAGAGACGCCGGTTCTTTTGTCAACAAATGCTTATAGGTAAAGTCCAGAGAATTACCGGTGTCAAAAACATCCTCCAGAACAACCACGTGGCGTCCTTTAATATCCGATGTAATATCCGTTCTGACGATCATTTGCTTAGACTCTGTTCCCTGATACGAAGAGATCCACATAAAATCCATTTGACAGGGAATCGTAATCCGCTTGATCATATCGGAGAAAAACAGAACGACACCCTTCAACACACCTACAAACACAGGATCCTTACCCGCATATTCCCGGGACAGCACTTCTGCCATTTCCTGAATCCTATTTTGGATCTGCTCTTCACTCAAGAGCACATAATCAACATTCCCATTCATACCGGATTCTCCTTTAAACTCTTTATATTTCCTCAAAACAAATGCATACAGCCTCTGCACCACTTGCCAAACGATCCCTGTTTACACCGATTCCGTAAACACCTACAACCCCTCGTTCATCTGAAACCACAGGAATAGATGCTCTCTCTGCTGCCGGAATCTTCTTATCGATAAAAATCTTCTTTAGTTCCCGGGAGCCGCCATACAGTCGCATTTTATCCGCTGCTGCTCTGCTTCGTACCACAACCGCTCCCTCCGGAACAAAAGAAAAAGCAAATGCCGAGTCGGTCAATTCCGCATATTCCGTGCAAACCGCTTTCAAATTTGTGCCGGGAATATAGGTTGTGCCCGGACAGGCCAAAGTGACCGTCTGCAGCACATTGTTACTTTTCTCCTGAACCAGCGTATCGTACCGTCTTGAAACAGTAACACCATTGGGAAACCTCGCGCTTGCGGAAGGCTTGTCCGAAAAAACCAACTTCTCCACAAGCAAGATATGCGCAGCCTCCGGTTCTCTGATCCCGCAACGTTTTAAAAACGCTTCCAGATAACGGCATCTTACGCCGCATTGCATTTGCCGCAGTACAGATACCTCCGGTAACGCAGATGTATCCCAAGCCGACTCCAAGGCCTCCTCGTCCCGACGCAAGCGAAGGGCAAGCGAAGACATATTCTCTGCAATTTTTGGGTTTTCCTGTGCCAGCAGCGGCATAATATGGTGTCGCAGCCGGTTACGCATAAACTGATCTGTCTCGTTGGAACTATCCGTAACATAGGACAGATGGTATTCTTCAAGAAACACCATAACATCCTGCCTGGTCACTTCAAGCATCGGACGAATTAAACAACCGTTTATCGGCGCAATGGCTCCCAATCCTTTCAAACCGGTACCTCGAATTATATGCATCAACAAAGTCTCCGCATTGTCATCAGCAGTATGTGCCGTTGCGATCTTACCAGGCAAGGTTTTTAAGAAAGCATACCTGCCCTCACGGGCAGCCGCCTCCAGCCCTTTTTTTCCTGCAGTGATCTGTCCGTGTCCTACATAAAGCTTGATATCCAACCGGTCACACAATTGCCTTACAAATTCTTCGTCCCGATCTGATTCCACACCCCGCAAATGATGGTTAAAATGTGCCGCACTTACCGACAAGTTCCACTTAGACTGCAACAGATACATTGCAAACAGTAATGCAACAGAATCCGCCCCGCCCGATACTGCGCAAACGACCGCATCCCCGGGCTGCAGCATATTGTAACGCTCTACAAATCGATGCAGCTTATTCAGCATGTTTCCACTCCAGATCTGTAAATGTCTGATACTGCGGGATCCATTGCAACTTGACAGTACCTACCTCGCCGTGTCGGTTTTTAGACACAATACACTCTGCAATACCCTTGTCCTCAGAGTTTTCATTGTAGTATTCATCGCGATACAAAAACAGCACTTCGTCCGCATCCTGTTCAATAGCACCGGATTCACGCAGGTCAGAAAGCATAGGACGTTTATCCGTTCTACCTTCCGGACCACGGGACAGCTGGCTTAAGCACACCACCGGCACATTCAGTTCCTTTGCCATAATCTTAAGGCTTCTGGAAATATCACTGACCACATTCACGCGGTTGTCGCCGCCCTTTCCGTAACCGGAGCCGTTCATTAGCTGCAAGTAATCAATAATAACCAGTCCCAAATTATCAAGGCGACGGCATTTCGCATTCATTTCCGCTACGGTAATAGACGGATTGTCATCCACACGAATATCCGTCTGACTCAAAGCGGTAGATGCCATACATAGCTTTGTCCATTCCTCTTCGGTCAGTTTGCCTGTTGCCATTTTTTTGCCGTCGACAAAGCTTTCAATAGACAGAAGCCGCATTGCAAGCTGCTCTCTGGACATTTCCAAAGAGAACATTGCTACCGTTTTATCATACTTCTTTGCAACATTCAGGCACAGGTTTAGCGCAAACGCCGTCTTACCCATAGCCGGACGGGCAGCCAGCAGCAAAAGGTCAGACTTATTTAAGCCATTAATACGTACATCCAAATCCCGCATACCGGTAGAAAGTCCCGGAATCGCAGAATCCGATTCGCTTAATTCGGTCAGCCGGTCAAACACCTTATGAAGGGTCGTTCCGATATGTTCCAGCGAATCTCCCCGCTCACCTTTTCGCAACGCATAGATTTTCTTTTCCGCTATTTCCAGAATGTCTGCAGGCGTACCTACCTGATTATATACCGTTTCCGAAATATCCGTAGCTGCATCTGCAAGACCACGAAGCATCGCCTTATCCCGAACGATGTTGGCATAACGCACCGCATTTGCAGCTGTAGGTGTAATTTCCATCAGCTGCAAAATATAGCTTCTGGAATCATCACGGTAGAACCCCAGCTCTTTCATTTTGTCCAACACAGTAACCGGATCAATCGTCTGCGAAAAATTAAACATAGTATAGATCGCCTGATAAATCTGGCGATTCTGTTCCATATAAAAGTCTTCAGCACGCACAATACCGATAATCTCAGTTAAGCACCGGCTGTCGATCAATATAGATCCCAGCACAGCCTGCTCTGCTTCCACCGCTTGGGGAAGCTGCCGGGTATTTAATTCCAAATCCACAAAGGAACCTCCCTTCTGAAAATGTTTAGAAAAATCACGCTTCCTCGATCTTAACCGTCAGAGGTGCTGTGATCTCGTAACCCAATTTGCACTGCACGGTATAGGTACCAACATTCTTAATCGGATCGCTGATTGTGATTTTACGCTTATCCAGGGTGATACCGGATTTTGCCTTCAGTGCATCCGCGATCTCCTGATTGGTCACAGAACCAAACAACCGACCAGCACCGCCACCCTTAGCGGTGACTACCAGCGTCATTTCCCGAAGCTGCTTGGAGATCTCCAACGCTTCAGCACGCTCCTTTGCCGCTTTTTCCGCAGCAGCCTTATCGTTCATTTTTTTAGTATTGACTGCATCTGCAGTGGCCTCTACCGCCAATTTCCTGGGAAGAAGAAAATTTCTGGCATATCCGTCGGAAATCTCCAACATTTGCCCCTTCTTGCCCTTACCCTTAACATCCTGCAATAAAATTACTTTCATAATATATCTCCTTATTTACGCTTCAAAGTACTGATCAATGGATCTTTGCAGACGTTCAATGACCTCCGTTATCGTGGCTCCGGGAATCTGCGCTCCTGCAGTTGCAGCATTGCCGCCACCACCCAGTGCCTCCAAAATCACCTGAACATTGGATTCACCGATAGAACGGGCCGAAACGATTACCGAATCACCATCACTAAATAAAACAAAAGATGTGGTGACACCCACAATGTTTAATATTTCATCCGCTGCCTGTGCTGCAATAGGACGGGTGGTATTCCCCTTCAAGGCTGCAATTGCAATACCGTTTTTGTACATCCGTGCCGCTTCCACGATCTTATGCTTAGCCAAAGTGCTTTGGAAATCGTGCTGGAACAGCCTCTTCACCTCAATAGTGTCCACACCCAACTGCCGTAGATAGGCTGCCGCCTCAAATGTCCGTTCGCCTGTACGGACATTAAAATTCTTGGTATCCAGATAAATGCCGGACATCAGCGCTTTTGCCTCAATAGGCAACACATCCTTTTGCTCTACGGCATATTCCAAAAGCTCTGTCACCAGTTCTGCCGTGGAGGACGCATGCGGTTCGTGGAAATTCACCGTAACCGAACGAATATAATCTGCCGCCCGCAAATGGTGGTCTACTACGCAAATACGGGATGCCGCATCCAGAAGGGGTCTGTACTCCACTTGATCCGGGCGATTTGTATCTACCACCACAAGAGTGCTGCGGTTATCAAACATCACAAGCGCTTCATCACCGGATATGAAGACATTCTTGTACTCCGGCTCAACAAGTACCTCCTCCAGCAGTTGTTTGGAGGCATTGTATTCCATATCCATAACGATATGGACAGGCTTATTCTTTTTCCGGCACAAACAGACAATGCCCATTGCGGCACCTACCGCATCCAGGTCAGCATTTTTGTGTCCCATTACAAACACATTGCTGCTTTGTCCGATCAACTCCATCATCGTATTTGCGGTTACACGGGAACGAACCTTACTGCGATGATCGCTTTCTTTCGCTCTGCCGCCATAGAAATTGAAATTCAACCGATCCTTCACGACGGCCTGGTCACCGCCACGACTCAGTGCCATTTCAATTGCCAACGCAGCAAAATCATACCCCTCTTCAAAGGTCGCACCGTCCACACCCAAACCAATAGAGATGGACGCTTCCAGTCCGGAAGGTGCAGTAATGTCGTGCACACGCTCCAAAATAGGAAATTTGGATTCCGTCGCTTGCTTCAGATCACGCTTTTCGAAAATCAGCAAAAACCGATTCTTTTCTAGCCGGCGCAACAGGCCGTGGTACTCTTGTGCCCATTTCATAATGGTATTGTTGATCCGCGCGTTCAATCCTGAAACCGCAGCTTCGGACATATTGCGAGTCAATTCCTCGTAATTATCCACAAGGATAATGGCCACAACCGGGCGGGACCGGATATATTCGTCGTGCACCTGAAACAGTTCTGTCAAATCAGCCAGATATATAACACCCAGTCCGGACTGTTCCGCTTCCTCTGTGCGTACAACGCTTCCGTATATACGATACCGTCTTTGGGCAACGGTAACATCATAGGGACATTCGGTTTTCCCGGCAGTGATCCACTCAGTAGTAAAGCCATCCAGATATTCACCAATGTTATGCTCTGTAAAAACATCGTGAAACCCAGTGATCTTCACAAAAGGATCGTTTGCATATATAACACCGCCATCAGCAAGGCGCACGATCGCCATAGGCAGCGGTGCCTGCACCCGATTGCCAGCACCATCCTGCTCCGCAAAATTTTTTACAAACGCCTCGATCTGTCTGCGGCGGTGGTGTCTGAAGAAAAGAAAGCCGATCAGAAGCAAAACGGTAATGCCCAGTTCGATTCCGGCAAGGACATAATACTCCATCAGCAGCGCAGCGACGCTAAACACAGCGAGCACCACAAACAGCACTGCGACATTGGGTTTTAATAAGCGTTCCAGTTTCTTATTCAACTCGTCGCCTCCTATCAATGGGCATACTACCCATATTAACCGATATTTTATTTATTATAGCAAATCCCGCACGCTGACGCAACAATATTTTTTCTATTTTTCACCCTTATTGCAGAATCTGTCGGGATGTAACGAAAAATAAATGTGTACAATCCGCCAAAAATGTGGTATAATGTTTTTATCGGTAACAGGATGACAGACCTGTACCAATCCATTTTTTGAAAACTAAGTGGGCGTTACGCTTAGACGGCAGCGATTCAGGGCTGTACGAAAGCAGGCGGCCGCCCGCTTTTCACGTGCAAATACGGAAAGGAGCTATATCATTTGGCTGAAAAATTGAAAATTATTCCCCTTGGCGGTCTCGATGAGATCGGCAAAAACATCACTGTTTTGGAATACGGCAAGGATATGATCGTTGTAGATTGCGGTGTTGGTTTTCCCGACGAGGATATGTACGGCGTTGATCTGGTCATTCCCGACTTTTCCTACTTGGTCCAAAACGCTACAAAACTCCGCGGTATGTTTATCACCCTCGGACACGAAGACCATATCGGTTCAATCCCATACTGTATGCAGCAAGTTCTTTGCCCCATTCACGGTACCGCTATGACCAATGGCCTGATCCGTCTAAAACTGGAGGAGCATCGACTGGCAGATAAAGTCAAGCTGATTACCCACAAGCCAGGAGATGTAGTCAAAGCGGGTTGTTTTACTGTGGAGTTTATCCACGTTAACCACTCTATTGCGGATGCTGTTGCCTTTGCCATCCACACACCCGTCGGAACTGTGGTTATGACCGGTGATTTTAAAATAGACCCCACCGCAAAAGACGGTATGACCGACCTTGCCCGTTTTGGTGAACTGGGCAACAGCGGTGTGCTTGCGTTGCTGTGTGATTCCACCAATGTGGAACGGCAAGGCTATACCCCCAGTGAAAACATCGTGGCAGAAAGTCTTGACCGACAATTCAAAAACTGCGATCAGCGGATCATCGTAACCACCTTCGCTTCCAATATGCATCGAATCCAGGCTGTGCTTGCCACAGCTCACCGCTACGGTCGAAAAGTGGCAGTTACCGGCAGAAGTATGGAAAATATGCTGAAAGTCGCACAGGAGCTGGGTTATTTGAAGGTTCCAGCCGGCACTATTGTAGAATTGGGCGCAATCAAAAGCTTACCCAAGAACAAGGTAGTGATCGTTTCCACCGGTTCTCAGGGCGAAAATATGTCTGCGCTGTACCGAATGGCATTTTCCTCACACAAGCAAATTGACATCCAGGCCGGGGATCGGATCATCATTTCCGCATCTGCGATTCCCGGAAATGAAAAAGCCGTTTCCAGAATCATCAACGAGCTATACCGCAAAGGCGCAGATGTGGTTTATGAAAAGAGCGAGGGTCTGCACGTTTCCGGTCACGCTTGCCAGGAGGAACTTAAAATCGTTCATGCACTCTGTAAGCCCCGGTTTTTCATCCCTGTTCACGGTGAACAACGCCACCTGCAGATCCACGGCAAGCTGTCCACCATAATGGGTATTGCACCAAAAAATGTGCGGATCGCAGAAATTGGCAATGTAATCGAATTTACCGCCAAGAACTGCAAGATCAACGGCACCGTCCCTGCCGGTAAGGTATTTGTAGACGGAACCGGTGTGGGCGATGTAGGCAGCGTTGTGCTGCGTGACCGAAAGCACCTGGCGCAGGACGGTATGATCGTAGTTTGCGTAAATATGTCCGTACAAGACGGTTCTATTGTGACTGGGCCGGATATCATTACCCGTGGTTTTATCTACGTTAAAGAATCCGAAGAGCTGATGGAAGAGCTGCGTACCGTTGCCATTGAAGCCATCGAGCGGTGCAGTCACAAGCGTGTCCGGGATTGGACAGCTATCAAAACCGCCATCAAAAACGATCTTAGTGGATATCTGTATAAGACCACGAAACGCAATCCTATGATTCTACCCGTAATCATGGAAATCTGACATTCCGAGGGTGTGCAACGCACACCCTCTTACTTACAGTGAGGTGCTTATGCTTTACTACTTTGCTCCACTTGAGGGCATTACCGATAATATATACAGGCAGCTGCACCACCGGTATTTCCCGGGTGTGGATCGCTATTACACACCCTTTTTCTCCCCCACGATCCACCGCAGCCTGACCGCCAAAGAACAGCGTGAACTTCCTCTTGCGGACTCTCTGGACTACTGCCTTGTTCCCCAGCTGCTTACGAAAAATGCAGAGGATTTCCTATGGATGGCGCAACAATGCGCTGACCGGGGCTACAACGAGGTCAACTTAAATCTTGGCTGTCCATCCGGAACCGTTACTGCAAAAGGAAAAGGTGCCGGTATGCTCCGGGAACCGGAAGCCCTTGATCGCTTTCTGGAAAGTATTTATAGCCGCGCTCCCCTGCCCATATCCGTTAAAACACGCATCGGCTATTCCTCTGCCGAGGAATTCCCTGTATTATTGGAAATTTTTAACCGCTATCCCATCAAAGAGCTTACCATTCACCCCCGGATACGCAGTGCTTTCTACGGTGGATCCGTACAAATGGACGCCTTTGATTATGCCTTAAAACACAGCCGGAATCCCCTCTGCTATAACGGCGATATTACTTCCGTCACGCAATTTAAAAAACTGTCCACTGTGGATGCGGTGATGATAGGCAGAGGATTGGTGGCAAATCCCGGTATGCTTTCCCCCAGCGGCACCGACATAAGAACACTGTCCGCTTTCTATGATGCGTTATTAGAAGCCTATTCAGATGCATTCGGTAGCGCCAGAAACACTATGTTCCGACTAAAAGAACATTGGCAGATGTTACTACCGCATTTTGAAAATTCTGAGCAGTTTGCGAAACAGCTCCGTAAAACAACGGATATTTTCCAATACCGCCAAATCACGCAACAGATTTTGCAAACCTGCCCGTTTAAGCCATAACGAAACCCACAGACTTACAAAGCCTGTGGGTTTTTCAGTTTTTGACCAGCTTTTCTGTATTGAAGTGCCGACAAACCGAATTCTTTTTTAAAAGTCCTCATAAAATGCGGCTCATCAGAAAAACCGCAGGAATACGCAACAGACCGCACCGAAAGGTCTGTATTTCTCAGCATCTCACAGGCAAGTGCCAGCCGCTTTGAAATCAAGTATTTTACGATCGTTACCCCGTATGTCTGCTTAAATAGCCGCAGCAGGTGGGCATGACTAATGCCTGCATCATAGCATAGCTGTTCTACGCTAAATCCCGGTAATGTAAAGCTTTCATCAATATGTTTTTTCACGTTTTGGATTCCGGGTACCGGTACATAGCCGGTACAAAGCTCCAAAATTCCATAAAAGGCAGCAAGCACACTAAAAACGCTTCCGTTTTCAGAAGTCAGTCCGTGAAACATACCGTCCAGTTTACCGGTTACAGCAGAGAAAAACGGCACAGTCTTTACCGGCTCCTGTACGCTGAATCCTACCATATTCCTGTACTGAATCACAGTATCTCCGTTGAGAGAAAACCACACATATTCCCACGGCTTCTCTACGTCCGGATAATAGCGCATTTTCACCCCGGGAGGAATAAAGAACATCTGCCCCTTTTTTACCTGGAAAACTCTGCTATCCATTTCCAATGTACCTTCCCCTGATAAAACAAAGTGCCACGTGTAAAAGTTTTGAATTCTGAAAGCCGTTAATGGCTTCACAACCGCAAAATCGTCGTATCCCACCGTTCGGATGCAGCTATCTTGCGTCGTAGGAAAATGTCGAACAAACTGATCCACACTCAAAAAGCTCCCCATTTCGCTCACCTCTATACAATGGTACCACCAATTTCAAGATTTGTAAATGATAAAAAACGACAGTTTTATGTGGTAATGCAACATTGCATTATTTTACTTAAGGTTTTATGATATCATCGTCCATACAAATATCAGGAGGATACATTTTATGATCAACGCGTGTGTTATCGGTTTAGGAAAACGAAGCTATAATCTCATCAGCAAAATTTTGCTGAACAACAAAGATCTAAACATCATTGCTGTCTGTGATGTCCACGAAGACCGGATTGCCGACGCAATTTCCTGCATTCGGGAACACGGTGGTGATGTAAAAGGATTTACTGACTACAAAGAAGCCCTGAACATCGCCAATCTGCAAGCCGCCTTTGTCTTTACCGGCTGGGAAATGCACACCCCCGTCGACGTTTATGCCATGAAAAAAGGGATTCCTGTTGCCACAGAGGTCGGCTGCGAGTACACGCTGGACGGTTGCTATAAGCTGGTTCATACGCAGGAAACCACCGGTACGCCTTATATGTTTATGGAAAACTGCTGTTGGGGCAAAGGCGAGCTTTTGGCAACCTCTATGGCTCGACGCGGTGTGTTTGGCGAAATCGTGCACTGCTCCGGCGCATACGCTCACGATCTTCGAAAAGAAGTCGCCTATGGTCTGCAAAACCGTCACTATCGGTTTGAAAACTATCGCCGCCGAAATTGTGACAACTACCCCACCCACGAATTGGGTCCCATCGCCAAATTGCTGGACATCAACCGTGGCAACCGCATTTTAACAGTTTCTTCCTTCGCCAGCAAAGCCCGGGGGCTTGAAGCCTATATTGCCAACCAAGAAGATGCCACAGAAGAAATGAAATACGCAAGCTTCAAACAGGGTGATATCGTTACAACAGTTTTGACCTGCGCCAACGGTGAAACTATCCGTTTACAGCTGGACACTACACTACCCCGTACTTACAGCCGCGAATTTACCGTACGGGGCACAAAAGGTATGTACACGCAAGATACCAATTCCGTGTTTTTAGACGGTGATGAGGAGTTTTGGAATCCCGCTGAGTATGCCAAAAAATATGTAGACAATGCGAAGCAATATGAGGCAGAATATCTACCCCGATTCTGGAAGGATGTAACTCCCGAAATGCTGGCTGCCGGTCACGGTGGTATGGACTGGTTTGCCTGCAAGGCATTTGTGGATGCCGTTATCCACGGCACCACTATGCCGGTGGATGTTTACGATTCTGCAACCTGGCAGGCCGTATCCGTTCTTTCCGAAATGTCTATTGCACAGGGCGGTGTTCCTCAATCAATGCCCGACTTCACCAGCGGTGCCTGGATGCGCAGACCCCGGCTGGATGTCTTTGATTTCTAATAAGCGAGGATTTTATTATGGATATTTTACAGATTCTGAAACAATACGATCTCCCCGAAACTTTAGTAGGTGCTGTTCGTTACGGTCTTGGACATATTAATGATACCTACTGTGTGCTATGTCAGCCAAGAGAGGGAGATTGTATCCGATATATTCTCCAGGGATTATCTACTGCCGCTTTCAAAGAGCCCGAAAAGCTAATGGACAATTTTCTGCTCATTACAGATTATTTAGCACAGCAAATCAGCCAGGATGGCGGCGATCCCGCCCGGGAAACCCTCAGTCTGATTAAAACCAAAGACGGAAAAGACTACGTCACCGATGATACCGGAAGGATTTGGCGGCTGATGCCCTTCATTGAGGAAACAGAATGCTATCAAGCCGCCACGGAAGAGCTATTTGAAGAATCCGCAAAAACCTTCGGTAAATTCCAGTATAATTTGCGAGATTTCCCTGCTGACACACTTCACGAACCCATCGCAAAATTCCACGACACCGAAGATCGATATGCAAAATTTGAAAACGCACTGTCCCGGGATGCATTTTTCCGTGCAGCAACTGTTACGGATGAGATCGCATTTGTAAAGGCCAGGAAAGCCGATTGTTCCGTTGCACTGCAGGCTCTGCGGGAGGGCAAGCTCCCGCTTCGTGTTACCCACAATGATACAAAGCTTAATAACGTCCTGTTTGACAGAGCTTCTGGAAAAGGTATTTGCGTAATTGACCTAGACACCACAATGCCGGGACTCAGCATCAACGATTTCGGTGACTCTATCCGCTTTGGCGCCAACCACTCCCAGGAGGACGAGCAGGATCTCTCAAAGGTAAATTTCGACATATCTCTGTATGAAGCTTATGTGCGGGGATTTTTGGAAGGTGCGCAGGGTAGTTTGACCTCTGCTGAACTGGACTACCTCCCGTGGGGAGCACGGCTGATGACTCTGGAATGCGGCATCCGTTTTCTGACCGATTACCTGGAAGGTGATGTCTATTTCCACACACAATACGATACCCAAAATCTACACCGCTGCCGCACCCAATTTAAACTGGTCTCTGATATGGAAAGGCAATTTTCCCAAATGCAGGCAATTGTCAAAAAATACGCATAACAATAACCGCTCCGGCTATCCCGGAGCGGGTATTGTTATGCAATCCACTCTTTTACGTTATTTACGACCCAATCTGCCAGTGCGGGAATTCCTTCCCCTGTTTTGGCCGAAACAAACAGAATCTCAATATTGGGATTTCGCATCCGTGCATACTCCACCACTTTGTCCTGATCAAAGTCAAAATAGGGCAACACATCTATTTTGTTAATCACCAAGAGCTGACAGGTTTCATACATCAGCGGGTATTTCAGTGGCTTATCGTGACCTTCCGGGACCGAGAGAATGGTCATATTCTTCACAGACCCGGTATCAAATTCTGCCGGGCAAACCAAGTTGCCTACATTTTCCAGCACAACTAAATCAATTTGAGCGGTATCTACCTGTGCAAGCCCCTGTGCGGTCATATCCGCATCTAAGTGGCACATACCACCGGTATGGATCTGAATTGCCGGCACACCCCCATCCAACATTGCTTTCGCATCGACAGCAGAATCAATATCCGCCTCCATCACAGCCATCCGGATCCGGCCCTTCAAAGCCTTTGCAAGTGCCAGTAACAGCGTTGTTTTGCCGGAACCGGGAGAAGACATCAAATTCAGTAAAAATGTTTTATCTTCTTTCAGCCTCTGTCGCAGTTCCTTTGCCGCCCGGTCATTATCCGCAAATACGCTTTCCTTCACCTGAATAATTTTTATGTCTTCCATAGGCTTATTCATCACTTTGATCATTCCAGACCTTAATATCCAGATTGAATTCCTCGTTAAAATACTCTCGCAAGCCTCCGCTGCGCATCGGCATTGTCTGCTTCAGCTTTATGGCATCCAGCTTACAGCGTTTCCGGCATTCTCCGCAACCGGTACAAATTTCCTGATTGATAACTACTTTTCCATCTTCACCGATAGAGACCGCCTCCATAGGACAAACACCCTCTGCAGCACAAGCACCACAGCCTACGCATTTTGTCCGATCCGGCACTGCCGTCCATCCCGAGGGATGGAAACGAACCCTGTCCTCCGGAGACAGCTTGCCTGCCAAACGCATTGCTATACAGCAGCAGGGACAGCAGAAGCAAACCTCCAGAAAACGATCCATCTCATCATTGCGGACGCCCCAGAGCAGCTGCTCCACCTCTATCCAAACCGACTGGGCAACAAGCCCCAATTCCTTCGCCCTGTCGATTCTGGCGCAAGCTTCCTCGTATGTAATCTCTCTTCCCAGATTATGTTTGATAATATTCCTTGCAGCATCACCCAGGAACAGGCAGCCAATATCGTGAGGAAAATCGGAACAGCCATTGGATTCTCTGCAAAGGCAGGTATCCATACCGCCAATAAAAGTAGTATTTTTCAAGGATTCCTTTAGCATATCCAGCGGTACAACTACTTTTTCACTTTCCTGGGAAATATCCACGTTCAACGGCATAATAACAGTGGACGTATTCTTTTCCAGCGGAGGTGTCAGCATAATGGCCTTTTTGTACATTTTACCTTTCCAGCCGCCCTCTTTAAACCAAACAGAATACTTGATAAAGAAGCGATACAGCCGCCGGGCAAAATCCCAACGCTTATTGTCCATACGCAAGATTTTTGCCTTAATAAAGTTGTAAATTCCCAGGCCATTGCGATGATTCTTCCATTTTCGGAATCCAGCTTTCTTTCTTGCAAGACGCTCTTCATCCAAATACAGGACATTACCCTGTTCATCAATATTGCTTGCTTGCAACTTTATTTCCTGTTCTTTTATCGACATATACTACACCTCTATATTTTGGGGTCACTTATCACTCAGAAAAATATCAACGCTTCAGGCCCTAATATCCGATTTCTTTAATAATCAAGCGCTGTCCCGGAACTGTTTCAAGTTTAAGCTCCGCACCTTCAAACAGTGGCAATCCATCAATCGCAACCGGAAATAGCTTCTCAAGAAAAACCGCTACAAAAGAGGATTCTGTTCCCATTTCAAGTGTAATGAATTTTATTCTTTCGATATTGTTTTTTTGCGCAACATCCGAAACGGTCTTTACCGCATTTCGCAAAACGCCCAATTCATGCATATAAATCCCTCTTATCCGCCAGGATTACCTGCCCTGTCATTAGAATGTGGCAAATTTTGATTATTTTATCATATTCATTTCATATTTGCAACACACAAACAACACCCAATGCAATTGGCATTGGGTGTTGTTTATCAACCTTATTGAAATTCCAGCTCGTTTAATACGATCTTCCAGTAATTTACTTCCAAGGGCCACTTTTCCTTTGCATCGTCGGACATTGCACTCAGACGCTCAGATAAAAGCTGTGTGCTTGCTACACCGATCCAGTAAGGCTCACCGCTCACATAGTACATAATGTGATAGCCGTACTCGGTTTTTACAATGTCGGTTTCGCCCACAGTGCGTTTGGGATCAATTGCCCAATTCAAGAAATTTTCAACATAGGAAGCACCAGGCGCAATACCTTCATACAGGCCGCCCGTTTCAACAGAACCTCCATCCTCTGTATACTTCGTAGCGAGCTCAGAGAAGCTATGCTCTGTCGCTTCGCCAGCCTTCCACTCTTCTAGAATAGATTCTGCCTTCTTCAGGCACTCTGCCCATTCTTCTTCCGTATAGTTTTCCGTATCACCGGTCGCACTCTTAGGCATCACCAGGATATGACGCACATCTGCAACATTACCACCGTCACGAGAAATTCCCTGGGCATTAAAGGTCTCCTCGTTTTCCGTAAAGTAAGCCTCCACCTCTTCCTCGGTAGGCATCAGTTCTGCCTGCATACTGGTGTAATAAGCATTGCAGGTAAGTGTCACTTTGACATACTCCATATACAATTCTTCTGTACAACCAGGGCCGATCACATCCTGCAACAGTGCATCAACGCTTTCGTATTCGCCTTCTTCCGCCTGCTCCTTAAGATTGTTGGGGATTTCATCCAGAGCCGCCTGCCATTCTTCATCCAGTGTAAAGCCAGCTTCCTCGGCTAACAATGCGATTCCCTGATAGTTTTGCCAGGTTTCGATCGCCACGTCGATCATATACTGTTCCCAGCTTTTTTCGCCCGTTTCATCAAAAGAACAAGTCTGTTCGCTTAAAGGCTTAGTCACATCCAGGCCGATCTGGCTGACATAATCGCCATAGTAGCTGATCAAATCCATAACCTGCATACGGTAATAAAGCTGCAGCTGTGCATTGGTCAGAGTTTTTTCGCCCATAGTAGCAACAACTGTATCGCCCTTCTTTGCCGCTTCATCATCTTCTACCGTATAGACCTCCTTAGAGGTAATTTCGCCTTGTCCAAGTAAACCGCTAAAGAGCTCATACCGAGACATAAAATTTTGGGCCATTGACACAAAACTGATACCGAAAGCTGTCAGTAACAGGCATCCCAAAATGCCCAATACTGCAACTGCACCGGTGATTCCCAATGCGATCAGCCAACCGCGACCCTTCTTTTTCGTTACCTTGCCTTCATCTGCAGTCTCTCCAGCCTCTACTGCCTCCTCATTTTGTGACTTGCCACAAAACGGACAGAATACATGCTCGTCATTCATTTCTCCATTGCAGAATTTACAATTCATCGTTTCCCAGTTCCTCCCTTAGAATATATCTGTATGCAGTTTAACACATACTTGCCCCAAATGCAAGATTTTAATATTTTTAATTATTATTTCTAAAGAAAAAGCACCAGTTCGTTCTTGCAAAAGCTTAATAAAAATGCTAAAATATATAGTTGAGATATTGTATTATGAAGGAGCTATTCTATGAATCGCAAAACCTCTGTAGTCTCCGAGCAGGAACTGAATGAGCAACTTGCATATTGTCAGCAGATTCAAGCCTATTGGCTTGATAGAAATACCGTACCGAAGGCCTATGTGGAAACCTATGGCTGTCAGCAAAACGAAGCAGATTCCGAACGGATTCGAGGCATCCTCAGCCAATCCGGCTATAATATGACCGACTCCGCCGAAGGTGCCGATGTGGTGGTTATGAATACCTGTGCGATTCGGGAACACGCGGAACAGCGCGTATTTGGCAATCTTGGTGCATTAACCCATACCAAACGCCGCCATCCCAGGCAGAAAATTTTTCTGTGCGGCTGTATGGCCGGTCAAGAACATATCGTCCAGCGGATCAAAAGCAGCTATCCCCACGTAGACGGTGTCTTTTCCACACATCACTTATGGCAGTTTCCTCAACTACTGC
The DNA here is from genome assembly GCA_045590735.1 of Faecousia sp. Classification (GTDB taxonomy): domain Bacteria; phylum Bacillota; class Clostridia; order Oscillospirales; family Oscillospiraceae; genus Faecousia. The sequence continues at coordinate 13,276 of JAZNRQ010000169.1, read as the reverse complement.
ACCAGGTGCTGACCCGCGGAAAACGAACCTTTTTTGTTGAAGATGAGCCTGGTTCCATTGCAGAAGGATTGCCACAGCTGCGGGATAACACGCTCAAGGCGTGGGTATCGATTATGTATGGCTGCAACAATTTCTGTACCTACTGCATCGTCCCCTATGTCCGGGGCCGGGAACGCAGCCGTAGACCGGAAGATATTCTTGCGGAGTGTCGTTCTTTGATTGAAAACGGCACAAAAGAAATCACGCTTTTAGGACAAAACGTCAATTCTTACGGAAAAGATCTGAAAGACGGCATCGATTTTTCCGATCTTCTGAAAATGATTGCTGAGATCCCCGGCGATTTCCTGATCCGTTTTATGACCAGTCACCCCCGTGACGCAGGCAAGAAGCTGTTCGATACAATGGCTTCCTCTCCCAAAATCGCCAAGCAGCTGCATCTTCCCTTTCAATCCGGTTCCAGCCGTGTGTTAAAGGCTATGAACCGACACTATGACCGGGAACAATATCTGGAGCTTGTACGTTACGCGAAGTCGGTTATGCCGGAGCTTGTGCTTACATCGGATGTAATCGTTGGTTTCCCCGGTGAAACAAAAGAAGAGTTTGAAGAAACCATTTCCCTTATTCAAGAAGTGCGTTACGATGCACTGTTTACCTTCATTTTCTCCCCAAGAGTTGGTACACCTGCTGCTGCAATGGAGGATCCCACCCCGAAAGAAGAAAAAAACCGTCGTTTTGATGCTCTTTGTGCCGCACAAAATACCATATCAGAGGAAATCCACGCAGGCTACGTCCACAAGACTATGCGTTGCCTGATTGACGGCACCGACAAAGAATATTTGACCGCTCGCACAGAAGGCGGTCGTCTGGTACGGCTTGCAGGCGACCCTGCCTTGATCGGCAGTTTCGCCAATGTGACCATTACCGGTTCCACTACCTGGAGTTTAACCGGTACTCTTACAGAAAAGGAATGAGATCATGGCTGCAGATAAAAATGAGATCACCCCTATGAAACGGCAATATAATGCCATTAAAGAACAAAATCAGGACAGTATTCTGTTTTTCCGTTTAGGCGACTTCTATGAAATGTTTGACGAAGACGCCAAAATTGCCGCGAAGGAACTGGATCTGACACTTACCACAAGGGATCGCAACAAGCCCAAAGAAGAACAAACCCCTATGTGTGGTGTCCCCTATCACAGTGTGGATGCCTATATTGCCCGGCTCGTCGCAAAAGGCTACCGTGTAGCCATCTGTGAACAAACAGAAGATCCCGCGCTTGCCAAGGGCATTGTGCAGCGGGATATTACCCGAATCGTCACCCCCGGCACTGTAACCGAAAGCTGTATGCTGGACGAAAACAAGAACAACTACATCGCTTGCCTGTATGGCTTGGAAAATCGCTACGGGCTTGCTTTCTGTGACGTTTCCACCGGTGCATTTTTCGCAACCGTCTGTGCTGATCCGCAGGCTGCCGCCGTAGAACTGGGTCGTTTTTCTCCCACAGAGGTGTTGCGCGGCGGAGAAAATGTGCAGGACACGCTATTAAATGATGCTCTGTTCCATCGGCTTAATTGCTGTGTAGACGAAGGAAAACCGGAACAGTTTTCCTGTGAAGAAGCGGAAAGCTTACTTACTGAGCATTTCAAACTTCCTTTGGCACAGCTTGGATTAACCGGCCTTCCCGCTGCCGTGATTGCAGCCGGTTCTTTGCTTCGATTCCTGCAATTCGTGCAAAAAAACGAGCTTGCACACATCCAACAGCTGCAGTACTACACCACCGGCCGTTTTATGGAGCTGGATATGGATGCCCGGCGAAATCTGGAACTGACTGAAACCCTCCGGAGCAAAGAAAAGAGAGGATCCCTTCTTTGGGTATTGGACAAGACCCAAACCTCTATGGGTGGCAGAATGCTGCGCAGTTGGCTGGAAAAGCCGCTGCTGGATCCAATTGAGATTGACCGACGCCACAGTGCTGTGGAAGAACTGGTAGGAGCCACCGTCTGCCGTGGGGAACTCACCGAGGCATTAAAAGATGTTACCGACTTAGAGCGTGTTATGACCCGCATCGTTACCGGCACCGTCAACTGCCGGGATATGCTGGGGCTTGCCCGAGGTCTGCGCGCCCTGCCCGTTGTAAAGCAGCATTTGTCTGCCGCTGAAAGCACTCTGTTAAAGCAACTGGAACAATCCATCGATCCGCTGACTGATTGCGCAGATCTAATTGAACATACCATTGTGGATGATCCTCCGCTGACCATTCGGGAAGGCGGCATCATTCGCACGGGTGCCGATGCCGAAGTCGACCGCCTGAGGGATATAATGAACGGTGGTGAGGGAATGATCCTCTCCATCGAAACCTCTGAAAAAGAAAAAACCGGTATCCGTACACTGCGTGTTGGCTACAACCGGGTTTTTGGTTACTATATCGAGGTATCCAAATCCTTTGTAGACCAAGTACCGGATCATTATATCCGTAAACAGACAACCGCCAATACGGAACGCTACATCACGCAGGAGCTGAAGGATCTGGAGAATCAGGTGCTAACCGCCAAAGAACGCGTCACCGCTCTGGAATATCAGCTATTTTGTAATTTGCGTGATAAAATCGCTGAGGAAGCTGCCAGGGTACAGCTGTCTGCTGCTGCGGTGGCTGCAACAGACGCACTGTGTTCTCTTGCAACAGTAGCCGTTCAGAACAGCTACTGCCGTCCGGAAATCTCTATGGGAAGCGAAATCTCCATTGTCGATGGCAGACACCCTGTGGTAGAACGTATGCTGAAGGACACCCTTTTCGTTCCCAACGACACGGAACTGGGTTCAGCTGACAACCAGGTTTCCATTATCACCGGACCTAATATGGCTGGTAAATCCACATATATGCATCAAGTTGCCTTAATTGTGTTGATGGCACAGATCGGTTCTTTTGTCCCTGCCAGAAAAGCCCGCCTTGGACTGGTTGACCGGGTATTTACAAGAATCGGTGCCAGCGACGACCTGGCTTCCGGACAGTCTACATTCATGGTGGAAATGGCCGAAGTAGCGTCTATTTTGAAACACGCAACCTCTAAAAGCCTTTTGATTTTAGACGAAATTGGCAGAGGTACTTCCACTTATGATGGTATGTCCATTGCAAAAGCTGTTCTCGAATATGCCGCCAGCCCCAAACACCTGGGTGCCAAGACTCTGTTTGCCACCCATTACCACGAACTGAGCACCATCGAATCTCAGCTTCCCAATGTAAAAAACTATAACATTGCCGTCAAGAAGCGCGGAGATAAAATGATCTTCCTGCGAAAAATCGTCCCCGGTGCTACCGATGACAGTTACGGCATCGAGGTGGCAAAGCTTGCAGGTCTTCCCGGTAGTGTGATCACCCGTGCCCGTCAGATTCTTGAAGAGCTGGAAGCAGAAGGTCATGCACCGATCAAAATTCGGGAACCGGAACCGGATGCGCAGGTCAGTATGCTGGATCTGACCGCACAACAGGTATGCGCTGCACTGGAAGGCATCAATGTTGAAACATTAACCCCTATCGAAGCTATGAATGAGCTGTATCGGCTCAAGAAGATGTTAAACTGATATGAATAATACAATCGTTTCTATGAAAAAAGGACAGGTCGTTTTCGGTCTGTGCTATATTGCGGTACAAATGCTTATTTTGCCGCTGATTCTCAGTTTTATAAATTTAGCCCTCCATTCCCCTCTCGATCTTGCGGAAATGAATTTTGTATGCTTTGCGATAAATTTCATTGTTTTGACTGTCGTGTATCACAATTTCCTCTTTGCATCCGCAGAGGTCATTTCCAAAAACTTTGGTCGCTTTTTAGGCATTACAATTTCTGCCTTCGCAATGTATTGGCTGGCTACATTCCTTGTTAATTTCATCGTATATGCGTTGGATTCTGATTTCTCAAACGTAAACGACGATTCCATTCTCGAAATGGTAAATGACAGTCCGGTACTGATGTGGATTGGCACTGTCCTTTTAGCCCCTATTGCTGAGGAATTATTGTTTCGAGGTGCCGTATTCGGCGGACTATACCGCCGCAACAAAGCAGCCGGCTATATTGTTTCCATTGTTACCTTTGGTCTCTTGCATGTACTCGGTTATGTAATATTTTATTCACCTTACAGATTGCTCCTTTGCTTTTTGCAGTACATCCCCGCAGGTTTTATTTTCTGCTGGGCATATGCAAAAACCGGTACAATCTTATCCCCTGTCTTAATGCATATGATTATCAATCTTATCGGTATGACATTTATGTAAATGAGGTGAAATGATGCCGAAAATTTTACAACTATCCCCGCATATCGCTAACCTGATCGCAGCTGGTGAGGTTGTTGAGCGACCCGCCAGCGTCGTCAAGGAACTGCTTGAAAATGCAGTGGATGCCGGTGCATCCCGGATCACTGTGGAAATCCGCGACGGCGGTATGACGTTTCTCCGTGTAACGGACAACGGCTGCGGTATGGCATCCGAAGATGCAAGAACCGCATTTTTGCGGCACGCTACATCCAAACTTCGTACTGCAGAAGACCTCGCTGCCATCTCTACTATGGGATTCCGCGGTGAAGCATTGGCTGCCATTGCTTCTGTCAGTCGTATCGATCTGCTGACCAAAACGCCCGATTCCATCAGTGGTACGAGTCTGCATCTGGAAGCCGGCAATATTACCGAAGAATCAGAGGCAGGCTGCCCCGATGGCACTACGATCATTGTGCGGGATCTGTTTTTCAACACACCGGCACGTATGAAATTTATGAAATCCGATACCGTAGAGGGCGGCAAGGTTTCTGCAGCGGTACAGCTGCAAGCGTTAGCCCACCCGGATGTAGCATTCCGATTCTTACGGGACGGAAAGGAAATCCTCTCCACCCCCGGCAGCGGAGAGTTGGAAGCTGCCGTTTACTGCATCTACGGACGGGACGGAGGAAAAATGGTCCCCGTTGACAGTCGCTGGGACAGCTACACATTATCCGGTTATGTTTCCAAGCCCACGGATTCCCGTCCCAGCCGCAACTTACAGACCTTCTTTGTTAACGGTCGGCCTGTAAAATCCCGGCTTTTGATCGCCGCCTTTGAGGAGGCCTACCGCAATCAGATTATGACCGGAAAATTCCCTGCTTGTGTACTGCATTTGAATTTGCCGGCCAACACGGTAGATGTGAACGTTCACCCGGCAAAAACCGAAGTGAAATTTCTAAATGAAAAAGCTGTTTTTGATTGTATCCATTACGGCGTGTTGGGTGCTCTAAACAAAACACCCGACAGACCACAGATGCAGTTTACCGCACCTACCACGAAAGCATCTGCTCCTGTTGCTCCCACAGCACCAAAGGCTGCTGCATCCGGAACGCAAGGCAATTTCTTCCGCACTATGACAGCCCAGGAGTACAAACAATTTACCGGTGTTGTCTCTCAAGCTCCAAAACCGGATCCTGCAGCATCTGCCGCAACCGCATTGAAGGTTGAACGCAGTGTCGCCCCTGTATTACACGCACCCGTGCAGATACCTGTTCCCAACCCTTCCGCACCTACGGAGAAAGCGGAAATTCAGTCGGAGCCGGAACAAATACAGCTGCCTATGCCGCAGGAGATTCCTTGGCGTATGGTTGGCGAGCTTTACAAAAGCTACATTCTTGTTGAACAGGGTGACGAAGCCTTTTTAATTGACAAACACGCGGCGCACGAACGGATCCTTTTTGAAAAGCTGAAGGAAAACCAGGAAAAGATCAGCAGCCAATCCCTTCTGACACCGGTCCCCTGCCGGTTGAGTCCGGACAGCATCGCCATACTGCTTGCCAACGAGGATATGCTCAGCCAACTGGGCTTCAGCATTGAGCCTTTCGGTGATAATACACTTCTTCTTCGTCAAATCCCTATGGATCTGCACCTGGACGATGCCGCAGATACCATTGAGACTCTCGCAGCCGACCTTCTGAACGGACGGCATGAGAAGAATTCCAATGTACGGGACGAAATTCTACATACCGTTGCCTGCAAAGCCGCAATCAAGGCCGGATGGGATACGGATGACAGAGAATTGTCAGCCCTTGTCAAAATCGTTATGGAAAGAGAAGAACTGAAATACTGCCCCCACGGCAGACCCATCTGCATTACCCTTAGCAAAAAACAGCTGGAAAAACAGTTTAAACGCACTTAATCTTTAAGGAGGTTCTGCCTTGAATAACATAATATGCATCGCGGGACCTACTGCATCCGGCAAAACTTCCCTGGCGGTAGCATTGGCACAGCAGCTTGACGGTGAAGTGATCTCCTGCGACTCAATGCAGATCTATCGGGGTATGGACATTGGAACCGCCAAACCCACCCGAGAAGAGATGCAGGGTATCGTCCACCACATGCTGGATATTGCTGAACCGTGGGAAGATTTTTCCGTAAGCCGCTACTGCGAAATGGCCACACCCATTCTGGACGATATCCTGTCCCGCGGAAAAACTGCCATCATAGCCGGTGGAACGGGGCTTTATATGGATGCGCTGATCCGTGGCAACCGCTTTGCCCCCTGCCCTTCGACCGGTATGCGGGAAAGGCTGGAAGCACAGGCCGATTCAGATGGTATGAACGCAATGCTGCAGCTTCTGCAAAGCATAGATCCGGAAACCGCATCTCGGCTTCACCTGGCAGACCGAAAGCGGATCCTGCGGGCTTTGGAAGTCTATTACGAAACCGGAATCACCATTTCCCAGCATAACCGCAATACCCAGCAGATCCCTCCCCGCTATACACCGGTGTGGTTTGCGCTGGAAGATGCAGATCGCAGTGCTTTGTACGAACGTATTGACCGACGTGTGGAAAAGATGCTGGATAACGGTCTGATTTCCGAGATTCGGCAATTGCTTGATCAGGGTATTCCTGAAAAATGCACTGCGATGCAAGCCATTGGCTACAAAGAGTTTATTGACGCACTGAACGGACTTTGCTCCATAGAGGAAGCCAAAATCGCCGTGCAAACCGCCTCCCGGCACTACGCAAAGCGCCAGCTGACCTGGTTCCGCCGAAATTCTGCCATCCATTGGCTCCGGCGGCAAACCGGTGAAACGACCGATGAAATTCTTATACACGCCCGACAGGTTCTTGCGGATTTCGACAATTGAATAATGTTAAGATTTATGTAGCCCTTGCGGGAACGCATCTCCCCGCAGGAATTTCAAAGAAAGAGGGATTACATATGTCTGAGCAGCAAAATTTGCAGGAAGCCATCTTAAACGAGGTTCGGCGGGATAAAGTTCCCGTTACCCTTTTCCTTATGAACGGCTTTCAGCTCCGCGGTACCATAACCGGCTATGACAGCTTTGTTGTGGTACTGGTGACCGACGGCAAGCAGCAGATGATTTATAAGCATGCCATCTCTACCCTTGCCCCGATTCGTCCTCTGAAAGCCGCCTCTGTAGGCTGACGGAACGAAACACCATAAGCAGTATCGCTGAAAAAGGCGGCGGAGCATTGCTTCGCCGCCTTTTTCCTATGAAAAGAGGGAGATTTTTTGATAAAAGAAAATATTGATTTAATCAGGCAGAAGATGCGCGATGCTGCCATTGCAGCCGGACGTGATCCTAAGGAAATCCTGCTGTGTGCAGCCACCAAAATGAATGATGCGGAGAATGTACGGCAAGCCATCGCAGCAGGTGTCGACTGCTGCGGTGAAAATCGTGTGCAGGAGCTGACGGCAAAACTATCAGAAAACGCATACGACGGTGCACCGGTACATTTTATCGGTCATTTGCAGACCAACAAGGTTCGTCAGGTGGTTGGAAATGTATCTTTGATCCAGAGCGTCGACTCCATACGTTTGCTGCAAGCAATTCAGACTGAAGCCGCGAAAAGAGGATTGACGCAGGATATCCTTTTGGAGATCAATATCGGTGGTGAGGAATCCAAGACCGGTTTTTCCGTGCCGGAAATCTACAAAATATGCGAAAAAATGTATGAATATCCCAATATTCGCGTAAAAGGTCTGATGGCAATTCCCCCAATTTGTCAAAATTCGGGCAAAAATCGCAAATTTTTTCAAGAAATGTACAACCTTTCTGTTGACATAACGGCAAAAAAATACGATAATGTATGGGTAGAGATTCTGTCCATGGGAATGTCCGATGATTTTGCCGATGCCATCGCCTGCGGCAGTACTATGATCCGCGTAGGCACGGCGATCTTTGGTCCCAGGAACTACCAATAATGAGTTGAGCATAATTTTAGGAGGAAATAACATTATGAGCATTTTGGATAATTTGAAGAAATTTGTCCAGCCCTATTCCGACGAAGACGATTACGATGAATACGACGAAATGGAAGAGGCTGAAGAGGAAGTGAGAGAGTCCGCTCCCCGCGCTCGCCGTACCTCTCCCTTCGCAAATATGGAAACGACTGAGAGCAGCTTCAGCAGCACTTCCGCAGCACCTGCCGCCCCCGCCAGCACCGGTTTCAGCGGTCAGGTCCTGAATATGAGCTCCGGCAAGCAGGAAGTGGTTCTTTTCCACGCCAAGTCCTTCGACAGTGCAGCAAAAGCTGCTGACGAGCTCCGCAAGAGAAAAGCAGTCATTCTGAATATGGAGAACGTGGACAAGGCACTTACCCGCCGCGTTGTCGATTTCCTGTCCGGCAGTGTTTATGCACTGGATGGCAGTGTCAAGAAGATTGCTCAGTCTACTTACCTGTTCTGCCCCCATAATATGGATGTTGTGGGCGATCTGGAAAATATGCAGACTGAAATTGAAAATTACATCTGATTTAATTTTAGATAAAAGAGGATAGACTATGTTTACACCCCAACAGATAGATCAGATCTCCTTCAATCGTGTACCCTTCGGCGGTTACGATATGCAGGCAGTTGATGAATTTCTGGAGCCGTTGACCGAGGACTATGTTACCCTGTATAAGGAAAACGCTTTGCTGAAAAGCAAAATGAAGGTCCTTGTCAGCAAACTGGAGGAATACCGCACAAATGAAGCCAGCATGAAGGATGCTATCGTCAATGCGCAGAAGACCTGCGATATGATGGTAAAAGAAGCCGAAGCCAAATGCACCCAAATGCTCAATGATGCCAACGCAGCTGCAACAGAAAATGCGAAAAACGCAGATGCTCTGATCGCCGCGGAAAATGCCCGTGTGGAAGAAGCCAGAATTGCCGCAGCTGCTAAGATCACCGATCTGCAGCAGCAGATCCAGCTGTGTATCCAAGCTTTGGAGCGGATCAAGGAATCCAATCGTCCTGTAGGCGGTTCCTCCCCCTCCGGTGCTTACGATTTTGATGCCAGCGAGGGTTCCCGCTCTGACAGCACAGATGCTGTGGCAGACGAAATTTCTGCCAATTTGCAGAATCTGGTCGGCACAGCAGACGAGCCTGCTCCCAAAGCTGAGCCCAAGCATCCCGTTTCTGAAACCACCACCAGTAAATTTGCAAATCTGCAGTTTGGTAAGAACTACGATCCCACCAATCACTAATTCCATAAATATGCAATGACGAGGACACGTTTGTGTATCACAAGCCATCAGAGAGCTGCCGGTCGGTGCAAGACAGCAGGCCAAGTGCGCGAATATCACCTCAGAGCAGCACACCGAAATGAGATAAGTAGGCTGTGCCGGGTTCGCCCGTTATCGCGTTGATGAGTGCCGGCATTGCCGGAACGAGAGTGGTACCGCAGAGGTTTATTACACCTTTGTCTCTTGACAGAGACAAAGGTGTATTTATTTTTGACTATATATGGAGGTATATTCCAATGGAATACAAAAACACGATCATTACGCCCAACACCGACTTTCCTATGAAAGCCGGTCTGCCCAACCGGGAGCCGGGTATGCTGCAGCGCTGGGAGGAACAAAATCTTTATCAGCTGATGCTGGAAAAGAATAAAGATCTGCCCCCCTTCATTCTGCACGACGGTCCTCCCTTCTCCAACGGCTACATTCACATGGGTCACGCATTGAACAAAACTCTGAAGGACTTTATTGTGCGCAGCCACGCCATGATGGGTTTCTACACCCCTTATGTCCCCGGTTGGGATAACCACGGTTTGCCTATTGAGCGTGCTATTGAAAAATCCAAAAGCAAGCTGAATAAAGATATGTCCGTATCTGAATTCCGCAAGGCTTGTGAAGATTTTGCGGAAGACTTTATCCAAAAGCAGATGGGCGGTTTTAAGCGTCTGGGTGTTGTGGGTGACTGGAAAAATCCCTACCGCACTATGGACAAGCACTTTGAGGCACAAGAAGTTAAGGTCTTTGGCCGGATGTTTGACAAGGGCTATATCTACAAGGGCTTAAAGCCCGTCACCTGGTGTCCCTTCTGTGCAACCGCTGTTGCAGAAGCGGACATTGAGTATCAGGACGATCCCTGTACCTCTGTCTATGTAAAGTTCCCGGTGGCTGACGATTTGGGCAAGCTGGCTGATTTCGATTTGAGCAAAGCTTACTTTGTGATCTGGACCACCACCATCTGGACCCTGCCCGGTAATATGGCCATCTGCCTGCACCCCAGAGATTCCTATGTGCTGGTCAAGGCAGAAAATGGGGAAACCTACATTATGGCGGAAGCCCTGATGGAAAAGACTATGAAGATGGGCGGCTTGGAAAATTACGATGTCCTTGCTACCTACCCCGGCAGCTTCTTCGAGACTATGACCGCAAAGCATCCCTTCCTGGACAAGACCTCTCGCCTGGTCTACGCGGAATATGTTACTATGGATTCCGGTACCGGCTGTGTTCATACCGCTCCCGGATTTGGTGCTGATGACTACCAAACCTGTATGCGCTACGGTATGGACCTGGTAGTTCCTGTGGATGATTACGGTCGCCATACCGATTATGCAGGTAAGTATGCCGGTATGAAGACCGAGGATTCTAATCCAGTAATCCTGGCTGATATGCAGGAAAGCGGTATGCTGTTCGCATCTGAGAACATCATCCACTCCTACCCGCACCACGATCGCTGCAAGAAGCCCGTTATTTTCCGTGCAACGCCCCAGTGGTTCTGCAGCGTGGAATCTTTCAAGGATCAGGCTATCAAGGCAATTGAGAACGTGAAATGGTATCCCGCCTGGGGCGAAGACCGGATGATCAGTATGATCCGGGAGCGTGCCGACTGGTGTATCTCCCGCCAGCGTCGCTGGGGTCTGCCGATTCCCGTATTCTACTGTAACGACTGCGGAAAGCCGGTATCCACCCCTGAATCCATTGAAAAGATCTCCGGTCTCTTCGATCAGTTCGGCTCTAATGTTTGGTTTGAGAAAGATGCTATGGAGCTGATTCCTGTCGGTTTCACCTGTCCTCACTGCAGCGGCAAGTCCTTCACCAAGGAAACCGATACGCTGGACTGCTGGTTTGACTCCGGTTCTACCCACTATGCTTCTCTGATGCACCGTACTCCCGAGTTGTGGCCTGCGGATGTATATCTGGAAGGTGCCGATCAGTACCGCGGCTGGTTCCAATCCTCCCTGCTGACTTCTGTCGGCGCGTTGGATCAAGGTGCCCCCTTTAAGCAAGTGCTGACCCACGGTTGGACCGTAGACGCTCAGGGCCGTGCAATGCACAAGAGCTTGGGTAACGGTGTTGACCCGGCTGATCTTATTAAGGATTTCGGTGCTGATATTGTCCGTCTTTGGGCTGCATCCTCCGATTACCACGCAGATGTACGCTGCTCCAAGGAAATCTTCAAGCAGATTGCGCAAAACTATCTAAAATTCCGTAACACCGCCCGGTACTGCCTGGGTAATCTGGACGGCTTTGACCCCAATAATCTGGTAGCCCCCGAAGATATGGAAGAGTTGGATAAGTGGGCGCTGACAAAGCTGAATGACTTGATCGCACAGTGCCGCAAGTCTTATGAAAACTATGAGTTCCATCTGGTGTCCCACGCTATCAACGACTTCTGTGTAGTGGAGCTTTCCAGCTTCTATTTGGACATTCTGAAGGATCGCCTTTACTGTGAGGAAAAAGAAGGTCTGCGCCGCCGCTCCGCACAGAGTGCACTGTTCCTGATTGTCGATACTATGGCAAAGCTGTTTGCACCGATTCTGGCATTTACCTGTGATGAGATTTGGCAAGCTATGCCCCATCGTGATGCGGACGATGCACGAAACATCCTGCTGAATCAGATGCCCGAAAACTGCGCCCAGTATGTGCTGGATGATGCCGCAATGGAAAAGTGGGCAACGGTTATGAAATTACGTCAGGATGTAAACGGTGTTCTGGAGCTTGCCCGCGCTGACAAGCGCATTGGTAAAGCTTTGGAAGCCCACGTGAGCCTGCAGACCGAAGACAGCGCACTTGTAGAACTGTGCAAGGGATTGAACCTTTCCGAAATCTGTATCGTCTCCTCCTGTGACTGGGAGAATGTACCGGAAGGTGCAACCACCGGCACAGGTGCGAATTTGCCTCAGTTAACCATTGGTGTAACAGAAGCCCGTGGCGAAAAGTGCCCCCGCTGTTGGATGCATTCTACCGAAGCAAATGCAGAAGGTCTTTGCCCCCGCTGTGCATCTGTAATTTCCAAAATGGATATTGAGATTTAATAAAAAGTAGCCTGTGAAAATCACAGGCTACTTTTTATTGCATTACTTCGTCATTTTTTCCTGTTTGACCTTATGGTCGATCACGTGACGGGAGGCCAATTCCTTATGAATATCCTCTAAAGAGATCCCCATTTGGGTCATAAGTACCATTACGTGATATGCAAGGTCTGCGATCTCATAAATAGTCTCCGCCTTGTCATCGGCTTTGCCGGCAATGATAACCTCGGTGGATTCTTCGCCAACCTTTTTTAGAATCTTATCAATACCCTTTTCAAACAAATAAGTGGTGTAAGAACCTTCTTTTTTCTCAATTTTGCGTCCTTCGATCAACTTCATAAGCCCCTGATAAGAGAACTCATGGCGATTTTCGCTTTCCCACACCGGATATTCAAAGCAGGATTCCGTACCTAAGTGGCAAGCCGGCCCTTCCGGCTCTACCATAACCACTAAGGCATCCTTATCACAATCCGCAGTTATAGAAACAATATTTTGATAGTTGCCACTTGTTTCCCCCTTCAGCCAAAGCTCCTGACGGGAACGGCTAAAAAAGCAAGTGCGCTCTTTTTCCATAGAGATCTGCAGACTTTCCTTGTTCATATATGCCAGCGTCAGTACACGCTTGGATACTGCATCCACAACAATGGCAGGGATCAGTCCCTTTTCATCAAATTTCAGTTCCTCAATATTGATCATAATTATTCTCCTTACAGGCGGACGGGGATATTCCTGTCTGCCATTTTTTGTT
>JAZNRQ010000168.1:0-6803 GCA_045590735.1 Faecousia sp. | reverse complement strand
ATTGCGAACCAGTGACCGATGTCACTGGTGTGGCAATCTAAAAACCAAGTGTTACCAATAGATTGCCACGCCAGTGTGCGCACTGGCTCGCAATGACAATTGGGTTGTGCGAGTTTGAACAGCTCGAGAAATTGGAATTTGAAGTGGTATTTACTAAGGAAAGCGTGTAATTTTTATGAAAAAAAGCATTTATTGGATCACGGAAACGGCAGCACTTTTGGCACTTTTGATCGCCCTGCAGTGGGCGGGCAGCCAAATTCCTGTTCCCGGCATAAAGCAGTTGGTCACCGGCAGCTTTGTTAACTGTGTTCTGCTGGTGGCTGCCTTGCTGGTTGGAAAAAGCAGCGGTCTGGTAATCGCGCTTGTGTCTCCCGTTTTTGCCTTTTTACTGAAGATCGCACCGGGTATGATCCTGTCGGTGCCGCTGATCGCCCTGGCAAATGTCAGCTATATTCTGCTGGTGTCGCTGATCGCGGGCAAAACCGGCAAGCCCCTGTGGCGGCAGCCTGTGGCACTGGCTGCCGGCTCGGTTGTAAAATTCGGTGTGCTGTACCTGCTGGGTGTGAAGCTGTTTGGCGGTATTCTCTTTAACACCCTCAGTGGACAGACCCTTTTGGGTATGGAGCTGATGAGCCAAAAGGTTTTAAAGCAAATGACCGGTGCCTTCTCCGTAACGCAGCTGATCACCGCCCTCATTGGCGGTACGGTGGCACTTTTGATCGTTCCGGTGCTGCGCAAAGCGATTCGGAAAGCCTAATAAAAAGGAGGGTTTTTAAACCCTCCTTTTACATTATCCTTGGAACAGGGGAAGAATCCAGCCCACCACCGTTTTGATGGTGAAATAGGCAATGACGATCATACCCAGGCCGATCCGGTAGAAACCGAAAGCGGCAAAGCTGCGCTTCCGGACAAAGTCCATCAACGCCCGGATCACAAATACACTGACGATAAAGCTGACCACGCAGCCAACAAACAGTGCCGACAACGCCGTAAAGCTCAGACCCGCACCGCTAAAGAGGAATTTCACCATCTTTAGGAAGCTTGCACCCAGCATAGTGGGGATGGCAAGGAAGAAGGAAAATTCCGCACCGGCGGGACGGCTGACACCCAAAATAATGGCACCCAGAATGGTAGAACCGGAACGGGATGTGCCGGGGATCAGGCTCAGGCACTGGAACGCACCGATCAGCAGTGCTGTCCGGTAGTCGATGTCGTGGACGCTGCGGATCTTAAACCGCTTATCCTTATTTTTCTCCTCCATAATGATGAAGGCGATACCGTAACCGATGAGGGTAATTGCCACCACAATGCCGTTATAGAACAGGCTGTCCATCAGATCGTCAAACAGCAGACCCAGCACCGCAGAAGGCAGCACCGCCACCACGACCTTTGCCCAAAGCTGCCAGGTTCTTGCCCTTTGCTTTTCGTTTTTCTTAGGGGAGAAGGGATTTAATTTGTGGAAAAACAGCAGCACCACCGCAAAAATGGCACCCAGCTGGATCACCACGTTGAACATCTCCATAAAATCCGCGTTTTTCACCGGGTCTGCATAGACATTCAGCTTTAAAAATTCATCCAGCAGGATCAGGTGTCCGGTGGAGGATACGGGAAGCCATTCGGTGATGCCTTCCACGATGCCGAACAGCACAGCCTTCAGCATTTCCAGTATAAACATAAAAACACCCCTTATGTAATTGAGAGTTGAGAGTTGAGAATTGAGAATTAAATTCCAATTTATCGAGCAGATCAATCTTTGTTGTCATTGCGAACCAGTGACCGATGTCACTGGTGTGGCAATCTAAAAGCCAAGTGTTACCAATAGATTGCCACGCCAGTTTGCGAACTGGCTCGCAATGACAATTGGGTTGTGCGAGTTTGAACAGCTCGATAAACTCCGAAATTGTCGCTTTATCTGGTAACAGCATACCGCAAAATACGTCGTTTTGCAAGAAAAAGTTGCTTGTTAACATTTTACCCCCGTAGTCTTTACAATTTATTCACCCAAACCACCTGATTTTGGATATAATAGTATAAAAATGAAACTATCTTACAGGAGGACTCTCTTATGGCTATCTCTGTATTGATCGTAGAAGACGACAGAAACATTTCCGATCTTCTGCGTATGTATCTGGAAAAGGAAGGCTATGCGGTAACCACCGCTTATGACGGCGGTCAGGGCCTTTCCAAATTCCGTGCCATTCGTCCGGATCTGGTTCTGCTGGACCTGATGATGCCGGTGATGGACGGCTGGGCCGTCTGCCGGGAGATCCGGGCAGAAAGCCAGACCCCTGTGATCATGCTGACCGCCAAGGGCGAGGTGGACGACAAGGTTGCCGGTCTGCGGATCGGTGCCGACGATTATATCACCAAGCCCTTTGAAATGCGGGAGGTTCTGGCACGGATCGAGGCCGTCCTGCGGCGCACCGACCGGCTGTTCTAGGATAAGCCTGCCCGCCGGCTCAGCTTTGATAAGCTCACCATTGATATGGATGCTTTCGGGCTGACCGTAGACGGCAAGAAGGTAGACACACCGCCTAAAGAAATGGAGCTTCTCTTCTACCTTGCCTCCTCCCCCAACCGGGTCTACACCCGCAATCAGCTGCTGGACGAGGTCTGGGGCTTTGACTATTTCGGTGATTCCCGGACGGTGGACGTCCACGTAAAGCGTTTGCGTGAGAAGCTGGAAGGCGTTTCTGACAAATGGTGCCTCAAGACCGTTTGGGGCGTTGGCTATAAATTCGAGGTTCTGTAACGATGAAAACCACCTTCAGCCGAACGCTGATCTCTGTGGCGGTGATCCTGCTGTCTGCCCTTCTCATTATCGGCACCTCCTTTCAGCTGCTGGTGCGGGGCTATCTGACCGGCAAGACCATGGACGGTCTGAAGGCGGACTGCACCGCGGTGGCGGATGTGGCGGCTGCCTACTATCAGGATAAGACGCTGAATCATCGGGATTTTCTCGTCATTCTATCGGTGGTGGCAGATGTTTCCGATGCGGACATCGTCATTTGCGATATGCAGGGTGTTCTGCGGCTTTGCTCCAATGCCCCTCTTGGCTGTCATCACCAGGGTATGACCATCACTGACCGGAGCTACCTGCAGCAGGTAGTCAGCCAGGAGTATGTAATGACCACCGGCACGGTGGAGGGTCTGTACCCGGAGGAACGCTATGTGGTATCCACCGCTATCCGGGATACCCTGTCGGGCAAGCCGGCGGGGATCGTCATTGTTTCCACCCCTACCAGCGGCACGCTGTCCCTGCTGAAACGGCTTTCCGATACCTATATTTTCGTATCGGTGCTGGTGATCCTCATTGCGGTGGTGGTGCTGACCTTCTACACCCGGAAAAGCAGTACCCCTCTGCGGGATATGGCAAAACCCGCCACCGCCTTCGGTCACGGAGATCTGAAAGCCCGGGCTTCCATCCCTCAGGGCGCACCGGAGGAGATGCAGGAGCTGGCGTTGGCCTTTAACAATATGGCCCAATCCCTGGAAAAAAGCGAATACCAGCGGCAGGAATTTGTTGCCAATGTGTCCCACGAGCTGAAGACCCCCATGACCACCATCAGCGGCTATGTGGACGGCATTTTGGACGGCACCATCCCGCCGGAAAATCAGACCCACTATCTGCAGGTGGTATCCGATGAAACCAAACGGCTCAGCCGCCTGGTGCGCAGTATGCTGGATATCTCTCAGCTGCAGGAGCAGGGCGTCATCCCGGAGGAGAAAAAGACCTGCTTTGATGTGACCGAGTGTGCCGGTCAGGTACTGATCACCTTCGAGCAGAAAATTTTAAGCAAATCGCTGGATGTGCAGGTGGAAATGCCGGAGCATCCGGTAATGACCCTTGCCTGCCGGGACTACATCACTCAGGTGATCTACAATCTGATGGACAACAGCGTCAAGTTCTGTCCCGAGGGCGGCACTTTGGGTCTGCGTGTCCGGCAGGACAAAAAGAAAATTTACGTTTCCGTTTCCAACAACGGAACACCCATCCCCCCAAACGAGCTGCCGCTGCTTTTTGACCGGTTCCATAAGCTGGATAAAAGCCGCAGCCAAAACCGGGAGGGCTGGGGTCTCGGTCTTTACATTGTGAAAACCCTTGTCTGCTGCCACGGGGAGGATATTTCCGTGACCAGCAACGAGGAGAAAACCGAGTTTACCTTCACCCTTCCTCTTGTCAATTAAATGTATATGCAATTTCCATCCCATATTTGAGGTTTTTTATGAATCAGGAAAATCAACAATCCTCTTACCGCACCGGTGCCACCAACCCGGTAAAAAGCCGCCGGGGTATTTACGCCTTTCTGCTGATCACTGTGATCCTGCTGCTGGGCATCCTGTCGGTAATGAGCATCCTCAATATCCATCTGTTCCGGCTGATCTGGGAGGGTTCTCCCAAAGAAGTCCCCTTCCGGTTCTCCCTGTCTGAGCCGACGACCACCCAGCCGGAGGAGACCGTTCCCCAACCGGCAAGCACCGGTGACAGCGTCACGCTGGAGCTGCAGAAAACGCCCCTTTCTGTGGAAAACATCCCCCAGGAAGGCGGACTCTCTCTCCAGGAGATCTATGCCAAGACCATTGACGCGGTGGTTTCCGTCACCTGTGTCACCCGTTCCGGCACCTCCACCGGCTCCGGTGTGGTGATCTCGGAAAACGGATACCTTGTGACCAACAGCCACGTGATCGACGGCGCACAGTCTGTGGAAGTGCTGTTTAACGACGGCGCTACCCGGCAAGCCACGATCATCGGCAGCGATGCCCTTTCGGACTTGGCAGTACTGCAGGTAGCCGCCGAGGGTCTGACCGCCGCGGAGTTCGGTGACGATTCCGCCCTTCGGGTAGGAGACAGCGTGGTGGCCATCGGTGACCCCCTGGGTATTGAGCTGCGGGGCACGATGACCAACGGTATCATCTCCGCCATCAACCGGGATATTCAGACCGACGGCCGCAGGATGACGCTGATCCAGACCAATGCCGCCTTAAATTCCGGTAACTCCGGCGGTCCGCTGCTGAACTGCTACGGGCAGGTCATTGGCATCAACACGTTGAAGATCGGTGACAATATGGATTCTGCCGGAGTGGAAGGAATCGGCTTTGCCATTCCCAGCTCCACCGTCAAAGAAGTGGTGGATCAGCTGATCCGGCAGGGCTATGTGTCCGGTCGGCCCCGGCTGGGACTGACCTTACAGGAGATATCCTCCTTTGACCAGCTGTACTACCGGATCCCCCAGGGTCTTTACATTACCGAGGTAGAGCCGGGCAGCGATGCCGCCCAGGTGGGAATCGTTCCGGGAGACATTCTGATCAGCGTGGACGGTCAACGGCTCACTACCATTGATGCTTTGCAGCAGCTGATGTTCCGTCACACTGCCGGCGATCCGGTAAAGCTTGTGATCTACCGGGGCGGCGCGCAATATTCCGCCACCGTCCGTCTGGATGAGGCGGCCTAGAGAGAGGTAATCTATGAATACGGTTTTTCGCCAAACTTATGAGATACAGACCATCCATTTGGACCGGTTTGGACGGGTAAAACCGTCGGTGCTTTTATACTTTGTTCAGGAAGTAGCCGGGGCCCACTGCCAGCAGCTGGCCCTGACCTGGGAGGATATGGCCGCCAAGGGCCTGTTTTGGGCGGTGATCCGTCACCGTCTGCAGATCACACGGATGCCGGTGGCAGGGGATGTGCTGACGGTGGAAACCTGGCCTATGCCCACCACCCGGGCTGCCTTCCCCAGAGCGGTGGCGGCTTACGATGCCGCCGGAAACGAGGTGTTTCGCTGCGTCAGCCTGTGGGTGCTGATGGACAGAAACACCCGGGCAATGGTCGTTCCGGAAAAAAGCGGCGTAGAGCTGAACGGTCTGCTCCGGGGCTGCGAGATCGCCACCCCCGGCACCATCATTCCCCGGCAGGGAGATTCCTGCACCACCCGGCAGGCTTGCTTTACGGAGCTGGACCGGAACGGTCACATGAATAATACCCGCTACTTAGATTGGGTCAGCGACCTGCTTCCCAGCGATTTTCACGAAACACATATCCCTAAGGAGATCTCCGTTTGCTACCACAGCGAGGTACTGGAAGGGCAGCCTATCGGCCTTCGCTGGCAGCTGTCAGACGGCCCGGTTTTACAGGTGGATGCCCACCGGCAACGGACAGATGTCTGCGGGAAAACAGACCGCGCATTTTCTGTTTTGGTACATTACTGATCGGTGTTCTGTAAACCAAATCGACTTTTGCACAATTTTGTCGAGATGTGTAAAATTTCCGGATATTTCCCCTGTAGGCTGATGCCTACAGGGGTTTTTTCACCTTGCCCTGTGGATAAACCTGTGGATAGTGTGGACAACTCACCCACATACTTACCAAGTTTTTTCCACATTTTTAACATTTATGTAAACCAATATTCTGTCGCTCAAATCCGACATTATTCGCCCTCCACCCCTTTCCCCCAACCTCTTCAAATTCCAATTTATCGAGTTGTTTCAAATTATAATTTGCACCCATTATACCCTCTCCCGGGGAGAGGGTGCCCAGTGCGCACACTGGGCGGGAGAGGAATGGCGTGCAGCGATAGTCAGTAAAAAGCCTGCTATTATGCAGTGATTTGGGTTTTCCTCCCGCATTCCTCTTCCGACCTCGCTACGCTCGGCCACCTTCCCCCCGGGGGAAGGTATTGGTGCAGTGCGAATTTGAAACAGCTCGATAAATTGGAATTTAATTCTCAGCTCTCAATTCTCAATTAAAAAAGGAGGGCATCAAGCCCTCCTTTTTTATTCCGCTTCCACGCCGCCCTGGGGACGGA
>JAZNRQ010000167.1:0-22650 GCA_045590735.1 Faecousia sp. | reverse complement strand
TCCATAAGTCACCTCAGATTGCCATAGGAATCTCAAAATCAAAGGGGTGATACTGATAATCTTCCACCGTAAAGCTGTTTTTTGTGAAAGCATAAAAATCCGTCACCGTAGGATCCAGCGTTACCTTCGGCGCGGCAAAGCCTTCATTTTCCAGCATTGCCTTTACCGCCGGGATGTGCCGGTCATAAATATGGCAATCGGCGATCACGTGCACCAGCTCACCGGCTTCCAGCCCGGAGACCTGCGCCACCATCATCAGCAGCATTGCATACTGACACACATTCCAGTTATTTGCCGTCAGCATATCCTGCGAACGCTGATTCAAGATCGCATTCAGAGTATTGCCGGACACATTGAAGGTCATAGAGTAAGCGCAGGGATATAGATTCATCTCGTGCAGATCCTGGAAATTATAAATGCTGGTCAAGATCCGGCGGGATGCGGGGTTATGCTTCAGGTCGTACAGTACTCTGTCCACCTGGTCGAACATCCCCTCTTTATACTGGTGCTTGATGCCCAGCTGATAGCCATAGGCTTTGCCGATGGTACCGTCCTCGCCTGCCCATTCGTCCCATACGTGGCTGCCCAGATCTTCAATACGGTTGGACTTCTTCTGCCAAATCCACAGCAGCTCATCCAGGGCACTTTTCCAGTAGGTGCGCCGCAGGGTCATAATGGGAAATTCTTCTTTCAGATTGTAGCGGTTCACCACGCCGAATTTCTTCACAGTGTGGGCCGGTGTACCGTCCGCCCATTTGGGACGCACTTCCAGATCGGTATCGTAAAATCCGTTTTCCAGAATATCCAGACAGGTAGCGCGATAAATTTCATCAGCTCTGCTCATAGGTCAAGCCTCCCAAATCGACATTTTTCTACATTGTATCACAGCCGTTTAAAAAAGGCTACTGTTTTATTGCACATCTTTATAATAATCTGCTGTCAGCAGCAAGTTGCTGATCCGGATATAGTCGCTGGACAGCTTCGCCATTTCTGTCACCCACGCGTCGGTCACATCCACATTTTCGGTGTTTTGAATCACGCTTACCTTACCGCTGGCGCTGACCTTGCAGGCAACACCATTTGCGATCCAGCTGCCATCGGGAAACAGCACATAGCCGGGATAGCGGGGATCAAAAGCATCCTGTCCCAAATAATGATAGGGGCTTTCATACCCAAGGAGATTTAGCATCGTGGGCAAAAAGTCTGAGGTGTTAAGCGTCTTGTCCACCTTCATTGCCGGACCGTCGGCAGACCATACAAAGCAAGGGGTCTTTTCCAACAGCAACAGGTCATCCACACCGGAATGGGCATACAACTCATCCATATTCTTATAGCCGTAGGTGTAGTGATCTGTAACGGCAATGATCACGGTGTTTTCCAGCTGACCGTGCAGCTCCAGTTCCTGCAAAAGCCGGGCAAACATATCGTCAACCAGCTTTGCCTTGACCCGTGCGCAATCCTCTTCCTCAGAAGCGTATTTGCCCTTATATTCCGGGTACTGCTTCAGCGCATAGTGGCTGAGCACCTCGTTATACACATAGCTCAGGTGTGCCGAGCGGGTAATAATGGTATTAAAAGTCTTCCCTTCCCGGAAAAACTTTTCATTCAGCTGCGGGATATCAAACAGAAGGCAATCGTCATACAGCTTATCTTTATCGCTTTCGTAGTCCGCATAACAGTTGTAGCTGCCATAACCCATTGCCGGTTCAAAAACACCGCGGCTGTAGAAACTGGGATCGTTATAGTGGAAAATCTCCGCATCGTAGCCATTGGCCGTGGCGCGGGATGCAATGGATTGGCTAAAATCGTTGGTCACATAGTCAAACACATACTCGCCGGTGGTAGGCAGGTAAATACCGGTATTGACACAAAATTCCGAATTGATGGTTCGGGCAGTACCGAAGCCCGGAGTATAGAACTCCGTAAAAGAGATGCCCTCGTCCATCAGACGGCAGATCGTGGGCGTATCTTCCGGAGTCAGCATCCAGTCGTCCATAGACTCCATCAGGATCATAATGACATTCTTGTCTTTATATAGACCTGTCATTTCGTTGGCAGCCTTTTCCGGTCTTTCCGCGAAATACCTGTTGATTTCTCCGGTCTGCTTGGAAATTTCCGTCCGGTAAGCCGGTGTCAGCGGATAGATTTCGTGCTTCCAGATGTCCCGGTAGGTCAGATGGTAAATGCCGCAGATCTGATACACATTTTTGGCATCGTACATGGTATTGTAGGTAGCCCGGTAGGAGGAGGATTGGGCATATTCAGACCTGGTACCCCAAACACCCAGATCCCGACGGAACACGATCTCCGGTAAATTCCACAGCATTACCACCGCTAAAACAACCGTGATAACTCCGGGCAGACGCAGCCAAATCCCCTTTTGCGGTGCCGGGAACTTCCAGATCAGCACAACACCCAGGGCGATCATCACAGCACCGCCAAGCCACCAAAGGGGCACAAAGGATTTGAGAACATCCCCGAACCAGCCTGCGCCTTCCCCGGCATAGAAAATGTCCGAAAGCCACATCATCCGGTTAAAAACCTGATAATAACCGGTCTGTGCCAAAGCCCACAGGGCTGCGAAATAATATGTAATACCAAAAAAGATCCTTCCCGCAAGCTTCGGCAGCATACAGGTAACGGACGCAAATAAAATCGACCAGCAGAGCGCAAACAGCAGCCCCACCGGTGTCTCCGGGCGCAAAATCAGCAGAGCGAAAAGCTCCACGATAAAATAGGCAACCGCAAACATCAGCAGCCTTCCTGCCAAAATCCCGGCTGTTTTACCTATGTTTTTCCAATTTGACAACATATCATTACTCCCTTCGGTCTTATGGTCTTTTCATACCACAATACCGCAGAAAATGCTGTCGTAAAGATACCACATTTCCGTAAAAAAGTCCATAGGCGGGTTCCACAATTCACAAATCTGTAATAGATATTTTGCTTTTACCACAATGTATTAAATTCCGGTTTATCGAGCTGTTTCCAAACTCGCATAACCCAATTGTCATTCCGAGCCAGTTCGCAAACTGGCGTGGGAATCTATTGTTACAACTTGGTTTTTGAGATTGCCACACCAGTGTGAGCACTGGTTCGCAATGACAACGAAGATTGTAATTGCTCGATAAATTGGAATTTATTGTTCCTGCAGAAAGCAGCCTGTGCGGGATTCGCACAGGCTGCTTTTAAATTACAGGGATTCCACTACCTTCTTTGCAATAGCAATCTCTTCCGGAGTAACTTCCTCATCAAAATCGTTATAAGAAATATCCATAACGGACTTGCCGGTAAGAGTCTTATACCACAAAAGTGCCTGTGCATAGCGACCCAAGCCCATGCTTGCATGGAAAGTATCCCGATGCACCTTTTCGATGCCGGCATCTAAAAGCGCCATCATCAGCTGACCGCAAGGAATAATGCCGTCTGTACCCAGGGTTTCGTGGCACTGCTGATATGCCTTTTGGATGTCCGCAAACATTTCCCTGGCAGTGGCATAGCCCATATTTGCCAATTTTTCACTGCCGTCTTCGTAAGCCCATGTCTGATGGATCAGCACCTTTGCCTTGGGCTGGCAGGTCTTGATGTAATCAAACAGCTCCTCTGCATAGGGGGTATAGCTGTCCGGCTTGGGACTGTAAAAACTTGCCTGCTGAATGGTCACCACATCCCAGTGACCGCTAAGCAGTGCCTCGGAAATGGATGTCTTAAAGCCGGTATTAAAACCGTTAAAGTGCAGATCGTAAGCTTCCTTATCGCTGAGCATATTCCGGTAATGCAATTCCAGCGGGCAGCCGGGGATAAACAGGGTGCAAACGTCCATCCTCACACCGGCAGACCGGGCGATCTGATTCAGGTAACGGTTGGCATCCACGCCAAAGCTGTTGGAAATGGCTAAAACTCTCATAATTTATGCCTCCACAAAAATGGCACCGCTGTAAGTATGTATGCAGTCACCATCTAAATACATTTTTTTCACTTTCCGCTGCAGGCTGGTGTTTTCCTCCAGATCCTCCAAATTTGCCGGTTTACGCACAAATATAAAGGAGAACACCGCACCGCCGGAAATATCCTTATTGGGGTACTTTACAAAGCACTCCTCAAACTGAGTAATCCGGGACTGGGGACCCTGGATCTCCTTCAGCCGGGGATTCAGCAGCCAGGATGCACAGAACACCGCATTTCCCACACCGTATTCCGGGAATCTCTCGTGCACCAGCTTGATGGCATCGGCACAAGCCTTCATCGTGGACTCGGTAGAAATGTCCGCCTTAGTAGGAATGTGCATACCCAGGCAGTAGTCACCGGGTCTTGCAATGCACGCCCACTGTGCCTTGGAATACGCCTTTTTCTCCCGGTCGGTCACATTGTCGATACAGCCCCAGCCGTAGAAATTTTCTTCATCTTCGGAGTATTCCGTAACGAAAGAGCCGTCTGTGTCCTCGTAATTCTTAGAACCCAGGATCATTGTGCCGTCCCGGTGGAAGGCAGCCTTCATCAGAGGTACGATCTGACCGGAAGTACGGTTGCGGATCCACAGTGCCTGTGCCGGAAACTGCCGCACCTCAAACCAAAAGCCGCTGATCTTAAAGATCAGTGCCCGACAATAGAGGTTCAGCCAGGAGAAATAGGTCTTGTTCATAGCCGGTGTGCCGGTCTGTCTGCGGACAACGCTGATGCCGCTTTTATAAGCTCTGCGAGCATCCTCCAGTTCCTCCCAGTTAAAGCCTCTTGCCTCCATCTTTTGGAAGGATTCGGGGATCATAGGCATCATAATGTGCAGCATCATAAAGTTGGTTGCCACATTTTCAGAAACATTGGGTACCGGCAGCTTGCACACGATAGCCTTATCGTTTTCCTTGTGAAACTGTGCCGCCACCCGAACCCAGGTATTCATATCCGGGTCAGCATTGATCTCTTTGGCGGACTGCACCACCAAATCGTAGTATTCACCGAATAGATCGTACTTTTCCTGTAAGCGGTCGATCAGTGCCAAATCGCAGGCAGGTGCGGTATTGCCGCTGTCTGCAGCGTAATACTTTTCCAGCTCCTCCGGGTATTCTCCCAACCCAATACGATCAACGATCTGTCTTAACTGCGTTTTCACTTCCATATCGATGTAGCCTCTCTCCGCTTGTTTCGATAACCTCTTTATACCACCAACCGCTGTCTTTTACAATACGCTCTTGGGTTTCAAAATCCACATAAATCAAACCGAAACGATCGAAATACCCTCTGGCCCATTCAAAATTATCCATTGCGCTCCAGCAGAAATAGCCCCGGACATCCACGCCCTCGTCAATGGCTTTCTCCAGCTGCAACAGATGCCTCTGCAAATAGTCGACACGGTTAGGGTCGTGGACCTTGCCATCCAGGGACACCCAGTCGTGGGAAGAAATGCCGTTTTCCGTCACTACCACCGGTACTTTGTACCGCTCGTACAGGTAGCGGGCTGTCCAGTAGATACACTCCGGGTTGACAGGCCAATCGATGGCGGTACGGGCATAACCGGGCTTCGGGGGCAAAATCCGAATACCGCCGTCACCGCTGTCCACCGCGAATCTGCCCTGGTAGCAGTTAAATCCAATAAAGTCCAGCGTTCCGTGGATAATCTTCAGATCCTCCTGCCAGGAAGCAGGCAAGTATTTTTCAATGACCTCCAGACCATCTTCCGGATATGTACCCCACAGCACCGGATCCAGCAGCATAGACGGCACACTGATAAAGTCCGCAATGGCATTGTTCGGTGCACCGTTGATGGTTCGCTTTACCGCAAACATCTGTCTGCGGCAAGCTTCCAGGTCATTTTCCGTCTTTGGCATATAAGGAAGCAGCGCAGGTCCTAAGCCCACCTGGACATTTTGCACTTTTTCCCGCAAGATCCGGGATGCCTTTCCGTGGGCCAGCAGCACATTATGGAAGGCTTTTACATAGTAATCCGGGGTCATAAGAAGCCCCGGTGCGTGGACACCGTTGGTAATGCCCTTAATAAATACGCTCAGCTCATTGACCGTAATATAGTGCTTTACCCGGTCGCCAAAACGGTCCGCGATCAAGCCGGTCAGCTCCGCAAAGCAATCTGCCGTTTCCCGGTTGCACCAGCCGCCCTTTTCCTGCAGTGCAAGAGGCAGATCCCAATGGTACAAGGTCATATAGGGTGTGATCCCTGCATCCAGCAACGCATCGATCAGATCGCTGTAAAAGCGCACACCTGCCTCATTTACCCTGCCGGTACCCTCCGGCAGAATACGGGGCCAACAGACAGAGAAACGGTAGGCCTTCAGCCCCATTTCTTTCATCAGTGCCACATCTTCCCGGAACCGATGATAATGGTCACAAGCCATATCACCCGCATCCCCATTTTTGATCTTTCCCGGAGTGTGGGAAAATTCATCCCAAATGGAAAGACCTTTTCCGTCTTCATTCCAAGCACCTTCGATTTGGTATGCCGCCGTTGCAGAACCCCATACAAAATTTTTTGGAAACATACGGTTAATCCTTTTTAAATCAGCTTGTATTGATTATACTGCCAATCACCGAAAACCGCAAGACCTGAATTACAAAAGACAAGCATATCAGCAACATAAATACCGGTTTGTAGAGCTGTTATAATTTTCGTTGTCATTGCGAACCAGTGACCGATGTCACTGGTGTGGCAATCTAAAAGCCAAGTGTTACCAATAGATTGCCACGCCAGTGTGCGCACTGGCTCGCAATGACAATTGGGTTGTGCGAGTTTGAACAACTCGATAAATTGGAATTTAATATACAAAAATACGGTACTGCTGAGCAGCACCGTATTTACCTTTTTATTGGGTGTTGATCCAGCTATGTAGCTTCCAGTGTGCGTTTTCGTATTCAAAAACACCCACCATACAGTTCTTACCGGTGATATTGCCGGAGGGAATTCTGACCTCCAGTACCTGCGTCAGCATTTCCATCAACCAGCCCCAGTGGGAAAATACCGCCACATTTTCGCAATCCAGCGTTTGCACCATCTTCCGGAATTCTGCCACCCGGGCGGCGAATTCCTCACGGCTTTCGCCGCCGTACATTCCATAGCCCAGCTGTGCCGTATTCTTCTCCTTCATATCCGCCTGCATATCCATAATGGGCTGCCACTCCAAAGAGCCCATCCCCACCTCCCGCAGCAGGGGCGTGGTTTCGTATGCGCAACCGGGAAGAGCGATCTCGGCTGTGCGCATCGCACGATTTAGATCGCTGGAAAATACTTTATCGAAGGGGATATTTGCCAGAATCGGGCGCACACGCTCCGCATCCCAGACTCCTTGTTCCGTCAGATTCACTTGCGCCCAACCGGTAAAGCATTTTTTAACATTGGTTTCACTTTGCCCGTGACGGATCACATACAGTTTCATACCGTTTCCCTCTTGTAGCCCTTGTAAAGGTGCACAATGTTTAAATCTTCTTCCATATCCAATCCGTGAGAGCCGCAGCCGCCGTCGATCTCGTGACAGCCGTGGTCCATAGCAAAGCCCACAAGGGTATTGTGATGCTTCCAATGTCTTTGGATCATATTGTTGATCTGGGCAAAGGCGTGGGAATTGGAGCGCAGCTCCGCCAGTGCCTCAATACTTTCCGGACCGAATTTGTGCATCCTGGCATCGTAATTACCGTGGTACAAAGCGACAAAATCGTGTTCGTCCCGTGCGATCAGGTCTGCTGCCACAGCCAGCGTTTCATCCAGGCGGCTGGTCAGGTAGTAGTCCATATTCCGCTCCAGGAAAATGTTACTCATACTGCACTTGGTGCCGGAAGCAATGATCGCCGGCTTTTTACCTGCCCGGATCAGTGCGTCAAAAATCGTATCGATCTTGATGACAGGCTTTTCGTACTTTTGAATGCCGTGAACCGCAGGCTGCGCGCCGGTGTACATCGTGCCAAAGCATACCGGGGTCACAGAGGGCATCACCGTGCGCAGCGGGATCTCCACCTCCCCGTCATTTTCCACCTCCGGGCATAAGTGCTTATACTTTTCATAGATCCACTGGGCAACGGCATCCGGGTTATACATAAATATCCGGTCAGCCTTTTCGCCGCCAAACACCTGATCGATATACGCTACCAATTGGGGATTGGCAGGTGCTGCACAGGCAGGTGCTTCCACACCCAGCGCATAAGTCAGCGCACCGCAAATACTATCCAAAGAAATTTCGTTCAGCATCGTCATTCCTCCTGGTTTCTGATTTTCCTATTATACGACAATATATATTGATACGCAAGCAAAAAAGCTCCGAATTCAACGATGTGAATTCGGAGCTTTTTATGTAGCGATATTACAGACCTGCTTCTTCAAACACTGCCTTATTGTCCAGAACGTACTTACGGATCACAAAGTAGTCGTATACACAGCCGATCAGACCGTACACACCGCCGAAGATCAAATTGATAACGGCAGTAATGATGATATTGCTCTGCCACTTATCATAAGCCTGCACAATACCGGGCCAGGGTTGCAGAACAGCCTTAGACTGCTTAAAGCGAGTGATAGCTGCATAAATGTTCCACGCACCGGAAATGAACAAAGCGATGGAAAGGCACTGGGTAATACCAATGATCAGCCAGATAATGGCTGCCAGCTTTTCCTTTTCGGACAGGTCGGTTGCTACTTTTTTCAGTTTCTCAGACATAATTGATCCCCCTAAAAATTATCGCAGTAAAACACTGCATTTTTAGTGTACGAAATATGTCATATTTTGTCAACCGTTATTTCTTAAAAAATGCCACCGCCACAGCACCGGGGCCTGCGTGGGTACCGATCACGCTGCCTATACAGGTGTACCGGGGCTCTTTCAGTCCATTTTCCCATAGCGGCTTGCTGTCTTCCATATATTTACACAACAAAACATCAGAAATGCCGGTATAGCCCAACAGCACCGGCTTTCTGAAATCCACACCGCCGGCTTTTTCAATTTCCTGCACCAGGAGATTATTTCCCTGCTTGGAGCCTCTTGCCTTTCCCAGCATCCGGATCTCGCCCTCCACAACACTGATCACAGGCTTAATATTCAGCACCGCACCGGCAAATGCCACGGTTTTGGATACTCTGCCGCCCTTTTTCAGATATTCCAGGGTATCCACCAGCGCAACCAGCACGATCTTCTTTTTCTCCTGCTCCAGAGCTTGCGCGATCTCCTTTGCTCCCAGGCCTTCCTGCCGCAGCTGCAAAGCCCGCTCTACCAAAATACCGCCGCCGATGGCCACCGTTTCGCTATCCACAACGTAAATATTCTCATATTCTTCTGCCGCGATCACCGCGCTTTGATAGGTGCCGGACAGCTTGGATGCCAGCGTGATCACCACCGCTGCCTCCCCCGCCTGTCGGGCTTCTTCATAGGCGGCTGCAAAAACCTGGGGGATCGCCTGGCTGGTCGTAGGAAGCACATCGCTTTCTACCAGCTTTTCATAAAAAGTCTTGTTGTCGATGGTCACACCGTCAATATACTCCGCTTCTCCAAAGCGCAATGTCATAGGAACCACCGAAACCTGCCTTTGGAGCTCCGGCAGCAGATCCGCCGAGGAATCCACGATAATTCTTGTTTTCATAGTATTTCTTCCTTTCTGTTGCCGGATACTTGCTCTAAACTGTCGCTGATCACTGCCAGGCTTCGGTAAAACGCAACGCGCTCCTCCTCCGTCATACCCACACTGATCTGCTGCAGCACATCTGCTATTTTATCGGCAATTTTCTTGCCCACCTCAATCCCCGATTGCGTCAAGATCAGTGGGCTTTTATACCGCTTGGTGTGCTGAGACTCACAGGTAAGATACCCATTTGTCTCCAAATAATCCAAGCCGCGGGAAATGGTGGCCTTGTCCTCCTCGCACCGCTCGCACAGCTCCGTGGCTGTCAGTCCGGGATTGGTGTACAAATAATACAGGCAGGATATGTGGACGCTTCTTAAATTATACTGCGCCATTTCCTGATTCTTAATTTTTCGGATATTGCGGCTGATCCGATTGATAAGGACCGTGAATGTCTCAAATCTTTCCTGCACAAAGCATTCCTCCATCGCACTTGTTGATTCTTCAACAAGTGTACCATTAACTTGTTGATATGTCAACAAGTACTTGCAATTTTTCAAAAAATGCTGTATAATGCCAAATATCCCAATTGCCAAGGAGGCAAGTGCATTGGAAGATGTGAAGCAGATCGTTGCAAAAAATATTACGGAATTGCGGCTTTTACATAATATGACCCAGCTGGAGCTTGCGGAAAAGCTCAACTACTCCGACAAAACCGTTTCCAAATGGGAACGGGCAGAGTCCACACCAGACATTTCCGTTCTGGTGGAGATCGCTGAGCTGTTCGAGGTCTCTTTAGACGAATTGGTGCGGGGACAAACGCCGGCAGAAAGCGTTACCCCGACAGTTCGCTACAACCGCAAGGCCATTGCCTATGTGGCGGAAAGCGGCAGCTGGATCGTCGCTGTGCTGGCTTTTATTCTCATTTCCCTGTTTTTTAAAGATGCCTCTTACCAGTGGCTTTGCTTTGTATATGCCCTGCCGGTCAGTATGATCATCAAGCTGGTATTTAACTCCATTTGGTTCAATCCCCGGCACAATTATCCCATCATTTCCGTGCTGGTTTGGTCCTGTCTGACAGCGATTTATGCCACCTTTTTCTATTTCGGCATCGATGTCGCCCTCATTTTCCTTTTGGGTGTTGCCGGGCAGATCGTGATCATCCTTTGGTCCTTTATCAAGCATAAAAAATAACGGGCATAAGCCCGTTATTTTTATTCGTTTTTTGCGCCGCATTCCTTGCAGAACTTATCCTCTTTCCCAATGGGCGCACCGCAAGCCTTACAGGAAATCTTCTCTTCCTTTTCATCTTTCGACAACAAAAGCTCCAACCCGGAATACACTCGCTTTGCCTCCGCTTCCCACGCAGGATCGATTAGCACAGTAACTTTTCTGGATTGGATCGTGACCTTGACATCTGTTGTGTTCCCTTCGCCCGGTGTCAGCAGCACTTCATAATTCCGTCCGTAGCGGGACATTGTCGATCTTCTTTCATAGCGGAAGATGATCCCTTCAGGATTTTTACCCTCCAGCATCAGCGATGCGTCGATGATTGCAGACAATTGCGGATTGCGCAGTGCTTCCATAATGGTTTCCATAGGGAAGGAATAATTTTTTGATGTACTGTTTTTAACTGCCATAATACTATCACCTCTATTTATTTTTTATCTACCGCTCTCTGATCCTTTTACAGAGAAAATGCCTCCTCCGGCGAAATTCCCAGATCCCACAGCAAGCGGGACAGCACATATTTATCCCGGATATCCCGGGTCGCTCCAAAAATCACCGGCAGCAAAGCGTCCTCCGTACCGATGTGGCTAAGCTGCTTGGGAGCGTCAAGCTTATCCAGCAGTGCTTCCAGCGTATCTGCGGAGGGCAATTCCTCCTCCATGATCTGCAGGATGCTGTCCCAATTGGAAAGGATCCGGCAGAGCCGTTCCCCGTGGGCATCCTTACGGTACTTCCCTTCCCGGCACTCCTGTGCGATCATCGTTTCCGCACCTGCACCCAGCAGTGTCCGGAGCTGACCGCACCAATGGGCATAATCAAAGCTTTCCACATAGGAAAGGGCTTTCTGCCTGTCCGGTGTGACAGTTTTCAGCTTTTCGTACAGCCGAACCTCTATCAGCGTACCCATCGCACACTGCAGTCCGTGGGTCTCCACAGGAGTCTTAAACTGAGCCGAGCGCATATCCAGCACGTGGGAAATGTAGTGCTCACCACCGGAGGCTGGTCGGGAAAGTCCCGCATAGCTCATTGCGATCCCGCAAATGGCAAGCCCTTCAAAGACAGCTGCCACCGCATTTTCATCCCGCTGCAGCAGCCCATCTGCATTGTCCACGCATTTTTTCAGTGCCAGCCGCACCATCCGGGCAATGTCCTCGCTGTAGAACTCTCCGTTTAGCAAGTGGGAGATCCGCCACTCGCAGATACTTACATACTTGGCGATCATATCCCCAAGACCGGATACCAGCATCTTCATCGGTGCCTGTGCTAAAATCTCCGTATCCCCGATGATCACATCGGGGCATTTGCTGTTTACCGAAACTTTTAGCCCCTGCCGTTCCATAGAGGATGTGGCAGATGCGTAGCCGTCCATCGACGGTGCCGTTCCCACGATCACATAGGGCTTACCGGATAGGTTCGCCACGATCTTGCAAATATCGTTGATCACACCGGAGCCTACACCGATCAGCACATCGCACCGGGGATCAAAATGCATAACCGCCAATCCCACGCTCCGCTCATCCGGCTCCAAATGGGCATCCTGAAATATATGGCAGGCAACCGCCCTGCCGTCACTGCGGAGGATCTCACACACCTTTTCCCCCGCCACCCGGTATGTATTGCTGTCCGCAAAAACGAACGCCTTTTGGGCACGGAATTTCTCCATCACCGCAGGCAGATCTTTTATGGCACCGGGCCCGATCAGAATGTCGCACGAGGGACTATGCCCCGGCACCCGGATACAGGGAGAATCGTGAAACTGTTGGGAAATATAATTTCTCATATCCGTCACCCCCGGTTTCATTATACCAATCAAGAAAGAATAGTCAACAGGAAAAGCGATGCTTCCCCTTTTCTATTTTTTTGTATGCGCTTTTCGATAGTCACGGGGCAACACGCTGGTTACACTCCGAAAAGCCGCCGTAAATTTACTTTGATTCTCATAACCTACCGCACAGGCAATTTCAGCAACGGAGGCGTCGCTATGGCAAAGGAGCTCCTTTGCCCGCTTGATGCGGTATTCCTTCATATACCCGCCCACAGACTGTCCAAAGACCCTTTTGAAAGTCGTTTTCAGCGTGGTTTGGTTCATGTGAAACCTGGCAGAAAGCTCTTCGATGGTATACCGCCTTGTCAGGTCGCTTACCAAAAGTGCCTGCACCTCATTTACCGTTTGCACAGAGGAATCCCGGGCTTCTGTAGAGGGCTTTGCGAACGCATCATCCGCAGGACACGCCACCTCCACGATCTGCTCGATCATCTCGTGAAGCACCTGTGCCCTTTTGGTCTTGGCTGCTGTGTAATAAACCTCTTTTCCTTCCCGGCGGCTCGTGATCAGCCCCGCGGATTTCAAGAGCTTCAGATGATGGGATACCACCGGGCTGCTGGTATCCATAATGGCCGATATATTGATAACGCATTCTTCGCAGTGGCACAAAAGCCAAAAGATCTGTATGCGTTTTCCGTCACTCATCATTTTCATAAGGTCAGAAACCGTTTCAAAGGTCTCCGTTTTCGGCATTTCCAGCCGCAGTTCCCCGGAAAAATGTCCGTGATCGTGGGGGAGCGAATTAAAGTCCATACATCCACCTCCTGTCTTTTGTCTATCATACCATTGGGATTTTGAAAATACAACACAAAAGCAAAAATAATCCATTTGGACAAAATATCATCCCGATAAGAAGGCTTTTATCCCGACACATTGACATTTGTTTAATCGTACAATATACTACAGGCAACGATGAAACAACCGTTTAATAAATGTCTGAAAGGAGTAAATATATTATGAAGAAAACCTATAAAATTGAAGTTGACTGTGCGAACTGCGCACTGAAAATGGAAAACGCCGCCAAAAAAATTGACGGTGTAAAAGAAGCTACGGTTAATTTCATGACCCAAAAGATGATCGTGGAATTTGAAGAGGGTGCTGATGCAGCATCGGTTATGAAGTCTGTTCTCAAAAACTGTAAGAAGGTAGAAAGCGACTGCGAGATCTACCTGTAAAAGGAAGCGGAAATAGGCGTGCTGTTTTCGGTGAAAGGAATATGCTATGACGAAAAAGCAAAAAAAGGTACTCATACGAATCGTCGTTTCCGCTGTGCTGATGATCGGCTTTGGTTTTCTGCCGGTGGAGGGTCTTCTGCGCTTTCTCCTGTTTTTGATCCCCTACCTCATTATCGGCTACGACATTCTGCGCAAAGCCGGAAAAGGCATTTGGAACCGGCAGATTTTTGACGAAAACTTTCTTATGGCAATCGCCACCGTCGGTGCTATGATCATCGGCGTCGTTGACAGCGGAGATTATGTTGAGGCCATAGCCGTTATGCTGTTTTACCAGGTGGGCGAGCTTTTCCAAAGCTATGCTGTAGGCAAAAGCCGCAAGAACATCAGCGAATTGATGGATATCCGCCCCGACTATACCAATATTGAAAAAGATGGCAAACTGACACAGGTAGATCCCGACGAGATCGGAATCGGAACCGTGATTCTTGTTCAGCCCGGTGAGAAAGTCCCCATTGACGGTGTTGTGATCGAAGGACAGTCTTCCCTGAATACCAGTGCGCTGACGGGCGAAAGCCTCCCCCGTGATGTAAAAACCGGGGACGAGATCATCAGCGGTTGTATCAATCTGACCGGTGTATTAAAAATCCGCACCACAAAGGAATTTGGCGAATCGACCGTATCTAAAATTCTCGATCTGGTGGAAAATGCCAGCTCACGCAAATCCCGGTCGGAGAATTTCATTTCCCGGTTTGCAAAAATCTACACACCTGCGGTTTGCATCTGCGCGCTGGCATTGGCGGTCCTTGTGCCTCTTGTGAACATACTGCTTCTTGGAAATCCCGCTAATTGGAGCGTATGGATCTACCGTGCCCTTGCCTTTCTTGTTGCCAGCTGCCCCTGTGCTTTGGTTATCAGCATCCCCCTCAGCTTTTTCGCCGGCATCGGCGGTGCCAGTAAAGAGGGCATACTGGTCAAGGGTTCCAATTATCTGGAAGCCCTGTCCAAGACCGGCTATGTGGTATTTGACAAGACCGGCACACTGACCCAGGGTGTATTTGAAGTGACCGCAATTCATCACAACACACTGCCGGAAGATCAGCTGCTTGCCTATGCCGCCTTGGCGGAAATCGCTTCCTCTCACCCCATTGCCCAAAGCTTGCAGCGTGCATACGGTGCAGAGCTTGACAGAAGCAGAGTCCGTGACGTACAGGAAATCAGCGGCAACGGTGTGATCTCTAAGGTCGATGACCATTTGGTCGCCGCCGGTAACGATAAGCTGATGAAGCATCTTGGCATTCCCTATTCCGATTGCCACGACGTAGGAACCATAATTCATATCGCCATCGACAACGTATACGCCGGACACATCGTTATTTCCGATGTGATAAAACCCACCGCCGGGAAAGCCCTGGTGCAGCTGAAAAAAGCCGGCATTAAGCAAACCGTGATGCTGACCGGTGATGCAAAAGCCGTTGCCCAGCAGGTTGCCGATTCCCTTGGCATCGACAGGGTTTACAGCTCGCTTTTGCCGGGAGATAAGGTTTCCAAAGTGGAGGAGCTTCTGCTTGCCAAACC
Organism: Faecousia sp.; assembly: GCA_045590735.1. Classification (GTDB taxonomy): domain Bacteria; phylum Bacillota; class Clostridia; order Oscillospirales; family Oscillospiraceae; genus Faecousia. The sequence goes on along the minus strand of JAZNRQ010000167.1, from coordinate 7,299 downwards.
CAAAAAAGCAAAGCTCGCCTTCGTAGGTGACGGCATCAACGATGCCCCCGTGCTGTCCCGTGCCGATATCGGTATCGCTATGGGTGCAATGGGTTCTGATGCAGCGATCGAATCTGCCGACATTGTTTTGATGGATGATGACCCGCTGAAAATTGCGAAAGCCATCAAGATCTCCCGTAAATGTCTTCGGATCGTGCATCAAAATATCGGTTTTGCCATTGCCCTCAAGATACTCTCTCTTATTCTTGTTGCCTTTGGTGTTGCCAATATGTGGATCGCCATTTTTGCCGATGTTGGTGTGATGATTCTTGCCGTTCTCAACGCAATTCGGGCACTGTTTGTAAAAAAGCTGTGATATAAAACAAATTTACGGCGGGAGCAAGCCCCCGCCCTACGGTATCTCCGGTGAGATGTTTGTAGGGCAGGGCTCGCTCCCGCCGTTTATTGTGAATATAGATACGAGTCGTTTTACAGTCCCTTACTTTTCCAGATCCTCCAGTGCCGCGCGGACAGCCGCAATCACAAAGGCGGAAAAGGTACAGTCCTTTTCAACGATGGCCTCCTCAACCGCATTTACAACATCTCCGGGAAAGCGGATGGTTTTGTTAACCGTTGGCGGATTCTCCGGGATCTTGAATTTTCCCATAGTGCATACCTCCATAAGCAATGCATTTGTATTGCTTATATCTTATGGCTGATCGCATCAAAAATATGCATTGCAAACGCAATGCAAATAGCGTAAAATACCATTGAGGTGATTCAAATGGCAGAGTTTTGCCTGGATTGTTGGAACAAAATAAACAAAACAAAGCATTCAAACGGGAGATATGTCCTGTCTTGGAGCAAGGATTTGTGTGAGGAATGTGCGCAATATAAAAGAGTCATTGTAAAAGAGAGACTTTGGTCACAGGCAAAACGTGCATTGGAAGATGCGTTGGAAACTATTAAAAGGCACTAGTTCAGTTTCTTATGAATATATAATTGCATATCATCAACACGCAGTGTTGCATCTCATCAAGCCGCAGGAGGATGCACGCTGACGCGTGATGAGATACAAGGTCGGCTTGCCGACCTTGATGATATGCACCGCACTTTGTGCGGCGATGATATGCCAAGCCTGCGGCTTGGATAAAAAAAGAACGAACTTTTGGTAGACAAAAGTTCGTTCTTTTTTGGCGGAGCAGCAGGGATTCGAACCCTGGCGACACTTTCATGCCCTACGAGATTTCGAGTCACGCCTCTTCGACCAGCTTGAGTACTGCTCCCTATAAACTCAGCTATTATATCAGCAGACCACAGAAAAATCAAGGTTTTTCCTGTTGCTTTTTGGCAAGCTCTATCACCTGCATCATTTGCTTTTGGATTCCCTCGTAATTCTCCCTTTTGTGCGGGCGAAGGCATCCGGAGCAATCCTTAATGCCGTTTTCCAAATAGGTAAACTGTCCTCCACACTTGTCCCCCAACGCATACAGAGGGCAATAGCAGAACAGGCAGCTGAAGGTTTCCGGGTCAGCCCCCTGGTGGCAAGGGAAATATTCGCACTTTTTATGCTGAAAGAAATCATAATTCGCCATTTTCCAGTATCCTCCCCAGTGCGTCCGCAAACGCTTTGTCTTGTGTGCTCTTCCGCTTTGCCGGGCCTTTTGTTCTGCCGCCCATTGCCCGGTATTCCCTGGCAGCGTGACGCTGAAACATCAGTGCGTCAATATTGTCCGCAGTGTATGCCCAGCCGTCCTGGTGCAGTACCAATGCGCCCTTCGCAAGGCACATAGATGCCAGACCGTAATCCTGTGTGATCACCACATCCCCCGGGGATACCCGGTTTACCAGCGCAAAGTCCACGCTGTCCGAGCCTTTGTCAAACACCAGGGTCTTTGCTCCGGGCCGCTGCATTTCGTGGGCCGTGTCGCAAAGCAGCAAGCACTCTGTCTGACACTCCCGGCACAGGGACACCGCAATGTCCACCACAGGGCAGGCATCTGCATCGATCAAAACCTTCATCTTAACAATCCGTCCAGGGATAAACCCGGGGCGGCTCCCTTGTAAATTCCATTTTTTCACCGGTTGCCGGGTGGGTAAAGCCGATCTTACAGGACCACAGTGCGATCTCACAGGGATCTTCCAATGTGCTGTACTTTCTCTCTCCCACCAAGGGCAGCTGCCGGGAGGCAAACTGCACCCGGATCTGATGGGTGCGACCGGTTACCAACCGGATTTTCACCCGGCTCATACCATTATTTCGGTTCAAAACCCGGTATGTCAGCGCCGCCGGCTGGACACCCTTTGCCATTTCCGTAACCACCAGCGTCATTTTCCGTGCCTTATCCCGGAGCAAAAGGTCTGTCAATCTGCCGGAATCCCCTTCCGGCTCTCCGTGGACCACAGCAAGGTACTCCTTTTGAAAGGTATCCTCCCGGATCTGACCGGACAGGCAGGATGCCGCCTTTTGGTTTCTCGCCAAAACCATCAGACCGCCCACCACCCGATCCAAACGGTGGACAGTACGCACATCCGCAGCAGGATCGCCCAACGCTTCCCGAATCAGCGACGGCACGCCCCCCGGCTCATCGGTGGACAGCACCCGCTGGGGCTTGACGCACACCACAATATCCGCATCCTGATAAACGATCTCGATCATCACAGCTCCGCAAATGCCTTCAGCCACTGCTGCTGGATCAGCATATGACCTGCAGCTGTGGGATGCACACCGTCAACCGTCCAATCGCCGGGGACTTGGGCATCCATTTTATCAAAAATCTCCTGCAGCGGAACAAACGGCAAATCGTACTTTTCTGCCACCCGCTTTGCTGCTGCCGCTTGCGCCCGCACACCGTTGTTCATAAACTCCCAGCGTCCGGGATGTTCCTCGGTATTGACCGTCTTGTCACCGGGCACAATGAAGGGCTCCAGCAGCATAATCTTAACATTGGGAACGGCTTCCCGCAATTCCTCAATGAGCATACCGTAAATCTTCTCGAATTTTTCCGGGGACACACCGTTTTGATAATCATATTCGTGCCATACATCATTGACACCGATCAAAACACTCACATAATCCGGCTGCAGGTTGATAATATCCTGCTTGATCCGGGCATACAGATCCACGATCCGGTTACCGGAAACGCCACGGTTATAAACTGCATATTCACCAGGGTTGGCTACACCCAATTCTCCTGCAACCATCTGTGCATAACCGACACCTCTGCTATTGGGGTTCTTTCTGTCTCTGCCGGCATCGGTAATGGAGTCGCCCTGGATCACAATAATTTTTCGCATATTGTATCCCTCCTTTTGGATAATTATAGCCTGACACAAAAAAATGTCAAGGAACTAATTGTATTTTAAAAGGCTGTATGATAGAATGCAGATATATTTAGAAAGGATAACATCGTCTATGTTAAAACGTTTTCTTGCCCTGGTGTTGGCATTTACAATGACAGCCTGTCTATTTTCCGGCTGCTCTGCCCCGGAAAGTACAGTTTCTACCACAGAATCGGAAGCATTACCTATGAATATTATGCAAAAAAGCGATCCTACGCAGGATGATGAATTGAATATTTTGATGATCGGCAGTTCCTTCTGCTACTACTATGTGGAAGAGCTTTACGGAATGCTAACTACTGCCGGCTACAAAAATGTCAACGTATGTAATGTGTACTATTCCGGTTGTCCGCTGGAAAGCCACTGGAAATGGTGGAAATCCGGTGAGGCCAATTACGAATACTTCACCACCAACGCAGACGGAAGAAACAAAATTCAGCTGGCCAATTTGGAGTATTGTATGCAGCAACACAACTGGGATCTGATCACCCTACAGGAATCCAGCTCCAAAGTGCGAAACAGCGGTGGTGCGGCGCCCCATTTAGCGCTGACCCGGCAGTACTTAACCGACTTATGGGGCTACATCAAGGAACAGTATCCCATATCCCGCTATGCCTGGCAGCAGACCTGGGCCTATCAAATCGGTTATGACCGCAGCGGCTACAAAATGGAATCCATAGCACAGCAAAATTTAGATACCCTGGCAATGGAAGATTATGCCATAGCTGTCTGCAAAGAATACGAACTGGAACGAATCAACTCCGGCAGAGCCTGGCAGATCATCCGGGAAGGCGGCTATGACAATCTCTGCGCCCGCCTTTCTGTCAATGCCGGTGAAGGTGACTATTACCATGATGGTGATATTGGCGGTGGTCAGTATCTGAATGCCTGCGTTTGGTTTGAGTGCATCACCGGACAAAGCTGTATTGGCAATAGCTACCGTCCGGATTACCAATTAGACGAAGCATTAATCTCCAAATTACAGGAGGCTGCCCATCAGGCAGTTGCCAGTATGAATGCATAAATATAAAAGAGTCGGGTTGAAACCCGACTCTTTTTATTTTGCAAACACATTTTCGCCCGGCTGCAGGTCATATACATTCCCCTGCAATTCCAGCGTGCCGCCGATTCCCTCCGGAATCGTTACCCGGTAGGCATCCAAATCCCACAGTACACGAATCTTTCCGAATTGTGTACTGTGCCAGAAATCAAATGAACTGATTCCCTTAGGGAAGTAAGGCTTTAACCGGATACTGCCGAATCCGGCAGTACTTTGCTCCTCCAAAAGACCGGACAGTGACCCCTGAATGAAGCCGTCTACCGCTGTGAACATATGGTGATTCAGGGACTGATGTCCTCTCCACTGCTCACCCATTGTGCCGTGGCATTGGTTCATTAAATAGATCCAGCCGGGGTATTCCTCCTTGCAGATCATATCCCAAGCCAGGTCAAAATACCCGTAATCCCGCAGCACGATCGGCACCATATAGGCGCCGAAAATACCAGCGTGCAGGTGTCCTCCCGCCTCTTTTACCATTTGGGCAAGGGCATCTGCCGCCTGCTGCTTATCGTCTACCAAATCGAAGTAGACCAGCGCAGCGTAATAGGTTTGATTGGGATTGTGCTTGCCCACAAAGGTTTTCCGGAATGTCCAACGGATCTCGGCGGATCTTTTCTGTGCGTAGCCTTCCTGCTCCTTATAGCCCAGCAGACCGGACATCTTTCCATACAGATCAAAGATATGCTTTGCATAGCAGGTGACCATCACCCGATGATCGCAAAGGGGTGCTTCCTCCGGAGGACACCAATCGCCTAAGCCATTGGTGAATATATCGTTATCCGTTTGGGTCTCCAAAAATGCTATATAAGCCTCCATCGCCGGATAATAGCGACTGATGACGGAAATATCCCCCGTAAATCGGTATAAATTCCAGGTCAGAACAAACAGTGTGGCATCCCAGGTAGTACCGCTGCCCCACTGATAACCCCAGCCGCAGGTGGGAGCTATGCAACTGATCGCACCGTTAGGACGCTGGGTGTCCACAATATCATCTAAATATTTTAGGTAAGATTCCTTCATATCCAGATTGTAAAGTGCCTGAAAAGAGGAAAGCATTGCATCTGCTGTCCAGCCGTTTTTCTCCCGGTGGGGGCAATCCATAGGAATGTGAACATAATTGGTAAGCAGCGCCCGGACACAGGCATTATGCAGCTGATTCAGGGTGTCGTTATCGCAGGTAAAGCCACCTGCCGGTAGCAGATCGGTACGGAAATCCCGCGCCTTTACGGAAATTACCTTAATCGGTGCAGCGCTGTAAATACGCGCATAACGGAAACCGTGGAACGCAAATTCTCCGTGCCAAGTTTCTGTCCCGTCGCCATTTAAGATGTAATGATCCTCCGCAAAACGATCCACCTTAACATAGCGATCCAGTTCTTGTCGGTCTAATGTGCCGTCAGAACGGATCCGCTCGCTGTACTGGATCTTCACATCTGCGCCACTGGGGCCTTCAACGGCTATTTCCACATTTCCCGTAATGCTTTTGCCGAAATCATAGACAAGAGGAAATATCTTTTCGCCGGGAATGACCTCCTGCAATTTAACCGGCGGCATCGTCTGCTGCTGTAAAATGCCACCGGGTCCCCGGGCAACGACGGCTTTTGAAAAGCTCACAATTTGCTTTCCGGCATCATAGGTTTCGCCGCAGCGCAGAGAATTATAGACCGTTTTGCTGGCGGCAACCTCCCAGGAGCTGTCAGAAACAAGGAATGCTTCCCCGTTCACATCCAGCTGGCAGATCATTTTGGGAGATGCTTTCCAGGGCGAGTTTTCAAAGCCCCAGGTATCTGCTTCCAATATATTATACCAGCCATTGCCGCAAACTACCTCGATCCGGTTATCCCCGGGTGTAAGATAATCCGTCACATCGTAAGTTTGATACTGAACACGCTTATCATAAGCGGTAAAGGGCGGGGTCAACAATTCGTCGGAGACCCGCTTGCCGTTGATCTCGAGAATATAAAAGCCCAAGCCGCAGATAGCAATTTGCGCATTTTGTATGGAATCCAGACAAAATTTCTTCCGGAATAGCGGCGCAGCATTGTTCAACGATTTAGCACTTTGAATCCATTTGGCATTTTCAAGCATCGATATCACCCTTTGCTTTTCATTTCTAGGCAGATTGTAGCACAGGAAATCGCAGATTGCAAGAATTTAAAGTACACTCAAGTATATTCGCATCAGATTGCCACGCCAGTTTGCAGGCTGGCTCGCAATGACAATTGGAAATGCAAAAAAAGAGAGCCAGGATTGCTCCTGACTCTCTGTGTTGGCATTACCTATCTTCCCGGGGGAGCGATGGGAGCGCCGCCATCTGTCATTGCGAGGAGCCGTAGGCGACGTGGCAATCTCCCGTTGAAATCCGAACCTGTTTATTATCGTGATTCCGCTGCCTGCCGGCGGCGGTACTTTCTGTTTCCGCACAGAAAGTACCCAAAGATGCGGCTTGGAGGGGCGTTGAGCGTCCTTGCTCCCGCAAGGCGAGCCACCCCCTCCAAGGCCTCCCCCGGCGCGCACTTTCGATTGTGCGTCAAAAGGTTTCGGTGCATTCAAGGTGGTGATCGGTACACGTCAATAAATTTAATTTCAAGAAAAAAGGATCTACACCTGTGAGCAAACTGCGAACAAGAAATTTTGGGCACCGCAACAGGAAACAGGTGGACCGTCCACCGTTCCCTCAGGTGTATTTGCATCAGATTGCCACGCCAGTTTGCAGGCTGGCTCGCAATGACAATTGGAAAGACAAAAAAAGAGAGCCAGGATTGCTCCTGACTCTCTGTGTTGGCATTACCTATCTTCCCGGGCAGTCGCCCGCCAAGTATTGTCGGCGTACGTGAGCTTAACTTCTGTGTTCGGGATGGGAACAGGTGGACCCTCACGACAATCAATACCAACTATTCTATTATATCAAAGCCTCG
>JAZNRQ010000166.1:0-24116 GCA_045590735.1 Faecousia sp. | reverse complement strand
CCCCATGCAGGCGCCCGACGAGCCCACCTATGTTTCCATCGACTTTGAAGCCGGTGCTCCCGTTGGTCTCAACGGTGAAAAGATGAAGGCATCCGAGATCATCGCAAAGCTGAATAAGATCGGCGGTGCCAACGGCATCGGCATCATCGACATCGTGGAAAACCGTCTGGTGGGTATGAAGGACCGTGGTGTTTATGAAACTCCCGGCGGCACGATTCTGTACTTTGCACACAATCAGCTGGAAATGCTCACCGTGGACAAGGACACCCTGCACGTTAAGCAGAAGCTGGCTGTTGACTACGCAGACCTGATCTATAACGGCAAGTGGTACTCCCCTCTGCAGGAGGCACTGACCGCTTTCGCCAACGAATCCAACAAGTATGTGACCGGTACTGTGAAGCTGAAGCTCTACAAGGGTAACATCATCCCCGCCGGCACCACCTCTCCCTACTCTCTGTACTCCGAGTCCCTGGTCACCTTCGACGAGAGCGACTACGATCAGAAGCAGGCAGAAGGCTTCATTAACCTCTGGGGTCTGCCCACCACCGTGCAGGCTCTGCGGGAACAGGGTAAACTGTAATTTACACAACCGTATGGGCGGACGCAATGTCCGCCCGTTACGAGTTTTAAGGAGCGTATCACTATGGCGAAAATGTGGGCCGGACGGACAGACGGCGCAGTAGAAAAGATCGCAGATGACTTCAATTCCTCCATTCCCTTTGACTGCCGGATGTACCGGCAGGACATTGCCGGCTCTATGGCACACGCGGCCATGCTGGCACAGCAGGGGATCATTACGGATGCAGACGCAGATGCGCTGATCGCCGGTTTGGAGGAGATCCTTGCCGACATCGAAAGCGGCAAGCTGCCCATCGATATGACCTGCGAGGATATTCACATGTTCGTAGAGCAGGCACTGACCGAGCGGATCGGTGATGTGGGTAAAAAGCTTCATACCGCCCGCTCCCGGAACGATCAGGTGGCTCTGGATATCCGGCTTTACCTGCGGGATCAGATCGACGAAATCTCCGGGCTGATCCGGGATTTGACGGTGGCTGTTACCGATAAGGCAGAATGTTATGCCGATGCCATTATGCCCGGCTACACCCATCTGCAGCGGGCACAGCCCATCACCTTTGGGCATCATCTGATGGCTTATGCCATGATGCTGCTGCGGGATATGGACCGGCTTGCTGACTGCAAAAAGCGTATGAACCAGTCCCCCATCGGCTGCTGCGCCCTGGCAGGCACCACCTACAACACCGACCGCCGGTTTGAGGCGGAAAAGCTGGGCTTTGACGGCATCTGTATGAACAGCCTGGACGGTGTTTCTGACCGGGACTTTTCTTTGGAGCTGCTCAGTGCCCTGTCGATTCTGATGGTGCATCTGTCCCGGTTCTCTGAGGAGATCATTTTGTGGAGCAGCTGGGAATTTAAGTTCATTGAGCTTTCTGATGCCTATACCACCGGCTCGTCCATTATGCCCCAAAAGAAAAACCCCGATATGGCTGAGCTTTGCCGGGGTAAGTCCGGCCGGGTATTCGGTGATCTGATGGCACTGCTGACCACCCTGAAGGGTCTGCCCCTTGCCTACAACAAGGATATGCAGGAGGATAAGGAAGGTCTCTTTGATGCCATCGATACGGTAAAAATGTGCCTGCAGGTCTTTGCTCCGATGGTGGCAACCATGACCGCCAATAAGGAAAATATGAAACGGGCAGCACAGACCGGCTTTATTAATGCCACGGATCTTGCGGACTATCTGGTAAAGAAGGGGCTTCCCTTCCGCAGTGCCTATAAGATATCCGGTCAGCTGGTTGCCCTGTGCATCGAAAAGCACACGGTACTGGAAGAGCTTCCTCTGGAAACTTACAAAGAATACTCCGATCTGTTCGATACCGACCTGTATCAGGAGATTGATCTTACTACCTGCGTGGAAAAGCGGATCAGCGAGGGCGGCACCTCCGTTGGCTCCGTCAGGGCGCAGATCCGGTATGTTCGGGAGGCATTGCAATGAATAAAATTTTCATCGACGGCAGTGCCGGTACCACCGGTCTGCGGATCGTGGAACGGCTGTCCCAAAGAAAAGATCTGGAGCTTTTGATCCTGCCAGAGGAACTGCGGAAAGATCCCGCCGCCCGTGCCGACGCACTTTCCGGTGCAGACATTGCTTTTTTGTGCCTGCCGGATGATGCGGCAAAAGAATCTGTGGCACTGGCACAGGGCAGCAAGGTAAAGATCATCGATACCTCCACCGCCCACCGCACCGACCCCGCCTGGGTCTACGGTATGCCGGAGCTGACCGGAAACCGGCAAAAAATCGAAAATTCTGCCCGGATCGCCAATCCCGGCTGCCATGCCAGCGGCTTTATCGCACTGGTGGCACCGCTGGTGGAAAAGGGCATTTTACCGAAAGATGCGTATCTTAGCTGTTTCTCCCTTACCGGCTATTCCGGCGGCGGCAAAAAGATGATCGCCCAGTATGAAGATACTGCCCGTCCCGGTCTTTATGACGCACCCCGTCAGTATGCACTGGGACAGACCCACAAGCATCTGCCGGAAATGGCGGCAGTCTGCGGCATAGAAAACGCACCCATTTTCTGCCCCATCGTTGGAGATTTCTATAGCGGTATGGAAGTGACCGTTCCGCTTTTTGCCCATCAGGTAAAGGGCAGTATGGAAGATATTCGGGCACTGTATCAGGAATATTACCAAACGGGTCTCATCCGCTTTGAAGATGCGGATGCCGACGGTCTGCTGTCTGCCTGTGCCTACAGCGGACGGGACGATATGGGTGTCAGCGTCTTTGGCAATGAAGACCGGATCATTCTGACCGCCCGGTTTGACAATCTGGGCAAGGGCGCATCCGGTGCCGCCATTCAGAATATGAATATTCTGCTGGGTCTGCCGGAAACCACCGGCTTGAATGTGTAAAATCTGCAAATTCCGATTTACCAAGCTGTTACAATTTTCGTTGTCATTGCGAACCAGTGCTCACACTGGTGTGGCAATCTAAAAAACGATTGTATTTCTTTGAGATTCCCACGCCAGTTTGCGAACTGGCTCGGAATGACAATTGGATTGTACAAGTTAGAAACAGCTCGATAAACTCCGAATTTATCTGCAAGGAGAGAGAATTATGGAAATGGTACAAGGCGGTGTTTGCGCCGCAAAGGGTTTTAAGGCAAACGGTATCCACTGCGGTATCCGCCACAATAAGGTAAAGCGGGATCTGGCGATGATCGTCAGCGAAGTCCCCGCCAGTGCCGCTGCGGTATACACCCAAAATCTTGTAAAGGGTGCGCCCATTGCGGTGACTAAGAAAAATATCGCCAACGGCATCGCCCAGGCGATCATTTGCAACAGCGGCAATGCCAACACCTGCAACGCAAACGGCATTGAAATTGCCGAGGGTATGTGCGCATTGGTAGAGCAGTACACCGGCATCCCGGCAGAAAATGTGATCCCCGCCTCCACCGGTGTCATCGGTCAGCCTTTGGATCTGACTCCCATCAAAAACGGCATGGCGGAGCTGACCGCTGGCTTATCCAGCGAAAACGGCTGGGCCGCTGCCGAGGGCATTATGACCACCGACACGGTAAGAAAGGAGCTGGCTGTTTCCTTTACTCTGGGCGGCAAAACCTGCCACATGGGCGGCATCGCCAAAGGCAGCGGTATGATCCACCCCAATATGGCAACGATGCTTGTGTTTATCACCACCGATGCCGCCATCTCCCCCGCAATGCTCCAAAAGGCACTGTCGGGCGACATTACCAAGACCTTTAATATGCTGAGTGTGGATGGCGATACCTCCACCAACGATACCGTGGCAGTGCTGGCAAACGGTATGGCAGGCAATCCGGAGATCACCTGCGAGGGTGCGGATTTCACCACCTTTATGGAAGCACTGAACACCATCACCGTACAGCTTTGCCGCACCATTGCCGCTGACGGGGAAGGCGCAACTAAGCTTTTGGAGTGCAAGACCACCGGTGCAGATACTTTGGAAGCCGCCCAAAAAGCTGCCAAGAGTGTTATTTGCTCCAGTCTGCTGAAATCCGCTATGTTTGGCGCAGATGCCAACTGGGGCAGAGTGCTGTGCGCCATCGGCTACAGCGGTGCAGATGTGGATGTCAACAAAATCGATGTGGCGTTCCGTTCCGCAAAAGGCACTGTGACCGTATGCAAAAACGGCAGCGGTGTTCTGTTCAGCGAGGAGATCGCCAAGGAGATCCTGCTGGAAAAGGAAATTGAGATCCTTGTGGGTCTGGGTGACGGCCCGTATAGTGCCACCGCCTGGGGCTGCGATCTGACATACGACTATGTGAAAATCAACGGAGATTACAGAACATGATACATAATGATTTTACCAATGCGGAGCGGGCGGAGGTTTTGACCGCTGCTCTTCCCTATATCAAAAAATACAGCGGCAAGATCGTGGTGATCAAGTACGGCGGCAACGCAATGAAAAGCGAACAGCTGAAGCAGCAGGTGATGGAGGATATCGCCCTGCTGTGGCTCATCGGCGTCAAGGTGGTTCTGGTCCACGGCGGCGGCCCGGAGATCAGCAGTATGATGAAGCAGCTGGGCAAGGAAGCCGTGTTCGTGGACGGTCTGCGGGTCACCGACAAGGAGACCGTGGACATCGTGCAGATGGTTTTGGCAGGCAAGGTCAACAAGGATCTTGTGAATCTGATCCAGACCAAGGGCGGTCACGCTGTGGGCGTGTCCGGTATCGACGGTGGTATCCTGGAAGCCACCATCAAGGACGAAAAGCTGGGCTTCGTGGGTGAAATCACTAAGGTCCGCACTCAGCCTATCACCGACCTGCTGGAAAAGCACTATATTCCGGTGGTATCCACCGTTGCCAGTGACCGGCAGGGCAATGTTTACAACATTAACGGCGACACCGCCGCTGCTTACATTGCCGGTGCGCTGGAAGCAGAGCGTCTCATTATGATGACCGACATTGCCGGTATTCTCCGGGATAAAGACGATCCCACCACCCTGATCCCCCGGGTCACTGTGGAAGAGGCGAAAAAGCTTTACGATGAAGGCATCGTTTCCGGCGGTATGATCCCCAAGGTGGATTGCTGTATCGAAGCCATCGGTCACGGTGTAAGTAACGTGGTCATTATGGACGGACGGATCCCCCACTCCATTTTGATGGAGCTGCTGACCGACGAAGGCGCCGGTACTATGGTCACAAAGGATTGATTTTATGGACACCATCACACTTGATAAGCAATATGTCGCACCTACCTACGGCAGATTCCCTGTGGAGCTGGTTTCCGGCAAGGGCTGCCTGCTGCAGGGTGCTGACGGTAAGGAATATATCGATCTGACCTCCGGTATCGGTGTTACCGCCTTTGGCATTGCCGACGAAGATTGGACGGCTGCTGTTACCGCCCAGCTGGGCACACTGCAGCACGTTTCCAACCTGTACTACACCTCCCCCTGCGCCAAGCTGGCGCAGCTGCTTTGCGAAAAGACCGGTATGGCAAAGGTATTTTTCTGCAACTCCGGTGCAGAAGCCAACGAGTGCGCCATTAAGTATGCAAGAAAGTACTCTCAGGAGAAAAAGGGACAGGAATATTATCATATCATCACTTTGGAAAACAGCTTCCACGGCAGAACCTTAACAACCCTTGCTGCTACAGGACAGGCGCATTTCCATCAGCTGTTCCAACCCTTGACTCCCGGCTTCCACCACGTGGCTGCCGGTGATTTAGAGGGTATGAAAAAACTGGTAGCGGAGTATCCCACCGCCGGTATTATGCTGGAATGTGTCCAGGGTGAAGGCGGCGTAATGCCCCTGAGCCGGGAATTTGTCACCGGTGTGGCGCAGCTTTGTAAGGAGCGGGATATCCCCCTGATGATCGACGAGGTGCAGACCGGCAACGGACGCACCGGCAAGCTCTACTCCTATATGCATTTCGGTGTGGAGCCGGACATCGTCTCCACCGCAAAGGGCTTGGGCGGCGGTCTCCCCATCGGTGCCACGATGGTTTCCGGGAAGCTGGAAAATGTACTGCAGCCCGGTGATCAGGGTTCTACCTACGGTGGAAATCCTGTGTGCTGTGCCGGTGCGCTGAGTGTGATCTCCCGGCTGGACGATGCACTGCTTGCGCAGGTGCAGGAAAAGAGCGACTACATTTTCTCTCAGCTAAAGGACGCTGAAGGCGTGGAAAGCATCGCCGGTATGGGTCTGATGATCGGCATTAAGACCGCAAAGCCTAACAAAGAGGTAGTCGCTGCCTGTATGGCAGAAGGTGTTTTGGTGCTGACCGCCAAGGATAAGGTTCGGCTGCTGCCGGCACTGAACATTCCTATGGCGCAACTGGAAAAAGCAATTGCAGTGATTAAAAAAGCCTGCAAATCATAATCGCTAAATTCGGAGCTTATAGAGGTGTTTCGATACACCTTGTCATTCTGAGCGAAAGCGAAGAATCCGTATTCTCCTTGAGATGCCCCTGTTGCGGTACCCGGCAATGCCTGCGACGACAAGCGTCTTGGCATTTGCCGACCGCTGCCACTCGCTCAGGTCGCTTTATCCGCCACAGGCGGCGCTCCCATCGCTCCCCACGCCAGTGTGCGCACTGGCTCGCAATGACAATATAGGTTGTACGAATTAAAAACAGCTCGATAAACCGGAATTTGAGGATATCAGGAGGATTTATCTTATGGATTTTAAGAATAGACATTTTTTGAAGCTTTTGGATTACACCCCCGAGGAGATCGGTGCGCTGCTGCAGCTTTCTTCCGAGCTGAAAGCAAAGAAAAAGGCAGGGATTCCTCACCGGCTGTGTGAGGGAAAATCTGTCGCTTTGATTTTTGAAAAGACCAGCACCCGTACCCGCTGCGCTTTTGAAGTGGCTGCGGCAGATCTGGGTATGCACCCGGTGTATCTGGACCCCAGCGGCTCTCAGATCGGCAAGAAAGAATCTATCGCCGACACCGCCCGGGTCTTGGGTCGGATGTTTGACGGCATTGAGTACCGGGGTTTCGGTCAGGAGCTGGTGGAGGAACTGGCAAAGCACGCAGGTGTTCCGGTTTGGAACGGTCTGACCAACGAATTCCACCCCACCCAGATCCTTGCGGATTTTCTCACCATTTTGGAGCATTTCGGTGACCTGAAGGGCAAGAAACTGGTATATATGGGCGATGCCCGGTACAATATGGGCAATTCCCTGATGGTGGGCTGCGCAAAAATGGGTATGCATTTTGTCGCCTGCGCACCGGAAAAGTATTTCCCCGACAAGGCACTGATCGAAACCTGTCAATCCATTGCCTCCCAGACCGGCGCGGTTTTGGAATTTATCACCGATCCTATGACCGCCGTGAAGGATGCCCACGTGATCTACACCGATGTGTGGGTATCTATGGGTGAGCCGGACAGCGTTTGGCAGGAACGGATCGCAGAGCTGAGCCCCTACCGGGTGACTATGCAGCTAATGGAGGCTGCCGGCAGTCAGTGCCGGTTTATGCACTGCCTGCCTGCTTTCCACGATCTGAACACCACCATCGGCAAGCAGATCTACGAGAAATTCGGCATTGATTGCATGGAGGTTACCGACGAGGTATTTGAAAGTGACCGATCCATCGTCTTTGACGAGGCGGAAAACCGGATGCACACCATTAAAGCCGTTATGGCCGCCACATTGTAAAATGCAAAAATCACCCGGAGACAATCCGGGTGATTTTATTTGTTAAATTCCAATTTATCGAGCAATTACAATCTTCGTTGTCATTGCGAGGGGTAGCGCACACTGGCGTGGCAATCTCAAGGAGAATACGGATTCTTCGCTTTCGCTCAGAATGACAAGGTGTATCGAAACAGCTCGATAAGCCGGAATTTAGTTGGCTTTTGGGAAAACCAGAGTGGCTTTGAAGAGGTCGCCGTCTGCCAGCAGCTTCATCTGTCCCTTTTGCAGCTCCATCAGGCTTTTGGCAATATTCAGCCCCAAGCCGCTGCCTTCAGTATTCCGGGACACATCTCCCCGGACAAAGCGTTCCATCAGCTCTTCCGCACTGATATTCAGCGGCTCACGGGAGATGTTCTTAATGCTGATCATCACCTGGTTTTCCAGCTCCGTCACCTGCACATACACACGGGTATCCGGCATTGCGTATTTGACCACATTGCTCAAAAGATTGCTCAGTACCCGCCAGGTGAGTCTGCCGTCTGCCAAAATCGCCAGTTCCCGCTCCGGTGCTTCAAAAACCACCGTCAAAGCCTTGCTGTCCAGCTTGTCGGAAAATTCGCCCAGGGCCTGATTCAGTGCCTCCACCGGATTCAGCGTAATGATGTCCGTGCTGATATTACCGGAAGTTGCCTTGCTCATTTCCACCAGATCGTCGATGAGCTTTTTAAGCCTTTGGGATTGCCGTCCTAAAACCTCCAGATACTGCTCTGCCGCTGCACCGTCCGGTGCTGTCTGCAGCAGATCCACATAGTTGATAATGGAGGTCAGCGGAGTCTTAATATCGTGAGACACGTTGGTGATCAGCTCTGTTTTCATCCGTTCCGACTTCATTTGCTTCTGCGCTGCCACGACGGCAACATCTGCCAGTTCATTTAGGTTTTTGGCACAGCGGCTGTAGCTGCCGATCAGAAACCGGGTGTCGATCCGGGAATCCAGCTTTCCCTCTGCCATCTTTTTGGCACCCTGCATAATGACACCGATGGCATAGCCGCTGTAAAACAGCACCACCAGCGTAATGGCCGCAGCAGTAAAGAATATCCAGATGATACCGGTATTGTTCCAGTACAGCACACCCAGTACCAAAAACGCACAGGTGATGACCCCACCCAGCAAAAACTGCCAAATTGCCGGCAGCATCCGGATCAGATTCCGGATCCCCTGCCAAATGCTGCAGATACACCGCCACAGCCAGGGCCAGCAGATTCCCAGCAGACTGTGATACCACCAGTAAACGCCCCCGGCTTTTACCTGCGCACAAACAGCAAACAGGAAGCCCACGATGATCAGCGCGATCACCGTCAGCACCAGACACACCAGTGACAGCGTACCGGCATTGAAATTATCCACCCGGTAAAACCAGTAGTAGATCATATTGGATGCCAGCGTTCCCAAACCTACCGAGATACCGGTACCCACGGTGGCATACAGATCCAGCGGCAGCCGGTTCAACGCACCGGGAACTGCCCGGTCGCTCCGCTTTTCCTTACCGGCCGCACAGCACAGGTACACCAGTGCCGCGGAAAACAGAACCAGGGAAACCGCCACCAGGATCATCAAATTGTACCGCTGGGCAAACAGCATACGCAGCAATGCCAGTGCTGATCCGGACCGGCTCATAACCTCTTCCGGCTCTATACTGACACTGACCTGATATTTTGGGCTTTCATAGTAACGGACAGGGATACTTTTCCCTTCATAGGAATCAAAGCTTTCGATCTCCCGCCGGATATAATCCGTGCCGTATTCCTCATCGATGGCCTTGGAGTCAAAGACGATCACCGGATACTGCACAGAAATGTCCATCTCGTAAACAAAGCCCTGTTTCCCCTCTGCCAATCCTTGATTTTCCGAAAGGACAGCACCGGTTTCATCCAGGATCTTATAGTTATAGGAATGCTCTTCAAAGTCCGTCCAAAAGACAGATTCCGTGATATCGTACCGGTAGCCCAGGTCTTTCAGCTCCTCCACAGAGCAGTTGGTAAGACTTCGCACCACATACCGGTCTGCCAGATCTTTGGCAAGCTCCCGGGCATCCTTTTCCAGGCGGTTGTGCATCCAGCCGTCCAAGCCATTGGCATAAAGACCCAGCTCTGCCACCTGCGCAATGCCCAATATGCTGATAAATGCTACCGTCAGGGTCACTGCCGCCAGCAGTACCGCAAAAAACTTCGTGGGGATGCTATAGCGCATTTACCTTCCCCCTTCGATCTTATAGCCCTGACCCCAAACCACCTTCAGATACCGGGGTTCCGAGGGGTCGATTTCAATCTTCTCCCGCAAATGCCGGATATGTACCGCCACCGCGCCTTCGCTGCCCAGTGCCGCCTCCTGCCACACTGCCTCGTAAAGGGCGGTGGTGGAATAGACCTTGCCGGGATTTTTCATCAGCAGCCGCAAAATGCTGTACTCAATGGGGGTCAGTGCCACCGGCGCACCGTCCACCGTTACGGTTTTCAAGGTGTCGTTAATGGAAATGGTGCCAACGGTCAGCTCGTCCGCAGCTTCCGCCTCACTGCCCAATTGGGCATAACGCCGCAGCTGGCTGCGTACCCGTGCCAGCAGCTCTGCCGGCACAAAGGGCTTTGTCACATAATCGTCCGCGCCGCTGTTCAGACCTGTCACCAGATCTTCCGTCTCCGACTTGGCGGTCAGCAAGATCACCGGTACATTGGAAAAGCTGCGGATCTGCTCCATTGCGGCAATGCCGTCCATTTCCGGCATCATAATATCCAGTAGGACCAGATGCAGCATCTCATTCCGGGCAATCTCCACCGCTTCCCTGCCGTTAAAGGCTTCAAAAAGGGTATACCCTTCCGGTGCCAGATACAGCTTCAGGGCATTTACAATATCCTTTTGATCGTCACAAACCAAAATGTTATACATAACATTCTCCTTAGTAATACAGCACCGCAGGTTTTGCGGTGCTGATGTACATATTATTCCATAATCGTGCCGTCGGGGTGGAACAGAGGAAGCTTCTCCAGATAAATAATGTCTTCCCGGTCCTGCGCGTCACCCTCAGCCAGTACCGCCATCCGTCCGACAATGATACCGCCTGCCTTTTCCACCAGCACTTCCAGTGCGGTAAGGCTCTCGCCGGTGGAGATCACATCGTCCACGATCAGGATCCGCTTGCCCTTCATCAATTCCGCATCCGCCACATCCAGATAGAGTGTCTGCTCCTTGGCGGTGGTGATGGATTTGACAGAGGATTCAAACACACCGGTCATATACAGCTTCGGTGCTTTCCGTGCCAGGAAATAACGGGGAGCGTTGGTCTGCCGCGCCATTTCGTGTGCCAGAGGGATACCCTTTGCCTCTGCGGTGATAATGTAATCATACTCCGGTGCCCGCTTCAAAAGCTCCCGGGCACAGGCAACGGTCAGCTCCTGATCGCCAAAGATCACAAAGCCGGCAATGTACAAATCATCTGTTACTTTGCAGATAGGCAGCTCCCGCCACAAACCTGCAACCTGCATACGATGAACCATATCGATCACTCCTATTCTTTTCATACTATCATTATACAATACCCGCAAAAAAAGTCAAGCACGCCCGAACCCGGCGCAAAGTGTCAATTTTGTTGCAAAACCTACACTTAATGGTTATAATTAAGAAAAACCCAGAAGGATGTGATCGCAATGGATATTTTCGAAGCCCGGGAAGAATATCGCCGTGCCCTGAAAGCCGGACAAAAGGAGCTGAAAGAGCTTTCCGCCACCAGTGCGGCACCGTATCCTGCTGTTTTGGACAATATTTTACCGGCTGAGGAAACCGGCTCTCTGGTGGATGTGGGCTTTGTGGAGATCCCCGCCCATCTGATCGTGGGCACAAAAACCGCCGGACGGATCACCGCCTTTACCGGAACATTCCTCCCCCTTTTGCCGGAGGATACGGAGTTTGCCTACAAATGGGTAAATCTCTGCGCTGCCCATCTGTCTGAGGAAGGCATTCGGGATCCCATCGTCTGTTACGAATACCTGGGAAAATTCTATGTGCAGGAAGGTAACAAGCGGGTCAGCGTGCTGCGGCATTTTGACGCACCCCGGATCCCCGGTATGGTGCAGCGGATCCTTCCCCCGGAATCCGACGATCCCCACATCAAAGCCTATTACGAGTTTTTGGAATTTTACGAGGCTGCCCGTATTTACGATATTCAGTTCCGGCAGCCGGGAGATTACAGTAAGCTCCTATCCTATCTCGGCAAAGAACCGAAAGATCCCTGGACCGAGGAAGATCAAAAGACCTTCCGCGCCTATTTCCAGTACTTTACCGACGCTTTTCTCGCCTGCAAGGGAGAAAACTTGGATCTGCTGCCGGAGGAAGCACTGCTCTTGTGGCTGCGGATCTACCCCTTCCGGGATCTGGGTGAGCTGTCCGGCGACGAACTGAAAAAGACCGTATCCGGTCTGTGGGAGGATATGGTCACCCTGTCTCAGGATGAGCCTGTGCAGGTGGCCACCGAACCGGCACCGGACGCAAAACCCAGTCTTTTGAGTATTTTACTGCCCACCAATCCGGATCATCTGAACGTGGCTTTTGTCCATCAACGGGATCTTAAGACCAGTGCCTGGATCACCGGTCACGAAAAGGGTGCGCAGTACTTAAAGCAGGTGATGGCTGACAAAGTCACTGTCCGCAGCTACTTCCACGCGGATACCCCGGAACAGGCCGATGATATTTTGGAACAGGCGGTGGCAGAGGGTGCCGAGGTGGTATTTACCACCACACCGCCCCTGAGCCGACCCGCGCTGAAGGCTGCGGTGAAATATCCGAAGGTGCGGTTTCTGAACTGCTCCGTAGATGCCCCCTACTCCAGCGTCCGCACCTACTACAGCCGTATTTTTGAGGGTAAGTTTATTACCGGTGCCATCGCCGGTGCTATGTCGGACAACAATACCATCGGCTACATCGGCTCTTATCCCATTTTCGGCGTACCGGCATCCATCAACGCCTTTGCCCTGGGTGCGCTGATGACCAACCCCCGGGCAACCATCGCACTGCGCTGGTCCTGCACGGAAGGAAATCCTGTGGAAGACTTTATAAAATCCGGGATCCGGGTGGTTTCCAACCGGGATGTACCTACACCGGGACGGCTGCATCTGGAGCACGGTAGCTATGGCACCTATTTCATCGAGCCCAACGGGAATCTGCTGCATTTGGCTTCTCCCTGCTGGATGTGGGGAAAATTCTATGAGCACGTGGTACAGTCTATTTTAAACGGCACCTGGGATCAGGGTACCGATGCTGACAAGGCCATCAATTACTGGTGGGGTATGGACAGCGGTGTGATCGATGTTACCCTTTCCAATCATTTGCCGGAGGGGTTGCAGCAGCTGGCACAGATCCTCCGCACAGGATTGCAAAACGGCACCATTGACCCCTTTAAGCGGCGGCTGATCGATCAAAGCGGCAATACCGTCAACGACGGAAGCCGCAGCCTGACCCCCGAAGAGCTTCTGCACATGGATTGGCTCTGCAACAATGTACAGGGTCACATTCCTGCTTTTGAGGAGATCCTCCCCTATTCCCAAAGAATGGTGCGGGAGCTGGGTATTTACCGGGATCAGATTCCCCCGGAAAAGGAGGGCGCATTATGAAGATCTTGGCACTTTCCGACGAAGAATGTCCCGCTTTGTATGACTACTATATGCCCGGACGGCTGGCAGACTACGATCTGATCATTTCCTGCGGTGACTTAAATTCCAAGTACCTGTCCTTTATCGTAACCATGGCACGGGCTCCGGTACTGTATGTCCACGGCAATCACGACACAGGCTATAGCCGGGTCCCTCCGGAGGGCTGCGACTGTATCGACGATCAGCTGATCGTTTATAAAGGTGTGCGGATCTTAGGTTTGGGCGGCTGCAAAAAATACCGGAAAGCCCCCCACCAGTACACCGAACAGGAAATGAAAAAAAGGATCCGCAAACTCCGCTGGAAGCTTTGGCGGCATAAGGGTGTGGATATCGTGGTGACCCACGCACCGCCTGCCGGTGTGGGCGACAGCGACGACCCTGCCCATCAGGGCTTTGAGACACTGCTGGCACTGATCGACAAGTACCACCCCAAATACCTGCTCCATGGTCACGTTCACTTAAGCTACGGCACAGATAAGACCCGGGTGCGGGAGTATGGCGGCACCAAGGTTATCAACACCTCTGAACGCTACATTCTGGAGATCCCCGACGAAGAAATCGGTTATGACAAGGAGGCACTTTATGTTTAACGGTTTTTCCCCGGAAACGGTAGACTTTCTCTGGGGCATCCGACTGAATAACAACCGGGAATGGTTCACCGAGCACAAGCAAGATTATGTAAACCACCTGTACGAGCCTATGAAGGCTTTGGGTGCAGAACTGTTTCAGCCTTTTTTGGAAAAGCCCGGCAACCTGCTGAAGGTCAGCCGAATCTACCGGGACGCCCGGATGCATCCTCCGGAGCCCTACAAGGAAAGTCTGTGGATCTGCATCCGGCAGGATGTGCAGTGGTGGGGCGAAAATCCCTGCCTGTACTTTGAGATCAACCCCGACGGCATCCACTACGGCTTTTTCATCTGGAAGCCCCGCACCGCCACCCTGGAGGACTTCCGCCGCCGCATCAGCGGAAAGCCGGAGGAATTTCTCGCAATGATACGCTCGGTGGAAAAAGCGGTGGGACAACCGGTGGTTGCCGATACCTACAAGCGACCCAAGCCCTGTGACGATCCCCGGCTGGCACCCTACTTTGCCTGGCGGGGGCAGATCGGCTGTACCCGCCACGAAGATTTCAGCGAAGCGACCTTCGGCCCGGAACTTGCAGACCGGGTACGGGATTTCTTCATAAAGCTGATGCCTCTTTATGATTACTTTAACTACTTTAAAGTATAAAAAATATGTAGCAGACAGTTCTGTTTCCGGTTTCGTCAAACCTTCTCAGTACCATCTGCTTTGTTCGTATCATTCCGGTGATACACTTGACAGAAAATACGCGTCTTTTTCTGTCCAATAACAGTTTGCCCGACCCGGACGAAATTATCCGGGTCGGGCAATTTACATTATTTTCCAACGTGGAGATTCACGTGAGGATAGCTCATCTTAATGCCCTTGGCATCAAAGACTGCCTTCACTGCGTGGTTGCCGTCAAAGAGGGTCGTCCAGTAATCCTCCGACTTACACCAAACAAACAGAAGGTACTGAATGGTGCTGTCATTATAGCACTTAACCGCCGCTACCGGTGCGGGATCTTCCAGCGCGATGGGGATCTTGCCTGCCTGCTTCAGTGCTTCCAGCACCTGCTCCACAGGCACCTCATAGTCCACCGCCACATTGATCTCCACACGGCGGGTGCCTGCCACCGTGTAATTGGTGATCTGCGCAGCCACAACAGCACTGTTGGGGATGGAAGCCACCTTATTGTCCGGGGTCAGCAGCTTGGTATAGGTCAAGCCTACCTCCTGCACCGTACCGGACAGGCCTGCGATCTCCACAAAATCGTCCGCCACAAAGGGCTTTGTGCTCAACAGTGTAATGCCGCCGATCAGATTGCTCAAGGCATTTTGCAGTGCCAGAGAAACTGCCAATGTCAGCACGCTTGCCAGTGCGATAACACCGGTCACATCCACGCCCAGCCGGGATGCCAGGATCAGTGCCAGCAGACCAAACAGCACGATCCGCACCACCGTCCGGATCAGGCCGTGGGCGGATTTATCCAGCTTGGATTTTTCCAGCACTTTGCTGAGGATCATACAAATCAGCAGTACGATCACAATGCCGACCACCGCAATGCCCGCCACCGGCAGCACATCACTGAGCACAAACCGACCAGCATCACCCAAGAAATTTAAGACCATTTCCCAGAATTTTTCCATAATAAGTATTCTCCTTTACATTATATTCTACTTTTACTATACCCCAGTTTTATTTCTGTGGCAAGTATTTTCCCGGAAAAAACCTGTATTCTTTTAAAAAAACGCTTGCTTCATCTCCCCGTCCCGCAACCAAGAAATCCGATGACAACTTTCGATGGAATTATTTGCAATTGTTTCCGAAAAGAAACAATTATATTTTTGCCTTTGGTGGAAAAGCTATGTCTGCGGAAAGAAAAATGCTTTCTTCGGAAAGTATTTGCTCTTTCCAAGAAAGCACGGCACACTATGTGTCAAAAAAGGAGAGAAAAATTATGAGCAACAAGAACAACCAGATCAATGTTCCCCAGGCTAAGCAGGCTATGGAGCAGTTCAAAATGCAGGCTGCACAGGAAGTCGGCGTGAATCTGACCAACGGTTACAACGGTCACCTGACCTCCCGTGAGGCAGGCTCCGTCGGCGGCCAGATGGTCAAGAAAATGATCGAGGCTTACGAGCAGGGTATGCAGTAATCTGCACCGGCAAGCTGACCCAACCGGGACGGCTTGCCGGTACATACTTGAATTTCCCCATAGGCTGTGGTATAATTCTTTTATACTCATTTATAAGGAGATTTCCTATGGGCATTCACGAATCCGGCGAAATGTATCTGGAAACCATCCACGTTCTGCTGAAAAAGAATGGAAGCGTCCGTTCTGTGGAAATCAGCGAACACATGGGCTACAGTAAGCCCAGCGTCAGCCGTGCAGTAGGTCTGCTGAAAAACGGCGGCTATATTCTGGTGGATAAAGACGGCTACATTACTTTGACCGAAACCGGCCTTTCCGTGGCAGAGAAAATCTACGAACGGCATACCGTCCTCAGCCGTATGCTAATGGCAATGGGTGTGCCGGAAGAAACCGCTGCCGAGGATGCCTGCCGTCTGGAGCACGCCATCAGCGATAAATCCTTCGAGGCAATCAAGCGCAATCTCCATAAATTTTGCTGAGGACTATGAAAAATGCCTTGCTATTCAATAATTTTTTCACGAAATGATTGATTTTTGAAAAGATGTATGTATAATAAGGTTTGTACGTTTCAACCTCAAACACATATTTAAGGAGTGTAAAAGAAATGAAAAAGCTGATTGCAATGCTTTTGGTTTTGGCTATGGCAATGGCATTTGTTGCCTGTGGCGAGACCGAAACTCCCCCCGCATCCACCACCGAGGCTACTACCGAGGCTACCACCGAAGGCGCCACCAGTGCTGATGTGATGTCCTACGCAGAGTACGACGCTGCCGAGATGGATTCCGCAGTGACCGTAGAGTGCTATGTGCAGGCTACCCAGAGCTGGTGGTTCGACGACAAGGTCGGTCACGGCAAGATCACTGTCTACGCACAGGATGCCGACGGTGCTTACTTCCTGTACGAAATGAAGTGCGAGGAAGCTGATGCTGCCAAGCTGACCGAGGGCACCAAGATCCGTGTTAACGGCTTCAAGGGCCAGTGGTCCGGCGAAATCGAGATCATGGACGGCACTTTCGAGATCATTGAAGACGCTGACCCCTTCGTAGCTGAGCCCATTGACGCTACCGAGCTGCTGGCTTCCGAGGATCTCATTAAGTATCAGAACCAGAAGGTCTCCTTCAAGGGTATGACCGTTGTGGCAAGCAACGACAAGGGCGATGCTTTCCTGTACAACTGGGACGGCTCCGGCAAGGCTGGCAACGACCTGTACTTCAAGGTCTCTGTTAACGATGCTGAGTACACCTTCTGCGTTGAGTCCTACCTGACCGGCGACGGCACCGATGTTTACGAGGCTGTTGAGGCTCTGAAGGTTGGCGACAAGATCGATATGGAAGGCTTCCTGTACTGGTACGAAGGCGCACAGCCCCATATCACTTCTGTGACCGCTGCTGCTTAATTGCGTACATTTTTTCCGGGGTGTGTAAGCACCCCGGATTTTTTATCCGGTAGTTATTCGCATAAGGTGTAAAGCTTAGCTGCATACCTCTTCAAATTCCGGTTTAGCGAGCGATTGCAATTTTCGTTGTCATTGCGAACCAGTGACCGATGTCACTGGTGTGGCAATCCCAAGGAGAATACGGATTCTTCGCTTTCGCTCAGAATGACAAGGTGTATCGAAACAGCTCAAGAAATTGGAATTTGAAGATGCAGCACTACCGATTTTCCCTCTTTTTCCCTTGACGGTAAAGAAAAAATGTGTTACCATACTTAGGACTTTTATATGCGCCGCTATGGTGGAATAGGTAGACACAAGGGACTTAAAATCCCTCGGAGTAAAATCCGTACCGGTTCGATTCCGGTTAGCGGCACCAAAAACGGGAATACCCATTCGGGTGTTCCCGTTTTTGCTATGTCCCTTCGGAATCGAACTGCAGGTGAGATTCCGGGGAACGAGGGGAGCGCTGCCGGTGGCAGATGAAGCGACCCGAGTGAGTGGCAGCGGTCGATAAAATCGAGCAAATCGCAAGATGCGAAGATTTTATCGGGCACCGCAACAGGGGAACGAGACGACCGCCGCCTGTGGCGGATAAAGGGAGTCGAGTGAGTGGCAGCGGTCGGTGAGCAACGCAGCCGCTCCGTCGGCAAGGCGCACACCGGGCACCGCAACAGGGGAACGAGACGACCGCCGCCTGTGGCGGATGAAGGGAGTCGAGTGAGTGGCAGCGGTCGATAAAATCGAGCAAATCGCAAGATGCGAAGATTTTATCGGGCACCGCAACAGGAAAGCAGCACCCAATCTCTCAGAATCGAACCGCAGTTACGCACCTCTATTTCTGCCTATTGACAAACCAAAAACTGCGCTCTATAATCAAACCAGAATCACTACCCAGTTATGGCAGGAGGTTGCATTATGAAAGAAAACCGTTTTGCGTGGCAAGTTTCCCCTCTGGCATTGACAGACAATATGGTAATCGGCAAAATGTACCGTTTCACGGTGCTGACCCCCTCACTGATCCGTATGGAGTATGCATCCGGTGGCATATTTGAAGATCGGGCAAGTCAAACCGCGTTCTACAGAGATTTTCCCAAGTGTGATTTTTCCTGCAGCCGGGACAACGGATTCCTGACCCTGCAAACAGAAAATCTTCACTTAACCTATCGGGAAAATGCTCCCTTTGATGAGGAATCCCTAACCATCAAGCTAAAAAACGAGCCTGCCTCCACCTGGCACTACGGAGAGGATTTTGAGGATCTGGGCGGCACCGTTCAAACCCTCGACACCGTCGTAGGTGCCTGCAAATTGGGCAGAGGCATTGTGTCCCGGAACGGTTTTTCGGTACTGGACGACAGCGATACCTTGGTTTTGGAGGAGGACGGCTGGGTAGGTATCCGGCAGGAAAACACCGTTGACTGTTATTTCTTCGGCTACGGTTTCCGTTATCTGGAGGCAATACAGGACTTTTATAAACTGACCGGCATCCCTCCGATGCTGCCCGCCTATGCCCTGGGCAACTGGTGGAGCCGCTACCACGCCTACACCCAGCAGGAATACTGTGACCTGATCGACCGGTTCCGGGAAGAAGATATACCTTTCTCTGTCAGCGTGGTGGATATGGACTGGCACATTGTGGATCTGCCCGACGATGATATGTCCGTAAGCATCACAAAACGGCGGGGCTGGACCGGCTACAGCTGGAACGAGGAACTGTTTCCCGATTATAAGGCGTTTTTGCGTTTTCTGAAGGAACGAAATCTCCATACCAGCCTGAACCTGCACCCGGCGCTGGGTGTGCAAAATCACGAAAAAATGTATAAGGAAATGGCCGCTGCCTGCGGTATGGATCCGGAAAGCGGCGATCCTGTTCCATTTAACATTCTGTCAAAGGAATTTATGGAAAATTACTTTGATATTTTGCACCACCCTTACGAAGAAGACGGCGTGGACTTCTGGTGGATGGATTGGCAGCAAGGCACAGACTACAGCTGGATCCACGAAAGAAACCTGCCCGGTCAGTATAAAGATCCCCGGGAGCGTCTTAACCCTCTGTGGATGCTGAATCACCTGCACATTCTGGACATTTCCCGCAGCGGCAAGCGGCCTATGTTCTTCTCCCGTTACTCCGGACCCGGCAGCCAGCGCTACCCTGTAGGCTTCTCCGGCGACACCTATGTAACCTGGGAGGCGCTGGATTTCCAACCCTACTTTACCGCTACCGCCACCAACATCGGCTACACCGCCTGGAGCCACGATATTGGCGGTCATATGTGCGGCTACCGGGATGATGAACTGCAGGTACGGTGGCTGCAACTGGGTGTGTTCTCACCCATCAACCGGCTTCACAGCACCAACAGCGAATTTTTAAGCAAAGCACCCTGGTGCTATCCGGAACCTGCCCAAAGCATTATGAAAAAGTGGCTGAAGCTGCGACATAATCTGTTCCCCTATCTTTATACGATGAACTACAAAACCCATACGCAGCTGCTGCCGCTGATCCAACCGATGTATTACAGCCACCCCAAGTGTCAGGCAGCCTACGAAGTGCCCAACCAGTTCTGGTTCGGTACAGAGCTGGTAGTGGCGCCCATTACCACACCTCAGGACCCAACTACCCTTACCGGCAGGGTAACCGCCTGGCTGCCTAAGGGTGATTGGTTTGATTTCTTTACCGGTCTGCACTACCACAGCCAGCGGGGCAGAAAAATCAACCTGCATCGGCATTTGCAGGATATGCCTGTACTGGCAAAAGCCGGTGCCATTGTACCGATGGCGCAGTATGAGGACAATCGGCTGATAAACTCTGAAAAAATGGAAGTGACGGTATTCCCCGGTGCAGACGGCAGCTTTGCCCTCTATGAAGACACAGGTGATTACCAAACCGGTGCTTCCGCCACTACCCGAATGACGCTAAGCTGGGGTGACCGGGCGGTATTTAATATTGCCGCTGCCACCGGCGACCTTTCTCTGATCCCCGAAAGACGGACTTGGGTCATAAATCTGCGGGGATTCCACAAGGATGCAACCGTTACCGTCAATCTGCCCGGTGCGGAAATTAAGCGAATTTCAAAAACCAACACCACCCAAATTACCGTAACAGCCGCAACAACAGAAGAAATTACTCTTTCCGTCAGCGGAACGCCGCTGATCCACGATAACAGCGATGTGATGGATCGGTGCCGTGACCGGATCCTTTTCAGCCAAATAGGCGACAAGGACAAACTGATGCGTCTGGTGCGCAGCGATCTGCCTATCCGCCACAAGCTGCGGCAAATGTGCGGCAGCAACAGAGAATTGACCGTACTTACCGATGCCATTCGGGAACTGCTCACCTTAACAGAAGAAGAATTTTAATGTCTCTGCCGGGATGCTGCAACGCATCCCGGCAGTTCTATATTGGCAATCTCAAAAATCAAGTTATCATACATTCCCACGCCAATTTTCGAACTGACACGGAATGACGATTGGGTTGTGCGTGTTTGCAACTGCTCTATAAATCGAAATTTGAAGCTATTCCTGCCGCCCGGTTTAGAACAGATATTCGTCGTCAAAATATATTTTTTAGAATTTTATTCCAATAAATTGCGTAAAAGTATTGACGTCCGAAAATATCTGTGCTATATTCGTCTTACTAAAACCGTGAGGTGATATGTATGAAAAAATGGATATCATTGATACTTGTTTTTACCTTGTGCTGCGGAATCTTTACCGGCTGCGGTGAAGAAAAACAGGAAGCACCGGGTGTACTGTCCGCCGGCTTCAGCAATGCGGATATTACACCGGAAGGCTCTTTGCCCCTGGATGGCTACAGCGGGGATGACGATGCCCAGTACCGATGGTCTGAATACGTGGAAAAGCCTCTGTATGCCACCTGCACCGCAATCACTGACTCAAAAGGCTGTTCTGTAATGATCATTACGCTGGATCTTCTGCATGCTTCTCAGGCTGATATTATGCGCAGCACCATTGCAGAAGCAACCGGTATCCCTTTTGAAAACATTATTTTCCATTGTACCCACGATCACAGCAGCATTGCCGTCCGCCTTTCCGATCCGCAGGTTATGGACTATGTGGACAAGCTGACCGACACGGTAGTTTCTATTGCCAAACAGGCAATGGAAGACCGAAAGCCCATTCAGAATCTGGAGACCGGTTTTGGCCGCACCGACGGTGCCAATTCCGTGCGCCATTACCTGCTGACCAACGGTGAGTATGCCGCCTATACTGCACTGCAAATGCCTGCAGGTGCCACTTGGTACGGCTATTTCGGTGAATCTGACAATCTGCTGCAAGCGCTGAAAATCACCCGGGAAGGCGGCAAACCGATTATTTTGGTCAACTGGCAGGCACATCCCTGTGCCAACGTCAGCAAAAAAGCCATTACCAGCGATTTCCCCGGCGCAATGCGGGAAAGCTTGGAAGCTGCCCAGGATTGCCACGCAGTTTTCATTCAGGGCGCTGCCGGCAACCTGATGACCGCTACTATGCTCCAATCGGAAATGGCAAAGCACGACCGCACCTATATAGAGTTGGGTCAGCTGCTGGCAGAAACAGCTGTTGATGCATTGGAAAACGGTCAAACTGTTGAAAAAACCGACCTGTTTCTGCTGCAAAAGGTGTTGGAAAAGGAATCCAAATACGGCGACAAACGAAAAATTTATATAAACGGATTTTCCATCGGTGATTTTGCTATGATCACCGCACCCTTTGAAACCTTTGACACCAATGCTATGGCAGTAAAGGAAAGCTCCCCCTATCAAATGACCTTCTATGCCTCCTGCGCCAACGGCGCCAACGGCTACCTGCCTACCCCGGAATCCTTCGAATGGACCCACGCTTATGAGGTAAGCATCACATCCTTCCCCAAAGGAACGGCCGAACTCATCGAGCAGACCCAAAAAGATCTGCTGACGGAGCTGTTCTCTAAAACCGGCAGAACCCAGGCGCAAAAGCCTGCCGGTTATGTAAGAGATCCTTTCGTTCCCCAAAGTGACGGTGTGACCTATTACACGCTGGCACCCTCTTTGGATGTATTTACACCGGTTAAAAACGGATTCTACAGCTTTGAAACGTTGGATGAAAAGGGCAACCGTATTACCCTGCTGGCAAAGGATCTGTCGGTAGCAGAGGAAATCCTTGCTAATCCCTCATCCAAGCTGTTGTTCGATCAGCAAAGAGTTGTTGTAGGTATTGCTGAATAACATCAAAAAGCGCGTGTGCATCACGCGCTTTTTGATTGCATTTTTTTATTTTGGATGTTATACTGATGGCACAATAAAAAAGGAGATGATCCAATGCTTTCTCAGCTTTTGGCACAACGAAATGTTCCCCAACTTCTTTCCCGGGAAGAAATGCTGGAAATCCTGCAACGGGAAGTTTACGGATACCTACCTCCCAAGCCGGAGTACTTGGCTTTTGAAAACTGCGGCAAGGTATTTCCCAGCTGCTGTGCCGGACAAGCCCGGTGCGAAAAGATCGTCGCCCACTGCGTGGTGAAGGGCAAGCCCTATTCCTTCCCCTTCTACGCTACCGTCCCCAACGACGGAAAAAAGCATCCGTTCTTTATCCATATCAATTTCCGTCCCGATATCTTTGACCGGTATATGCCCACGGAAGAATTGGTGGACAACGGTTTTGGTGTGCTGTCCTTCTGCTACAACGATGTCACCGAGGACAAAAAGCCCTTCGACACCGGTTTGGCCCGGGTGCTTTATCCTGACGGCAAGCGCGGTCCTACCGATGCCGGCAAGATCGCTATGTGGGCCTGGGCGGCACAGCGTGTGATGGATTATGCAGAAACTACAGACGACCTGGATACTACAAAAGCCATTGTGTGCGGTCACTCCCGTCTGGGTAAAACTGCCCTGTTCACCGCCGCCACCGACGAACGCTTTGCCATCGGCTGTTCCAACAACTCCGGCTGCACCGGTGCTGCCATTAGCCGCGGAAAAGGCGGTGAAAGCGTCGCCGTAATCACCTCCGCCTTCCCCCACTGGTTCTGCGAAAACTACTATAAATATGCGCACAAAGAGGAGGAAATGCCCTTTGATCAGCATTTCCTGATCGCCTCCATTGCCCCCCGGTGCGTACTGGTAGGCAGTGCCACCGAAGATGCCTGGGCAGATCCCGTTTCCGAGCAGCTGAGCTGCCTTGCAGCAGCACCGGCTTTTGGCGGCGACTTCCAATGTGACCATCTGGCACAGCCGGATGAATGCTTCCTGGAAGGTAGGCTCGGCTACCATCTGCGTACCGGCACCCACTATTTCAGTCGTCAGGACTGGTTGCGGCTGATGGAATTTGCAAATAAACATCTGTAAATTTAACCCCCAGGCATCTTCTTCCGGTGCCTGGGGGTCTGTATTCAAATTCCAATTTAGCGGGCAGTGCCCGCGGACAATTTCGTTCTGATATTTTGGCGATGATCGTTACGATAAAAGCCACTCGGTAACGATACTTCCATCTTCAAATTCGGAGTTTATCGAGCGATTACAATTTTCGTTGTCATTGCGAACCAGTGACCGATGTCACTGGTGTGGCAATCTAAAAACCAAGTGTTACCAATAGATTGCCACGCCAGTGTGCGCTACCCCTCGCAATGACAATTGGGTTGTGCGAGTTTG
>JAZNRQ010000165.1:0-3983 GCA_045590735.1 Faecousia sp. | reverse complement strand
CAAACTCGCATAACCCAATTGTCATTCCGAGCCAGTTCGCAAACTGGCGTGGGAATCTATTGTTACAACTTGGTTTTTGAGATTGCCACACCAGTGACATCGGTCACTGGTTCGCAATGACAACGAAAATTGTAATCGCTCTACAAACCGGAATTTGAAGATCGCAGTATCGTGACCGAGAGACACGCATCGTAACAATTACCGCCAGGGTATCAGAACGAAACTGTCCACGGCGACTCGCCGCTAAGCCGGATTTTATATTACTTGATCTCGTTGAGCATTTCTACATACTGCTCTGCCAGCTTCTCAGCAGTACCCTTGGCGTAGTAGCCGGTGTCAGCCTCGTAAGAACGGTAGTCGTATGCTTCCTCAGAAGGAAGATAACCGGAACAGCCGGTGATAATAAAGGTAACATCATAGGGAGAGTGCTCCTTCACATACAGGCCGTGGTCGGAGAACATTTCGTAAGTACCGGTGGTAAAGCCAATGCCGCCCACAGAGAATGTATTCAGCTCCATCTGCTGGGTAGCACCCATAGCCGCACGGCTCTTAATGGCACGGGCCTGGTAGGAAGAAGTGAAGTCATACTGCTTACCCAGGGCATCGCCTGCGGACTTGCCGGCAGTTTTCCACAGGTCGTAAACTTCGTTGGCCTGTTGCAGCAGGTGATCCCAGCTGTGGTCGATCTCTGCGTCAAACATGACCCGTTTGGTCTTAATACCGCTGCCCTCTACAGGCTTCAGCTCAGGCAGTGCCGCAAGGGCGTAATCTGCCAGCTTTTCGCCATATTCCTTCATACCCAGACCGTGATTTTCTTCCGTAATTCTGCTGGAGGGGTTCTGGTTGCCGGAAGCACCGGTAAAGTATGCCACATGCATACCGGTCTGCGCCATGACCTTCTCACGCATTGCGCCGGGGAAGTCTGCGGAAATGTTGGTTCTGCCGTTGGCAGTGCCATGGTCCGGGTGCGCCTGCCAGTTGATCAGCAGAATATCCTGCTTCTCTTCCGGACGGTCAAACTTGACCAGCACCATCTGGGGGTCGGTATCGGTGGCGTGGCCCACGATCTGCTTGGAGAAATCACCGAAGTTGGAGCCGGCATAGGTACCGTCTGCCATCTCATAGTGACGGACAAAGTTCATCTTCTCCACCACTGGGGTCGTTGCCAGGATGGTTGCAGCTGCCCGATCTTCCAGTGCAGTCTTTGCTGCCTCCACCGCTGCATCCTTCACCAACTGATAATACTTTGTACCTGCATCATCCAGATAGCCCAAAGAGGGGCAGGAGTGGGAGTGGGTAGCACCCACAAAGATCTTCTCCGCTGCAATACCGGTGGCAGGTGTGATCACATCACGCAGGGCATTTGCCACGCCTGCGCTGGCTGCACAGTTATCCAGGGTGTAGACCAGGATGGTCTCCTCGCCCTCGGTCAGGGCGATGCAGGTAATGTAGATGTAGTCGATAAAGCCCTCGCTGCGGCGGGTCTCCATATCCGAGTAGCCGCCCAGGCCCACGGAAAAGTCCGGGGTGATGTTCACCCGGGCATAGCCAGCCTGCAGGCCGGTAGCTGCAGATTCCTTCTCCCCATCACCGGAGCCGGCACAGGCGCAAAGGCTCAATACCATGACCAGAGCCAAAAAAATGGTCAAAAATTTTTTCATAATTCGCATTCTCCTTTCAAAGAACTTTGGAAGCAGGTATATTATATGGTAAAACCCTCTAAAATGCAATTGCTTTTTTGTAAATATTTGTATAAATTTCCTTGCTAGATTATTGACTTGTCTTTTTGTGACACCTGTGATATACTAAGGGCAGTATCCTATACAAATATGCAAAGGAGACTGCATTTATGAAAGGAATCGTTCTTGCCGGCGGCTCCGGCACGCGGCTGTATCCCCTGACCCGTGTGACTTCCAAACAGCTGCTTCCCATATATGACAAACCTATGATCTATTATCCGCTGTCTGTGCTGATGAGTGCCGGCATCCGGGATATTCTTATTATTTCCACACCCCAGGATCTTCCCCGTTTCCGGGAGCTTTTGGGCGACGGCGATCAGTTTGGTCTGCGGCTGAGCTATGCGGAGCAGCCCTCCCCCGACGGTCTTGCCCAGGCATTCATTATCGGTGAGGAATTCATTGGCAACGATTGTGTTGCTATGGTTCTGGGCGACAACATCTTCTTCGGTCACGGACTGAAAAAGCGCCTCCGGGCTGCAGTACGCAACGCCCGTTCCGGCAAGGGTGCCACCGTCTTTGGCTACTATGTAGATGACCCTCACCGTTTTGGCATCGTGGAGTTTGACAGCGAGGGTATGGCAGTTTCCATTGAGGAAAAGCCGGAACATCCCAAGAGCAATTACTGCGTCACCGGTCTTTATTTCTACGACAACCGGGTGGTGGAGTATGCCAAAAATCTGAATCCATCTCCCCGGGGCGAATTGGAGATCACCGATCTGAACCGGATCTATCTGGAGCAGGGCGATCTGAATGTGGAGTTGCTGGGTCAAGGCTTTACCTGGCTGGACACCGGTACCCACGAAAGCCTCGTGGAAGCCACCAACTTTGTGATGACCGTGGAAAACCACCAAAACCGTAAGATCGGCTGCCTGGAGGATATCGCCTATATCAACGGCTGGATCACCCGGGAGCAGGTGGAAGAGGTCATTAAGCTCTACAAAAACAATCAGTACGGCCGTTACCTGCAGGATGTACTGGACGGCAAGTATGTGGATGTGATCCGGGATAAGATACGCCTGGAAGAACTGGAAAAGAAGGGTTAATTGTTATGAAAAAAACCATTGTCGTCACCGGCGGTGCCGGTTTTATCGGCAGTAACTTTGTTTTTCACATGCTGGACAAGTACCCGGAATACCGGATCATCTGTCTGGACAAGCTGACCTATGCCGGCAACCTGAGCACCCTGAAGGGTGTTATGGACAATCCCAATTTCCGCTTTGTGAAGGCCGATATCTGCGACCGGGAGGCTGTGTATCAGCTGTTCCAGGAGGAAAAGCCGGATATCGTTGTAAACTTTGCCGCAGAGAGCCACGTGGACCGCTCCATCGAAGATCCGGAGGTGTTCCTGCGTACCAACATTCTGGGCACCCAGGTGCTGATGGATGCCTGCCGCAAATACGGCATTGCGCGTTACCATCAGGTATCCACCGACGAGGTCTACGGCGACCTGCCTCTGGACCGTCCCGACCTGTTCTTCACCGAGGAAACTCCCATCCATACCAGCTCCCCCTACTCCTCCTCCAAGGCAGGTGCAGATCTGCTGGTAATGGCATATCACCGGACCTACGGTCTGCCGGTAACAGTATCCCGCTGCTACAACAACTACGGACCCTATCACTTCCCCGAGAAGCTGATCCCCCTGATGATCGCCAACGCCCTGAACGACAAGCCTCTGCCGGTCTACGGTGAAGGTCTGAATGTCCGGGACTGGCTGTATGTGGAGGATCACTGCAAGGCCATCGACCTGATCATTCACAAAGGCAGAGTCGGTGAAGTCTATAACATCGGCGGACACAACGAGATGAAGAATATCGACATTGTAAAGCTGATCTGCAAGGAATTGGGCAAGCCGGAAAGCCTCATCACCCACGTTGCGGACCGGAAGGGCCACGATATGCGCTATGCCATCGACCCCACCAAGATCCACAATGAGCTGGGCTGGCTGCCGGAAACCAAGTTCGCCGACGGCATTAAAAAGACCATCGCCTGGTATTTGGACAACAAGCCCTGGTGGGAGGAGATCATCTCCGGCGAATACCAAAATTACTACGAAAAAATGTACTCCAACCGATAAAAAGAAGCGGCGCACCTGCGCCGCTTCTTTTTCAGAGTGTCAAAAAAGCCGCCAACCGTCAAAAAGCAGTATGAAGTGATAAATTCAAATAAAGCCTTCCCCCTTGGGGGAAGGTGGCAAAAATCTCTGATTTTTGACGGATGAGGGGATAAAAATGCTTGCTGCGCAAG
>JAZNRQ010000164.1:0-2048 GCA_045590735.1 Faecousia sp. | reverse complement strand
CGTTGTCATTGCGAACCAGTGACCGATGTCACTGGTGTGGCAATCTAAAAACCAAGTGTTACCAATAGATTGCCACGCCAGTGTGCGCACTGGCTCGCAATGACAATATAGGTTATACGAATTTAAAACAGCTCGATAAATTGGAATTTAGCCGAATACACTGCTGGAAAATGAACAATCCCCCATTTTCGTGGGGGATTGGACTATTAACCAAATACGCTCAGCAGGAAGCCGGCGGCGATGGCAGAGCCGATAACGCCTGCCACATTGGGGCCCATAGCGTGCATTAAGAGAAAATTGGTGGGATTTGCCTTCTGTCCTTCCTTGTTTGCCACACGGGCAGCCATAGGAACAGCAGAAACACCGGCAGAACCGATCAGAGGATTGATCTTTCCCTTGGTCAGCTTGCACATAATCACACCGCCCAGCAGACCGCCGCAGGTGGACAGCACAAATGCCACCACACCCAGGGCAATGATGCCCAGGGTCTTCCAATCCAGGAAGGTCTCACCGACCATGGTTGCGCCCACGGAGGTGGACAGCAGAATGGTAACAATGTTCATCAGCGCATTTTGCACCGTATCGGAAAGCCGGTCCGTAACACCGGTCTCCTTCAGCAGGTTACCCAGCATCAGACAGCCGATCAGCGGTGCGGTATCCGGCAGCAGCAGCGAAACAAAAATAGTGACCACAATGGGGAACACGATTTTTTCCGCCTTGCTGACGGTGCGGGTCTGCTCCATTTTGATCTTCCGCTGTTCTTTGGTGGTCAAAAGCTTCATAAAGGGCGGCTGGATCAGCGGGATCAGTGCCATATAGGAGTAAGCTGCCACCGCAATGGGACCCAGCAGACCGGGAGCCAGCCGGGAGGTGAGGAAAATGGCGGTAGGGCCGTCAGCACCACCGATAATGCCGATGGACGCGGCCTCGTTGCCGGAAAAGCCCAGCAAAATCGCACCGATAAATGCGGCAAATACGCCCATTTGGGCAGCCGCACCCAGCAGCAGGCTCTTGGGGTTAGAGAGCAAAGGACCGAAATCGGTCATTGCGCCTACACCCATAAAGATCAGGCAGGGGTAAAGTCCGGTTTTTACACCGATATAGAAGATGTCCAGCAGGCCGCCTTCCTTTAAGATCGTGCCGTA
This sequence comes from Faecousia sp., assembly GCA_045590735.1. Lineage (GTDB taxonomy): Bacteria > Bacillota > Clostridia > Oscillospirales > Oscillospiraceae > Faecousia. The sequence continues at coordinate 903 of JAZNRQ010000164.1, read as the reverse complement.
GCCAATCTCTCCGTTCATAAGTGCCGTCCAAAGCTTATGGTTATACATAGGCTTAATGATCTGCTCCATACCTTCCGGGACCTGGAAGTTGGTCAGGTTGGTCAGCAGACAGCCGATGGCGATGCCCACCAGCAGCAGCGGCTCGAATTTTTTCACAATGGCAAAGTACAGCAGCACACAGGCAATGGCGATCATCACCAGGTTTTGCCAGCCGTTGGTGCTGAGGAAGCCGGAAATGATCTGATTGAAGCCGCTGTTTGTCCAAAGTTTCAGTAAGATTTCAGAAATATTCATTTTTCTACCTCCTTGATGGAGATAAAGCGAAGCTCGTTAATGGGCTTGCCCATTTTGTCGGCGGTGATAGCCATCAGCATCGCTGCGGTTTTGGGATCTACATTATAAAGCTTCATCTGACCGGCAGTGCCGAGAGCCTGTGCAGGTACCGGTTCGGAAACCGGTGCAGGTGCGGGGGCTTCTGCCTTTTTCTGACCGATGGTAAAGCATTTACCCATAAGGATCACCACGATCATCAGCAGGATCAGCCCAAAGAACACCACCCCATAGCCCAGCGCGCCATAGATGGCAGCCTCACCCAGGGTGATTGCGGTTAAGAACATAATATCCCCTCCTTGGGATAGGATTTTAGATACAAGTTACGCTTCAAATTCGGAGTTTAGCGGCGAGTCGCCGCGGACAGTTTCGTTCTGATACCCTGGCGGTAATTGTTACGATGCGTGTCACTCGGTCACGATACTGCGATCTTCAAATTCCGGTTTATCGAGCTGTTTCAAATTATAATTTGCACCCATTATACCCTCTCCCGGGGAGAGGGTGCCCCGAAGGGGCGGGAGAGGAATGGCGTGCAGTGATAGTCAGCAAAAAGCCTGCTATTACGCAGTAATG
>JAZNRQ010000163.1:0-2983 GCA_045590735.1 Faecousia sp. | reverse complement strand
CTGGCTCGCAATGACAATTGGGTTGTGCGAGTTTGAACAGCTCGATAAACCGGAATTTAATTGCCCGATGGCATCAACTAAGAAAGCAAAACACCCGCAAAGCCTTTCGCTTTGCGGGTGTTCTTTAATCTTCAATTCGCTTGATTTGTGCGCCCAGGGCTGTGAACTTCTCTATCACATTTTCGTAACCGCGCTCCACAAAATGCACATTTTGCACGGTAGTGATGCCCTCTGCCGTCAAACCGGCAATGATCAGTGCCGCACCGGCACGCAGATCGTGAGCCGCAACCTCCGCACCCTGCAGACGCTGTACACCGGTGACGATCGCAGTTTTTCCGTTGATCAAAATATCCGCGCCCATCTCCTGCAGCTCTGAGCAGTAGCCGAAGAACCGGGTCTCATAGACATTTTCCGTTAAGCGGCTGACACCGCTGGCAAGTGCCATACATACACAGATCTGTGCCTGCATATCTGTGGGAAATCCGGGATAGGGACGGGTCTTTACCGTAGTTTGCCGCAGATTTCCCTGGGACTGGATGCGAATCGCATCATCGTAATTGATCACCTTTGCACCCATTTCCTGCAGCTTGGAAGTGATGCAGTCCATGTGCTTGGGGATCACATTCTTCACAAGCACATTGCCTCCTGCCGCAGCAACCGCTGCCAGGTAAGTACCGGCCTCGATCTGATCGGGAATGATCGCATAAGTACCTTCAAACAGACGCTCCACACCACGTATCTTCACCGTGTCGGTACCGGCACCGGAGATCCGGGCGCCCATGGTATTAAGGAAGTTGGCAAGGTCAACGATGTGGGGCTCTTTGGCGGCATTTTCGATCACCGTCTGACCCGGCAGCAATGCCGCCGCCATCATAATATTGACCGTTGCGCCGACGCTGACCACGTCCAGACTGATCCGGTTGCCCCGAAGTCCCTCAGGACCCGGCTGGATCTTAACATATTCGTCCGTCTCCTCTACATCGGCACCCAGGGCACGGAAGCCTTTAATGTGCTGATCAATGGGGCGGGAGGCAAAATTACAGCCGCCAGGCAGTGCCACATTGGCAGTACCAAACCGGCTCATAAGCGCACCCATCAGATAATAGCTTGCGCGCATTTTACGCACCAGCTCAGGGTTAGGATTTGTCTTTGTAATATTGGTGCAATCCAGCACCACGGTGCCGGGTTCTTCACGGGTAATGACCGCGCCGATATCTGCCAAAATATCCAGTAAAACCCGTACATCCGATATATCCGGTACATTTTCAACACGGCATTTACCCTCTACCAGAAGCGCTGCGGGCAGAATTGCCAGTGCCGCATTCTTTGCGCCGCTGATGGTAACTTCGCCGTTCAGCTGTGTACCGCCTGTAATTTCATATCTAGCCAAGGAAGATCCTCTCCTTGCGAATTATTCATTTAGCCTTGTAAATTATAGCATATACATCTTGTTATGTAAAGCACAAATTTACGCAACTTATCGCCGTAAACCCTTGGGATAGTGGTTTTTGAGAACATTTCCGTCACCTTTTCCCCATCCCAGTGAAAATCCGTCAACGCACACAAGACACCAGCCCTTCCGGTTACAGGGAATGGTCTCACCATGCATATAAGCAGCAATTTCCATACTTTCCGCGGGAAAACGCAGACAGCTTTCGACTTTTTTCAACCACAGGGCAAGGGCGTGTGCCGGCTCAAACCGGTCCTTTTTCAGTTCTCCCAGCTCCAGCCCGGGACGCAGCACCTTAATGCCCCGGATATCCGGCATCTGCACCGGTGCCCAGTAAAGCCGCCCACCGAAAGTAACCGGATAGCCATCGGGCAAATGGATGCCCATTTCTTTTGCAAAGCTATCCCACAATTTGGGCAGATGCTCCCGGGAGAAGGTCGGATTCGGTAGCTCTTCTTCACCGCTTTTCCGCAGGACTGCCGCAAAATGTCCCTCTCCCAACAGCTTATGAGGCCACATACGGAATGTGCCGTTTTCTCCCTTTTCAAACCAGGGTGCTTCTACCGCTTCCGGTGCAAATTCCGGGTGACGTGTCAAAAATGCCGCCACCGCCTGCTCATCCTCTTCCGGTGCGAAGGTGCAGGTGGAGTACACCAATCTGCCACCGGGGCGCACCAAGGCTGCGCCGCTGTCCAAAATCTCAGCCTGCCGGTGGGCGCACATTTGCACCGTCTCCACGCTCCAATCCGTAACCGCCGCTTCCTCTTTCCGGAACATTCCCTCACCGGAACAGGGGGCATCGATCAGAACCCGGTCAAAGTAACCGGCATAGCGATCAGCCAGCCGCTGGGGATGCTCGTTAGTCACCAAAGCGTTGGCAACACCCATCCGCTCTATATTGCGGCTGAGGATCTTTGCCCGCTTGGGATTTATTTCATTACACAGCAGAAACCCTTCCCCAGCCATTCTTCCGGCAATTTGGGTGGTCTTTCCGCCGGGTGCCGCACAAAGGTCGCAGACCCGCTCCCCCGGTTGGGGATCCAAAAGGGTCACCGGTGCCATTGCGCTGGCCTCCTGTAAATAGTATACGCCAGCTTCGTGATATGGGTGCAAGCCGGGTCTTTGGGCAGGGTCATAATAATACCCCTCCGGTTCCCAAGGCACCGGATCCGTTACAAAAGGCAGCGCGGGCTTTTCCCCTTTCAGGGGATTGAACCGCAGTGCCACCGCCCGGGGACGCTCCAAAGATTCCAGAAATGCCGGGTATTCTTCTCCCAGCTGTTTCTGCATTCTACTCAAAAATTCTTCCGGCAGCATATAAATACCTCATATATTCTTCAAATTCCAATTTAGCGGGCAGTTCAAACTCGCACAACCCAATTGTCATTGCGAGCCAGTTCGCAAACTGGCGTGGCAATCTCCCGATTAAAAGCAAGACTTTTCTTTTTCGATTTTTCCGGTGCCTGCCGGCGGCGGTACTTTCTGGTTTCGCACAGAAAGTACCCAAAGATGCGACCCGGGGAGGCGTTGAGT
>JAZNRQ010000162.1:0-4574 GCA_045590735.1 Faecousia sp. | reverse complement strand
TAAATTCGTATAACCTATATTGTCATTGCGAGCCAGTTCGCAAACTGGCGTGGCAATCTATTGGTAACACTTGGTTTTTAGATTGCCACACCAGTGACATCGGTCACTGGTTCGCAATGACAACGAAAATTGTAATCGCTCGATAAACCGGAATTTGAAAATATAATGCTATCCTACCAATAAGGAGGTTTTCTTATGAAAAAAGCATTTTATATTGTTATGGCAGCGGTGTTGTGCTGCTTGGTGACCGTGGTAGCGACTGCTGGTACGGATACACCTACCACTTGTCAGGCCTGCGGTACGGTGCAGAATTGGGAGGTTCTGCCTGCTTCCTGGAAAGGCCTGCCTGCTGGACATTATCATTATTATCTGGATAAAGATGTGACTCCGGCGCAATTGGTGACCGATGAGGGTGTGACCGGCATTACCATTTGCCTGGATCTGAACGGTCACAGTATCAATACCAATGGCCGGGCTCTGATTGCCAGAGGTGTTGTGAACATTATGGACAGCTCTGCAGCAAAGAGTGGTTATATCTGCGGATCTACCGGCAATAACAATACGGCTTCTGGCAGTTTGGCAGCAATTAACGGCGGTACGATCCGGTTATATAGTGGCACTCTGCGGTTTAAGAAGGATGATACCGGTCACGGACTTGGTAAGGGTGGTGTTGTCGGCATTGAAAGCGGCGGCACGATGGAAATGCTTGGTGGCAAGATCGAAGGCGCTGAGTTAGTCATTTCCCCCGGTCTTACGACCTACAATGGTTGCGGTGCTGCTGTTTTTGTGTATGGTGGCGGCAAGCTGAACATTTCCGGCGGTGAGATCACCTCCGGCGTTGTTCCGGATGGCGGACAGGGCTCCTGCGTATTCTTGGGCGGATCCAGCGCAAAAGTTACACTTTCCCAAAATGCAAAAGTGGCAGAGATCTGCAGTGTTGCAAAAAATGGCAATATTACAATTACCGGTACCTATACCGGCAGGGCAAATATTTGCTTTACCGATGCGGTCAGTGTTGCTGACGGCACGGTGGTGGGCATTGCTACCGATGCGGATATTTCCGGGGCGGAGCTGTTCTGCACCAACGGCAACGGCTATGAGATCCAAAAAAGCGGTAATAATCTGGTGTTAAAGTCTTTTACACCTACGGCGACGCGTCATATTTGTCAGCATTGCAATGCGCTGGTTAACTGGAAACCTGTCAGCGGTAATACAGGTCTGTTCGGAACTTCCGGGCGGCACCATCTGTATCTGTCCGCAGACTACACGAATCTGCAGCTCAATGCCAAGAACGGTGCGCAGGTCTGCCTGGATTTGTACGGCAAAAATGTATATACCAACGGAAGAGCGTTTCACGTAGGTGAAAACGGACAGCTGAATATTATGGATACCGTTGGCGGAAGCACTGTCACCGGCACTTCCGGTACAAATAACCCCACCGGAGGCACATTGGCCATTAACGGTACCGGTGCTGTTTTGAATATATACGGCGGTACTTACAAAATGGTGCAAAACGGTACCGGTCACGGTGTTGGTACCGGCGGTGTGGCGTACCTGTCTAAGGGTGCGCTAAATCTGTACGGTGGCAAGCTGGAGGGCGGCGATCTGGTGATCTCCGGCTATGAGCTGACGACCAACGGATATGGTGCGGCTGTTTATATGGCCGGCAGTACCCAGCTGAATGTAAGTGGCGGTGAGATCACCTCCGGTACTGTGCCCACCGGTGGTCTTGGTGAGTGCGTCTATCTGAGCAGTACCAGCGCTAAGGTAAAGCTGTCCGGCAACGGCAGCGTGGAAGAGATCTATTGCCAAAAAGACACCCAGCCGATCACGGTTACCGGCACCTATACGGGAACTGCGGCGATCCGCTTCCCGGAGGCTCAGGCTATCCTGGAGGAAATGCCCGTTGGCACCTGCGCAGGTGCGGATATTTCCGGCGCAAAGCTGAGTTGTGTCAATGGCAGAGGGTATGCGCTGGTTTCTAAAGACGGTGTATTGGTTGTGTCGTCCTTTGGGTTGGACGCAGTTGCTGCGACCTACAGCAGCACCGGTGCCAATGGTTACGATACATTGCAGGAAGCCGTCGATGCCTGTGATGAGGGCTATGTAAAGCTGCTTAAGAGCAGTACGCAGGCGGTTTCCGTAACAAAAGATCTGTACTTGGATCTGAATGGACAGTCTGCTGTTTTGACCCTATCCGACGGTGTAACGGTCTATGGCTTTGACTGCCAAACAGACGACTATACGGTAGCGGACGGTAAGTACGGCAAACTGACCGTCACCGGTGGCGAAGTTAAGGGCCTGTCCGCAGGTACAGAGTTTGCAGAGGATAGCTATCTTGCGGTGATTGAGAATGGGGCGTATTCCTTCCATCGGGTAAAGCTGCAAATCTATGCAATGAGCTTGCGTCCGGATCAGGCGGGACTTTACTACAAGAGTCACTTCCTTGCAGACGAAAAAGCCGCAGTACAGATCAGCTCCTACGGTGTGGCGTTGAGTGTTATGGATACACCTACTGCGGAGAATTTGGAAACTGCTTGTAAATATTCCAGTTTTACCGGCTTTGAAAGCGGCCCGGTGGGCAATTTGGGCAATGCTTCCAGTACAATTCTGAAAAACATTTTGAAAACGACCAACCCCAATTTGAAAAACAACCGGAATTTACGCACGCAGGTCTTTGGCAGAGCCTATGCGAAAACCACAGACGGTCAGGTGTTGCTGGGGCAACCGGTCAGTCGTACCCTAGCGGAGCAACTGGAAGCGGTGGATGCGGTCCTGGCAGATCTTTCACAAGTGCAGGCAAAGGGCGCGGTGGAGCTGTACAAGAAGTTCTCCGAATGCCTGTCCGGAATGCAGCTGCCAAATCTGGCTGAAGCTAAGGAGAAAGAGGGTACTTTGAAGGTTTTGAGCCTGGGTCACAGCCACGGCTTGGACGGTACAGGGCTTCTCTATGAGGTGTTGGATGCAGAATTGGAAGAGGACATCGTTGTTGGTGCGCTGTACTACAGCGGCTGCAGTATGGAAAACCATGCCAAGTTCCTCACAAACAACCTGCCGGAGTACGACTACTATAAGAAGGATAAGACCAATGTGAACGGCGCGTGGACCATCACCAAGGAAACCACCGGTCTCTATGCTCTGCAGGATGAGCAGTGGGATGTGATCGTGATCCAGGATGCAAACTTCCGGGCAGGCCGGGAGGAGTATTACAAGACCTCCGACTATATGACGGTGCTGAACTACCTCTATAATAATCAGGAGAATAAGCCAAGAATCCTGTTCCATATGACCTGGACCAACCCGGACGATTATGATAACTACATAAGCGCATCTTCTGCTCTTTCCCACCCCAATCTAAGCTGGTATAAAACCTATGTGGAGCAGTATTACAGCGATGAAAACGGTGTTTTTCAGCGGGAACTCCTGATTGACAGGATTCTCAACTACACGGAAAAATATCTGGAAGATTGCACCGATTTCCTGGGTGAAAAGTATATTGAGAGCGTCATTCCGGCTGCCACGGCAGTGGAGTATGCCCAATATGTCTGTGGCAGGACCGATCAGGAAATCTACCGTGACTGGACCCATATGAACGACTATGGCAGACTGATCGTTGCTTACACCTGGTATGCAAAGATTATGCAGTTAGATCAGATTAGTGGCGTTAATCTGACAGAAGTGCCTGTCGGTGCGCACCACAGAAACTCCAAGTATCCGGCGGATTTGAAATTTGACGAGCAGATGCGGGCAGATGCATTGGCATCCGTTAATTTCGCTTTGGCAAATCCCTATCTGGATATTGCAAACGGCGATCCTCTTCCGGAAAACTAAATACGAAAATAGCACTGCCGGAAAAACCGGCAGTGCTATTTTAATTGTGAATTGAGAGTTGAAAACTGAAAATTAAAGTCCAATTTATCGAGCTGTTCAAACTCGCACAACCCAATTGTCATTGCGAGCCAGTGCGCACACTGGCGTGGCAATCTCCAAAACAATTTGAACACCTTGTAGGGGCCGATTGAGGCACAACGGCCCGCGGTCATTACGAGGAGCGCAGCGACGTAGCAATCTCCCGATAAAACTAGAACTTTATGATAATTGTTCGTACTGGTGCCTGCCGGCGGCAGTACTTTCTGCTCCCGCACAGAAAGTACCCAAAGATGCGGCTTGGAGGGGCGTTGAGCCTAACAGCTCCCGCTCTCAAAGCCACCCCCTCCAAGACCTCCCCCGGCGCGCACTTTCGATCGTGCTATTCAGGGTTTCGGTGCATTAAGGGTGGTTATCGCAACAGCTCGATAAACCGGAATATGAGTAAGCGATGGGTGATTTTAAAAGCGGTCGCTCCGGAAAATACAGAGAAAAATAGGCACCTGAGCCAACACAACTTGGCTCAGGTACTTACTTGTTTACAGTTCTTCCAGATATAGGACACCGGGGATGGTGCGCAGCTGGTCGATAACTTCTATATGATTTTGCCGTTTTTGCAGTTACAGATTGGTGATGTAGGACCGCACACCGTTTTCCGGTTGTGCGTCGTGATCCCGCTGGGTGCCTCTGACTTCAATGTTCCGGTT
>JAZNRQ010000161.1:0-6010 GCA_045590735.1 Faecousia sp. | reverse complement strand
CTTCCGCAGCGGCTGCGGCTTCTGCTTCTGCGGCGGCAAGGGCGGCAGCTTCCGCTTCTCTTCTGGCAACTACGTGTACAAAGAGGTTGCGTCTGTCGTGCTTGCGCAGTGCCATAAACAGCAGCACACCGGCGGCCACAAAGCAGGTGCAGGCAGCAAGCAGCTGACTGACCCGGAAATTACCAATGAACAGGGAATCGGTTCGCAGACCCTCAATGAAGGTTCTGCCCAGACCGTACCAGAACACATAGCCCAAGGCGATCTGACCGTCGTATTGCCGCTTTTTGGAAAGGAAGTGCAGTGCCACAAAGCCCACCAGATTCCACAGGGATTCATAGAGGAAGGTGGGGTGGAAATAGGTGTATTTTTCTGCTACAAAGTCGTAAAGACCCATACGGATAAAGATATCGGTAGGTTCACCGAAAGCTTCCCGGTTAAAGAAGTTACCCCAGCGGCCAATGCTCTGACCGATGAGAAAGCCCAGTGCCACAAGGTCCAGCACCGCGCCGATGCGAAGCTTTTTGATCAGACAGAATACCAAAACACCGATGGCAGCACCGATGACACCGCCGTAAATGGCTAAACCGCCTTTCCAGATATACAGTACGGAAATAGGGTCGTCCGCATACCGGTCCCACTCAAAGATGCAGTAGTAGGCACGGGCGCAGAGGATGGCAAAGGGAACGATCCACAGAACGCCGTCCAAAATGTCGTCCTGCTTTAAGCCAAACTGACGGCAGCGGCGAATGCCGTAAATCACCGCTAGCATCAGACCCACCGCAATGATCACCCCGTAAAACTGGATGTTCAGCCCAAAGAGGGAAAAGTTCCGGGGAGGATCCACTTCCAGCCCAAAGAGGGGGAAGGCGATCTTGGAAAATTTACTTACGTCATACTCTACCATAGCTTATGTCTCCTTAGGATAAATTACCGACAGGCTGCAGCGCTCCCGGATCACCACCGTATCCAGGAAGGAAAGCAGCTGCTTTGCCTCGATTTTCTTATAGATCCGGGGAAAATCAAAGTAATCGAACCCGGAAAAGTAATAGGCGCAGATGCGAAACGCAGTGGAATCAAAGCTGTCCAGCTCCCGGATGCGTCTGCCCAGGGCACTGCGCTTCATCCGCAGGAAATCTTCCTCCGGGATCCCGTTTTTCACCAAGTGTTTTGCCTGCTTTAAAATGGCCTCCCGGATCTTTTCCGGGTAGTTGCTGTCGCCGGAGGCGGTGAGCATTGCCATACCGTCGATGGTGTCAAAGCCGCCGCCGAAGGAGGGGTCGATCAGGCCCTTTTCGTAAAGCTGCAGGTACAGGGGAGAGGATTCGCCAAACAGTGCCTCCGCTGCCAGCTCGCCCACAGCCTCGTATATCACTGCCTCCTCGCCGTTATCCGGCGGTTCGCACTTGAAGGCAAGCTGAAACATTGGCATTGCCACCTCCATTTTGGTGGAGGTAACCTCTGCGGGACAGGTCATTTCCTCCTGCCACGCCTGTGTCCGGGTGACAGTGGGATCGGGGCGGCTGCCCAAAACTTTTTTTGCAATGGCACTGACCTCTTCCGGGTCCACATCGCCCACCACGCACAAAAGCATATTGCCGGGACGGTAAAAAGCCCGGTGGCAGGCATATAGCAGCTCCGGGGAGATCCGGCTGATGGACTCCCGCGTGCCCAAAATCGGCACATTTACCGGATGCTCCCGATACATAGCCTGCATCAGATTTTCAAAGATCCGGGTATCGGGGCTGTCTTCGTTCATACCGATCTCCTGCCCGATGATGCCCTGCTCCTTCTGTACGCTTTCCTCTGTAAAATAGCCGGTGGAAACAAATTCCAGCAGCAGAGAAAGGCACTGGGGGAAATGGGCGGTGCAGGAAAAATAGTAGGCGGTCAGGTCGTAGCTGGTAAATGCGTTGGGAATTGCGCCTAAGGCGGCAAATTCCGCGGAAACATCCCGTCCGGGCATATCGAACATTTTATGCTCCAGATAGTGCGCGATGCCGGCGGGGACGGTGTAGGGCTTGCCCTCCAGGGTAAATTCCCGGTGGATGGCACCGAAATCCGTTACAAAATAGGCAAGTTTCTTGGTAAAGCCGGGGCGGGGCAGCACCGCAATGGTCAAGCCGTTCTCAAGCTTATCCCAATAAAGCTGCTCGCCCAAAGCGGGGTAGTTACGCAGTTCCATCGTCATACCCCCTTAAAAAATATACGGTATGCAGCTGCAGGGTATTGGCCGCGGCGCAAATTTGCTCCGCGGTGATCTGCTGCACCGCCTCAATATATTGCGCCGGGGTCATATCCAGACCGCTGAGGGCAGCGGTAGCGTAGTAATTTTCGATCGCGCCGGGGGAATCGTGGACCCCCCGGAGACTGGAAACAGTGCCCTGCTTGGCAGCGTTTAACTCCTCTGCCGTGAATTTGCCCTGTTTGCAGATCTCCAGCTGTTCCAGAATTTTCTCCCGAACCAACTCGTATTTGTCAAAATCAATACCGGCGGAAACGGTAACAAGGCCCTTGGAGCCGTGGTAGCCGGAGCCGATGTCATAGCAAAGGGAGAGCTTTTCCCGGATGTTCATAAACAGCAGGCTGGTCATACCACCGCCAAAGATCATATTGCATACCTGCATCGCGGCAAATTCCGGGTCCCGGATGGTAATGGGGGTGGTAAAGCCCATAGCCAGCTTGCCCTGGGAAACCTCCATTTCCTCGGTGTGGCTGCCGGTAGGCTTGCCCTGAAGGGGTGTCTGCTCCGGAAGGTTTACATAACATCTATCGATCTTGTCGAACAAAGTGGTCAACCGGCTTGCCAAAGCGGCAGTATCCGTATGACCCACATAAAACACATCGATGCGGCTTTCCCGGAGGATCTTTTGGTAGTGATCCCAGGCACTTTTGGGTGTGATCTTCCGCACCTGCGATACCGTGCCCAGCCGGGGAATGCCAAAGGAATCCTGCCGGCACATTTTCTTTAAAAGCTGAGAGTTGGCATAGACCCGCTTGTCATTTCGCTGGGCCTCAATGTTGGCGATCAGGTTTTTCTTTTCACTGCGGACATAATCTGCCCGGAAAATCCCGTTTTCCGTCACCGGTTCCAGCAAAAGCTGCTCCATAAACCGGAGCATCGGCTCCAAAACACTGTCCCCGTCCATGGCATACCGGTCGGCAATAAAACCGCAGGAAAGACCGGTGGTCTGATAATCACCGATGCGGCGCACGACAGGCCCCACTGCCGCACCGTACAGATCGTCCAGCCGCAGCGTAATGCTGCGCAGGTCCGGTGCGCTGATAGTTCCCCGGAGCAAAACCGCCGGGATCAGCGCATTCAGCGCGGCCTCCTGCCGGCACATGGGACGCACCAGCTGGATGCTGATGCAGCCCTGCTTGAAGCGGGTATCGTCAAAGCAGCGCAGGGTGATTCCCGGCTGCAGAGAGATAATTTCGGTCATAGTGTGCTCCTTGAAAGAAAGTTGGAATTATTATATACTAAATTTGCGAAAATAGCAATATTTAAGATCACTTGCCATAGGATGATATGTGTGGTATACTGGCGGTGTCAGGAGTGATTTTCAATGATCGATATTCACAGCCATATCCTTCCCGGTGTGGACGACGGCGCCAAAACCCCGGAGGAAAGTGTGGCTATTTTAAAGGAAATGAAAAAGCAGGGGATCAGGGCGGTGGTTGCCACTCCCCATTTTTACTGCTCCAAGGATACTCCAGAATCCTTTTTGCAGCGGCGGCAGGAAGCCTTCGGAAAGATTCCCTACGATCCGGCGGAAATGCCGGAAATTCTGTTGGGTGCAGAGGTCTCTTACTTTGACCGGATCAGCCACAGTGATCAGCTGGATCTTTTGCAGCTGGGGGGTTCCAAGCTGCTGTTGGTGGAAATGCCTTTCCGGGAATGGACAGACCAGATGGTAGAGGAGATTTGCGAACTGTCCACCAGAGCCGGTGTGACACCGGTGCTGGCCCACATTGACCGCTACCGGGACAAAGGGCAGCTGTCTAAGTACATAAAATATCTGCGGGAAAGCGATGTTTTGTTTCAGTGCGGAACAGAGCCGTTTTTGCTGCGCGGCAGCAGCCGGTGGGCATTGCGTATGTTCCGGAAAGGGGATGTCCATTTCCTGGGCACCGATGCCCATAATCTGACCACCCGCCCGCCCCGGATGGCAGAGGCGGCCCAGGTGATCACCCAAAAGCTGGGGGAAGAGGCATTAGAGCAGCTGACCGCCTTTTCTGCAGAAATGTTTTTAACGCTTTAAGGATTCCTTTAAATTCCAGTTTATTGAGAACTTTCGATACACCTTGTCATTCTGAGCGAAAGCGAAGAATCCGTATTCTCCTAGAGATTGCCACGCCAGTGTGCGCACTGGCTCGCAATGACAATTGGGTTGTGCGAGTTTGAACTGCTCGCTAAACCGGAATTTTGTTATAATTTTAAAAGGCGTGTTGCATTGCAACTCCCCCTTGGTATTTTTAATTGTACAGACCGGTCAGTGCCAACAGACCGGCAAAGAGAACGCCGCAGGCGGACATAAGGAACAGCTGAGCAAAGGTTTTGTTCCGCTCTTTGGCATCGATACCGGTGCTGGAATAAGCTGCCAGCATCAGACCGCCGCAGCTGGACAGGGGACTGAGGGCCGCCAGATGTGCGCCAACGCAAAGACCCACCGTCAGACCCAGTGCGGAGACGCCTTCCAACGATTCCGTAAGACCGGGAACTGTGGGGATCAGAGTAGGCATTACTACGCCGGAGGCAGAGGAGAACCAGCTCATGACACCTGCCAGAACGGTGATAATGGGATTTGCGGTAAATCGGTTCATCAGCCTGGAAAGCCAGCCGGAAAGCAGCTCGATGCCACCCAGCTCTGTGACGACGCTGATGAGGATACCCATACCGGTGATCATAATGACAGTACCCCAGGGCATTTTCTTCAGGGCTACCCCTTCGTTGGCGGCACCGATGATGGTAAGGATCACAGAAACGGAGATAGCCACCAATCCTACATTGATGTCCTTCAAGGGGGTCAGTATCGCTTTCAGCTGGGGTAGCAGGTTCAGCAGCACTGTAGGCAGTGCCACTATAGTTGCGGTGGCACCGATACCCAGCAAGGTTGCCCACTGCTTCCAGTTGAAGGCTGCAGGCTTTTCTTTTGTGGCCTCCGGGCTGCTTTTCAGCTTGAAGCAGCCGAATAGAAAGTACAGAATCACCGCAAACAGGATGTTGGTCAGTGCCATTTTCCACATCAGCGGCCACGCAAGACCTAAAATACCATTCTCTGTTGCCTTGGAAATCGCCACAATGCCTGAGGGGGTAATGGGGGACAGTCCGCCGGCAAAAGAGCCCAGTGTAGCAAAGGGCAAAAGCTTAATGGGATGGGTCTTTGTTTCCTTGGCAATGGCGACCACCAGTGCTGCCATCAGTGCGGTGACGGAGATCAGTCCAGGTCCAATGGCGGACAGCACCGCAGAGAGTAAAAACAGCAGCGGGGGGAACAGGAAGGTCTTGCCCCGGCAAAGCCGCAGGATCTTTTTCGCCAGCAGCTCCAGCGTGCCGTTTTCCTGTGCGATGCAGAATATGTACATAACACCCAGCAGCATAATAAACATTTTGCTGTCAAACATTCCCAAAAGTGCTTTTTCGGAAATGCCGGTGATCCGGGCAAGGATCAACGATGCCATAATGGCTACCAGACCGGTGTTGGCTTTAAAAACAAATGCAATGACAATCACAGCCAGCAGCACCAACAGGGAGATCCAATCCGTAAAAACCATCCCTTTCTTTTTGCGGAAAAAACCAGGGCAGTTTGCCCTGTTACCAAAGTATACCACATCCTATGGGCACTTGTCAAACATAACCAAATTCCAATTTATCGAGCTGTTTTAAATTTGTATAACCCAATTGTCATTGCGAGCCAGTTCGCAAACTGGCGTGGCAATCTATTGGTAACACTTGGCTTTTAGATTGCCACACCAGTGACATCGGTCACTGGTTCGCAATGACAACGAA
>JAZNRQ010000160.1:0-3028 GCA_045590735.1 Faecousia sp. | reverse complement strand
CTCCTTAATTTATATTCATTGTTTGTTCTGACTGTTTTGTACCGCACTGTGGGCAGTAGCCGTAGCTTCGTGTCAGCACCGTGCCGCAGTTTTGGCAACTCCGGTGCATAGACCGGTACTGCTCATAGACCGTTTCCTCCGGCAGCTTGCTGCCACAGGAATTGCAGTAGGCTTGTTTTGCGGAAGCGACCTTGCCGCAGTGATTGCAGATCCTCGCTTTCTTCATGGAGGGGATTCCGAAACCAAAATGCTCCATACTTTCCTGCCGGATCCTTTCCGGATCTTTCATGCCCACACCTCCTTATACCGAAGGCGCTGACCGCATTTCCTGCAATAGGTGTCTTTAGCAGGGAGCTTCTCACCGCAGGTTACGCAGAAGTTCGGTTTATTCTCCCACGGGGCGCAGCTGACACATTGAAACACATCCGGGTTATACATCAGATCGCACACCAATTTGCCGCATTTTTTGCATCGGTGGAACAGGTTCTCTCCACTGCGTTTCCAAATTAGCAGAAGTGTTTCTTCCGGAGCATCGGTGCTTATGGGTTCTGAGGTAAATACAGCGGCACCGGACAACTCACAGAAGAAACGGAAAATTACTTTGTTCTCTTCCTTTACGATCTGATATCTGGGCAGTTCGGAAATTTGATGTCTCAATTGCGTCCCTCCTTTCGAAAAAGTGTTGACTGAAACAACACACCGTGATAAGATTTTATTGGAAGCAAATGCAGGATGACTGCTGCTTACACTTCAGATTTTACGGATTTTCCCGGTTTTGTCCCCACCCGAAACCCTCAAAAAGGTGGGATGGGATAAAAAATATGCAAAAATTTTTGAATTTGGGAAGATTCAGCAAGGAGGTTTCCATGAAAAAGGTCATTTCGCTTATCCTGACACTGGTATTGACGGTCTGCATTTTCTCCGGTTGTTCCGATACCGGACTGGACCCGAAGAACCCCATTAAGCTGACCATGTGGCACAATTACGGCGGCGATATGCAGCAGACCATGGACCTGCTGATCGATGAATTTAACAGCACTGTGGGCAAAGAGAAAGGCATCGTAATCGATGTAACTGCCATTTCCTCCAGCTCCGAGCTGAACAAAAGCCTGACTATGATCGTCAACGGCGATCCCGGTGCCCCTGCCATGCCGGATATATTCACCGGCTATCCCAAGGTTGCTATCCAGTTCCAGCAGAAGGGTATGCTTGCCAATTTTGACAACTACTTTACTGATAAAGAATTGGCGGAGTATGTGGATGCCTTTGTGGAAGAGGGGCGGATCGCCGACGGCGGTCTGTATGTGTTTCCCATCGCCAAGTCCACCGAGGTTCTGTATGTAAATCAGACCTTGTTCGATAAGTTCGCGGCTGCCACCGGCGCAAAGCAGGAGGATCTTGCCACCTTTGAGGGGATCGCAAGGCTGTCGGAGCAGTACTATGAATGGAGCGGCGGCAAGCAGTTCTACGCGGCGGATTCCTGGTTTAACTTTGCCGAAGTGGGTATGGCACAGCTGGGAAGCAGCATATTCAGCGGTGAAGCGCTTTCTCTGGAAAACGAAAAGTTCGATCACATTTTTGACACTGTTTATGCGCCTGCTGTGGAGGGCGGCATCGCCATCTATGACGGGTATTCCTCCGATCTTTCCAAGACCGGTGATCTGATTTGCTCCACCGGTTCCTCTGCCGGCATTCTGTTCTACGGCGACACCATCACATACGCCGATGGCACCGTTGAAAATGTGGAGTACAGCATTCTTCCATACCCTACCTTTGAAGGCGGCACAAAAACTGCCATCCAGCGGGGCGGCGGCCTGATGGTTGGCGCGTCCACCGAGGAAAAAGAATACGCCGCCTGCGTATTTATCAAATGGCTGACGGCGGCAGAGCAAAATATGAAATTCGTGGATGAGACCGGCTATCTGCCGGTAACAAAGCAGGCATTTGAAACGGATATGCCTGCCCATCTGGATTCCATTGAGGATACCCGGATCCAAAAGATGCTGACCAGTGTACTTTCCATGTATGAAAGCTATACATTTTTCACCGCTCCCAACTATGCCAACTTCGACAGTGACAGCAACGGGTTTGAAACATCTTTCAAAAAGATTCTCACCGACCACCGGGAGAAATTCCTTGTCGGTGAAGCTGTTTCCAGGGATTCTGCATTGAACGAACTGCGAAAATAAACCCAACAAAAATCTGAGAAAGGAGGAACCTTCGGTATGCTGAAAGTCAAACAGCTTTTTGAGAAAACCAAAAAGGAAAAGACACTGTACCGCAGGCTCTTCCTGTTCTTTATTATAACTACGGCTTTTCTGATTTTGACATTCGCGATACTGCTGATCGTGTTTGGAATCACCGGACACGGTGAAAAGGCGATTCGGGATCATTTATCTGTAGAATTGTCGGGAATCTCCCAAGCTATCAACGACGAGTTTGGCAGGATCAGTCTGGGCGGTATCAGTATCGCGGAGGAGATCACCAAACGCAGTGACCGCTTCTTTGAGGAAAACAACATCTCTGCCGCCCAGCTGCAGGCACATCCGGAACTGATCGAGCCGCTGCTGGCGGAACAGATCGATCCCTTGCTGACTACCGTGAACACCCGGTATTGCGGCGGTGCATTTGTTCTGCTGGATGCCACAATCTCTCCCGATGGGCAGGATGCAGACACCCACAAGGCGGGCATCTTCATCAAGAAGACCCAACCCACCTCCACCAATTCTCTGGGCGTGCAGCTGCACTATCTTCGTGGCCCGGCGCAGATCGCCAGAGACAATGATATTATGCTCTTGGGCCAATGGAAAATGGAATATGACATTTCCGGACAAGAATTCTTCACTGAGGTCATGGAAACTGCCAGAGAAAATCCGGAACTGCCTCTGTCCCGGCTCTACTACTGGAGCGGGCGTGTGATTTTGAAGGGCAACAGCGAAGCCGGCTTCCTGCTGTGTGTACCGCTTCGCAGTGAGGACGGAACGGTATTCGGTCTGTGCGGTATCGAGGTCAGTGACCGGATGTTCAA
>JAZNRQ010000159.1:0-5411 GCA_045590735.1 Faecousia sp. | reverse complement strand
TGTACAACAGCGTGGTGTTCTCCGATAAGTATACTGACTTCGTTTCCACCATTATGGTCGAAGGCCATACGGATACCAGCGGCAGCTATGAGCACAATGCAAAGCTGTCCCAGGAGCGCGCAGACAGCGTAAAGGCATACTGCCTGTCTGACGAGTGCGGTGTTGACAGCACTTTGAAGGCAACGCTGAATGAAATGCTGCAGGCAAAGGGCTATTCCTACGATAAGCCTGTTTATGCCGAGGACGGCAGCGTGGATATGGATGCATCCCGTCGTGTTGCGTTCCGTTTCCTGATCAAGTTGGGTGACTAACAAAGAACGATCGCGCATCTGCTTTTGGCAGATGCGCGATTTGTTATACCTGTAGTGGATAAAATTGAATTTCCACTTTACAGAATGAGAAAATTCGGCTATAATAAACTGAATTATTTTGCAAAAGTGAGGGTACAGACCCATGAATATTGAATTTGATTCTTATAAGCAGAAGCTGGGTGAGATCCGTCCTGCACTGGAGGGGTTGGCAGAATCTTTGAATATTGAAGGACTCCGCAACGAGCTGGAGCGTCTGCAGGCAATGCAGGAGGCTCCCGGCTTTTGGGACAATGCGGAGAAGAGCCAGCAGGTGGTTATGAAGGTCAAGACAACGGAGAATAAGATCAATACCTATGAGGGTATGCTCTCTGCCTGGGAAGACTTAATGACCATTTGCGAAATGGCTGCCGAAGAAGACGACGATTCTATGCTGGACGAGCTGAAAGAGGGCTTTGAAAAGCTGAACGGAGATATGGAGCGTTGCCGCCTGCAGACATTGCTGACCGGCACGTACGACGGCAACAATGCGATGGTATCCTTCCAGGCCGGTGCCGGTGGAACAGAGGCACAGGACTGGTGTCAGATGCTCTACCGTATGTACACCCGCTGGGCAGAAGCGCACGGCTATTCCTACAAGATTATGGACTATCAGGAAGGTGACGAAGCAGGCCTTAAATCTGCGGATATTCTGATCGAGGGCGAAAACGCTTACGGCTTCTTAAAGGGCGAAAACGGTGTTCACCGTTTGGTCCGCGTTTCTCCCTTTGATGCCAATGCCCGTCGTCAGACCTCCTTTGCTGCCATCGAAGTGATCCCGGATATTCAGGACGACAGCCAGGATGTGGAGATCAAGGCAGAGGACTACGAAATGCAGGTGTTCCGCTCCTCCGGTGCCGGTGGTCAGCACATCAATAAAACATCCTCCGCTGTCCGTTTGATCCATAAGGCTACCGGTATCGTGGTTGCCTGTCAGACAGAGCGCAGTCAGTTCCAGAACAAAGAGAACTGCTTGCGTATGCTCCGCAGCAAACTGGTGGAGATCAAAGAGCGTGAGCATTTGGACAAGATCTCTGATATTAAGGGTGTGCAGAAGAAAATCGAATGGGGCAGCCAGATCCGCAACTATGTGTTTATGCCCTATACACTGGTAAAGGACACCCGTACCGGCTGTGAAACATCCAATGTCAACGCGGTTATGGACGGCGCGCTGGATCCCTTTATCAATGCTTATCTGACCTGTGCAGCCACCGGAACCTGGGTAACAAAGTAAGAAATAACCTGAAAAATACCAAAATAACCCTTGCTTTTTGGAAAAGCCTGTGCTACAATGATTTGGCTTATTATGCGGTCGGTATGCCCGACCTGAAAATACAATTTACTGTCCGCGGGGCATTTTCTTGTTGCAAGCGGATAGGTTCGTAATTTAGGAGGAAAAGAAGATGAAGAATATCAAGTCCATTTTGGCTTTGATTATGGCGGTTTGCCTGATGCTGTGCCTGGCAGTTCCTGCATTTGCAACTGAGGTAACCTCTGAAGCTACTACCGGGAGCAACCAGGAAGCAGTGACCCCTGAGGCTGGCGACATCGACATCCCGCTGGATACAGAAACCAAGGATACCACTCCGGAGACTACTGCGCCTCATGACCACGACCATGAAGAAGACGAGCCCACCGAGACTACCGGTGGCGAAGAAGAGAAGATGGGCGTTGTGCAGATCGTTCTGATCGTAATTGAGGTTATCGCAAGCATTGCGCTGGTTGCTGTGGTTCTGATGCAGTCCGGTAAGGAATCCGGCCTGTCCGGTGCTCTGTCCGGCAATTCCGATTCTTACCTGAGCAAGAGCGGTAAGAGCCTGGATAAGACTTTGGCGAAGGCAACCAAGTGGGTCGCACTGGCCTGGCTGGTTGTAACACTGCTGCTGGTCCTGCTGTACTGATTCTAAACCCAATCTCCCGGAATACTTTTGTATTCCGGGGGTTTTTATTTTTAGCAAAATTGCAATGAAAATTTTCCATTATGCAATGCACAGTGATACGATAGTTGCTATAATTAAGAAAAAGCGGAAAGGGTGGATCTTTATGAAAAAATTCCTTTGCTTATGCATGGCAGGTATTACTGCGATGACCGGTCTTGCAGGCTGTGCCGGTAAGACGACGGAAACCACACCCGTAACCACGGAAATGACCCAGTCTCCTGAAGAAGCAGCCGTATTTAAGGTGCTGCTGATCGGTCAAAGTCTGGGGCAGGATACGGTATGGCTTTTGGAAACGGTGCTGCGGACAGAAATGCCGGATAAAGAATTTTTGGTTGCAGATATCTATGAGTCCCTTGACCTGGGTGCGCACCGGCAGAATATCTTAAATAATACATCCATTTATCACTACTACAAATTCTCCGGCGGCAATTACGAACACATGGAGAATGTGACGATCGATATTGCTCTGCGGGATGAACAGTGGGATCTGATCATCTTTAACGATTCCACCTATGCTACCACCCAGGAAAAAGAGTTCCAGGACGGTGACCACGCATTTATGATCGAGCATATCCGGAACAATGCGCTTCCGGGCTATAAGCTTGCATATAATGCCACTTGGGCAAATCCCACCTGTGCATCCTTGTGGACTGAGGCAGACCGGAGAGAACCGGCGGAAGGTGTTCACGAACGGTTTTTCCGGGAATTCGGAGGCAGCCGCAATCTGTATTATGATAAGATCTGTGCCAATATCAAAAAGTACGTCGAAACAAACGATGCATTTGACTATGTGTTCCACACCGGCACAGCGATCCAGTATGCCAGCGAGACCCACGGTGTACCGGAGGGAAGCCCGGACCGCAGCTATGAGTTGTACCGGGACTATGTGCATTTGGGCGACTTTGGCAGATTGCTGGTAGCTTACCAGTTGTATGCCCAGATCTATGGCTTGGAAAAACTGGAAGAAGTCAACGTGGATGTGATCAAAGCAAACCTGCGCTGGCAGCAGACCCAGAAGCACGGCGACTTGGAAATTACCCAGCAGCACAAGGATGCCATTATCGCCAGTGTGAATTTTGCCCTGGCAAATCCCAATGAAGTGCCGCCCCAGACGGCGCGTCCGGAAGCATTTTTAGAGAGATCTTTCTGATAAAACCCGACCACGGCTTGACCGTGGTCGGTTTTAGAGTGTCAAAAAAGCCGCCAACCGTCAAAAAGCAGGATGAAGTGATAAATTCAAATAAAGCCTTCCCCCTTGGGGGCAAGGTGGCAAAAATCTCTGATTTTTGACGGATGAGGGGATAAAAATGCTTGCTCGCAAGGCTTTTTGACTTACTGCGCAACTCGCCCCTCTCGAGTATCCACATACACTTCGGGGACGAGTTGCTTGTCTTGTCGCCTTTAGTGACCTCTGCCAGTCTGTCAAAAATAAGTTTTTTGACAGACTGTAAAAAGAGGATGCTTGATGCATCCTCTTTTCTGTATATTTTCTTATTTACAGGCATTCAGCAATTCTACAAATTTTTCTGCAGCGGCTTCGCCGGTACCGGTTGCATAGATCGCGGTAAAGCTCTCATAACAACCGTAGGTATATGCCTCCTCAGAGGGGATGTAGTTACCATAGCCATTGGTGACCGTAGAGATCACAGTAAACTCGTAGGGAGAGTTTTCCTTGATGTACATACCGGCTTTGGAGAACATCTCATAGGGAGCTGCCACAAAGCCCACACCGCCAAAGCTGCAGGTTCCCAGGGTCATCTGGCTGATCTCGGGGCGGTTCGCGCTGCTGACGATACCTCTGCACTCATACACAGAATGGAAGCCCAACGTCTTGGCATAGGCAGTAGCGGCAGACGCATTGCCGTCCTTATCAAACATATCTGTAACCTTCCGGGCATCTACCAGCCGGTCCTGACCGTACTTATTGCTCTTATACTGCATCTTCTCCTGGGCGGTTTTCACGCCGGAGCCTTCAATGGGTGTGGTCATAGTGGGCAGCGCATCGATGGCATACTGGGCAAGCTTCGTGCCGTAAGCGATCCGATCATTGTTATGCTGACCTTCCTCACTCAAAATTTTGGAATTGGTATTCTGATCGCCGGTAGCACCCAGAAAGTAAATAAAATGCAAACCGGTGGCCTTTTCAAAAGCATCCCGGGCAGCACCGATGTAGTCAGCAGAAAGAGCATTATAGCTCTCACTGGATGCATAGCAGGGGTGGGCCTGGAAGTTCATCAGCATAATGTCCTTCTTGTCCCCTTCCCGGTCGATTTTGATCAGTGTCATTTCCGGGTCGCCCGCAGAGGCATGGTCGATGATGGTCTTGGAGAAATCACCGAAATTGGAGCCGGCATAGGTACCGTCGTCCATCTTGTAGTGCCGTACAAAGTTCATTTGCTCGGTCTGCACCTTCTTGCCGTACAGGGTAGCAGGTGCCTGATCCGCGATGGCATTCTCGGCCGATTTGACCAGGGCATCCATATAGATGGGCAGCCATTCCTGCACCAGCGGCTCGCTGCCGCCTACGGCAGGTCCGGAGTGAGTGTGCGTGGCACCGATGTGGATATTGCTCTCAGGCACACCGGTAGCGGCACTGATGGATCTGCGGGCCGTTGTGGTCCAGCTTTCCTTCGCCGTCAGAGTGTCGGTGGAATACAACAGGACCGTATTGCCGTTTTCAGAAATAGCGATACAGGTAGCATACAGGATATCCAGGAAACCGTTGGAAACCCGGTGCTCCTGGTTGCCGCTGCCGCTGATATTCACCTGTCCCTCAGGCATAATGGACTCCCGGGCATAGCCGATCTGCAGGCCTTCCGGTGCCTTTTCTCCTTCGGAGCCGCCACAGGCGCAGAGACCAAACACCAATGCAATTACCACAAAAACAGAAAGAAACTTCTTTATGGATATTCCTCCTTATTTATTGATTCTATTGTACATTAAACAAAAGTAATTTACAAGTCTGGTTTTCTTAAACTCTGCATTAGAAAAACTGAAACTACCAATTCCTCCCCAACAACCGTTTCCCACCTTCAAATCCCGGTTTATCGAGCTGTTCAAACTCGCACAACCCAATTGTCATTGCGAGCCAGTTCGCAAACTGGCGTGGGGAGCGATGGGAGCG
>JAZNRQ010000158.1:0-6251 GCA_045590735.1 Faecousia sp. | reverse complement strand
GATGTCCCTGTTGCGGTGCCCGGCAATGTCTGCAACGACAAGCGTCTTGACATTTGCCGACCGCTGCCACTCGCTCAGGTCGCTTCATCCGCCACAGGCGGCGCTCCCATCGCTCCCCACGCCAGTGTGCGCACTGGCTCGGAATGACAATTGGGTTATACAAATTTGAAACAGCTCGGTAAATTGGAATTTGATTATTCGTTCTGAAAATGAAATACCGGGGCGGTGGGTTTACCGCCCCGGTAAGGATATTTGCTTAGGTGCGCTTAACGCCACGAAGCATTTTGTCCAAAACTGTATAGTCCTCTTCGGTCATATAGGTCTGGCAGGTCTGCATCTGCCGCAAGTGTTTACTGCTGTAGTTTTCATTGTCACGGAAAGAGGTGAGCATAGAAACGAACTTAAAGCGCATACTCAGGTCGAACTTCAAAGACATAACCCAACCCCGGACGATCTCCATACAACGGTCATTACCCAGCAGTTCTTTTAGCGGCACTTCGCTGTTGAAGCCCTCGTCGCCGTAATCTTCTGCCTCGTCCTGCTCCGCAAACCAGTTGCCCACCTGCATAGCAGACAGCAGATCCGGCAGGTCGTAGGATGCATCGTGCTCCGCTACACCCCAAAGGGAAATGGTATCCTCTGCACCGGAAACCTTGGCGGTAAGGGTGTTTTCTCCGTCCTGCAGTGCCACCTCGTTAAATACCGCAGCGTGGTCTGTCACCGGCAGGGTCGCTACCTCCGCACCGTTGAGGTACAGGGTTACGGATTCGGCATTGGTGTAAACCGTTACATTCCGTTCCCCGGGGCAGCGGTTTTTAAACCGGCGGCCTGCGATATATACCATCGGTGCTTTGGTCCAGTAAGCCTGGTAGATATAGAACGCATCCTTCTTGATCTTCCGGTCATAGGTCACAAGGCCCTTGTTGTTCTTACCCTTGACACCGCCTTCGTTCCGGAGAGCAGCGGCAAAGTCGAACATATTCCAGGCGTGGGTGGCCCACAGCCAGGGTCTTGCCTGGAAGATCTTTAGCATTTCGTGGTGGTAGTAGTTTGCGTATTCTTCGGTATAATCGTGGTTGAAGGGCTGAGCGGAGTGCCACATCAAAATGTCCTCTGCACCGTACTCGGAAACACCGAACACCCGATCCGGATGGGTGGCATGGAACTCGTCGAAGATAGGACCATTGTCTGCAACGGTACCGTTATACCAGCCATAATAGTGGTTGAAGCTCTGAATGTCGGTGATCTGGGTCTGGGGATCCAAAATGGACAGACGGCTCAGCTGTGCCATAGTGGTGGGACGGCTGGGATCCAGGCGTTTGACCAGTGCGTTCA
Organism: Faecousia sp.; assembly: GCA_045590735.1. GTDB lineage: Bacteria > Bacillota > Clostridia > Oscillospirales > Oscillospiraceae > Faecousia. The sequence continues at coordinate 4,916 of JAZNRQ010000158.1, read as the reverse complement.
GGTCGCACAGATTCCGGTACTGCTCCTCGCAGTTGTTGAAAATGGTGATCTCGTTGGAAATACCCCAGGTGATGATAGAGGGGTGGTTATAGCACTGGGCGATCAGCTCTGTCATCATAGACATAGTCACATCGTAAGCTTCCTTGCCCGGCAGATGGTGGCTGATGTAGGGGATCTCCGCCCAAACCGCAAAGCCGATTTGATCGCACAGGTCGTAGAAATACTGGTCGTGCTGATAGTGGGCAAGACGGACGGTGTTGGCACCGATCTCTTTGATCAAAAGCGCGTCCTCTTCGTGATCCTCTTTGGAGATGGCCCAGCCCTTGTCCTCCCGGTCCTGATGGCGGCAGACACCGTGAAGGGGTACAGACTTGCCGTTGAGGAAGAATCCTCTTTCCGGGTCAAAGCGGTAGCTCCGGTAGCCGTAGGTCACATTCACCTGATCCAAAAGCTCTCCGTCCCGGAGCAGGGAGGCCCGGGCGGTGTACAGGTAAGGATCTTCCATACCGTGCCACAGGTGGGGATTTTCCACAGTGGTGACAAAATGGGTGTGCTCTTGTGCGTCGGTCACCTCGTCAAATACGGTGTTGCCCTCTGCGTCCAGCAGCTCCAACCGGACAGCACAGCCCTGGGCGTTTACCGGGAACAGGTCTGCCCGGGTGGTGCCGCCGCTGTAGGCAGAAACAAACACTGCCTCAGAGCCGTGCTTCATCAGATCAAAGTGGGCGTCCTCAACTTCCACAAAGTACACATCCCGGTACAGACCGCCGAAGAAGGTGAAATCCGCGTGCTGGGGATAGATGTCGGAAGCGGCATTGGTCACAGAAACCTCCAGGGTGTTTTCCCCGGGGAGCAGCGCCTTGGTCAGCTCATAACGGAAGGTGGAGAAGCCGCCCTTATGGGTGCCCAGCTCTCTGCCGTTTAAGTAGACCGTTGCCACGTGGTTAGCACCACGAATTTCAATGTACTGCCGCTTGCCGGGGGTGGCAGCAGGCAGCTTGATCCGGTAGTTGCCGATGCCCCGCCAGTACTCCTTGCCGATGTGGCCGTCGTGGGCGTTCCAGGTGTGGGGCAGGGTAACGGGGGCAAAGGCTTCACCGTATTTGGCAAATTCTGCCTTTTGTAAAAGGGTATATGTACGCATAGCGATACTCCTTATTATTAAGATGTGTTTATTTTACAGGATTCTCCCCAAAAAAGAAAGGGGGTTGCTAAAAATTTCCATTGCCGCCGGAGCGAGAGCTGTGCTATAATGACAAAAACCGCAGGAGGTGGGACAATGATCGCAGGATTGCAGAAAATGACCCTTTTGGATTTTCCGGGGAAGGTGGCTTGTACTGTTTTTTTGGCAGGCTGTAATTACCGGTGTCCCTTCTGTCACAATGCGGAGCTGTTTGGGGGCAAGCCGGAGGAAGTTATGTCAACCGAACAGTTCTTGTCCTTTTTACAAAAGCGGGTGGGTCTGCTGGAGGGTGTCTGCGTCAGCGGCGGTGAGCCTACCGGCGATCCGGAGCTTGAAAGCTTTCTGCGGCAGATTAAGGCTCTGGGTTTTGCGGTAAAGCTGGATACCAACGGTAGTCGCCCCCAGGTGCTGCGCCGTTTGCTGGAAGAAAAGCTATTAGACTATGTGGCGGTGGATGCCAAAAACAGCCCGGAAAAATATGCCGATACCGTTGGCTGCGGCTGTGATGTGGCGGGGGTGGAGGAGAGCCTGCGGCTGCTGATCGACGGGGACACACCCTATGAATTGCGGACGACCCTGGTGGCGCAGCTCCACGATGGGGCATCCATAGAGTCTATGGGCAAGTGGCTGGCAGGTCTTGTACCCGGAAAGAAACCGGCGCAGCTATATTTGCAAAGCTTTGTGGATCGGGATACGGTGGCATATTCTGGACTGTGTGCGCCCACGGAAAACGATGTATTGCGCTATAAAGACATTTTAACATCTTATATCGAGAAAGTTACAATTCGTAATTAATAAAACACAATATATTGTGTTTTGGAAAATAATTTTAGCACAACATATTGACTTTTGAAAAATACTAAGATATAATACGAACGCTGTCGCCCTAACTGGAGGGGCTTTGCCCCTCTGCGATATAGCTCCCATTCGGGTGCTGCGATACGCGCTTTGCGCACGATATGTGCTTCTCACGCGATATGCCCTGCGGGGCGTGGGGAGCGATATCATATCGAACCGCGTAGCGGCATATCGGATTTGCCAAAGGCAAATATATCGCGTTTCGCTTCTGCGAAACAGATCGCTTTAAGAGCGGCAAGCTGCGTTCGTATTATTTTTTGTTTACATATAAATATGGAGGTAGAGAAAGATGTATCAGGTTTTAAAGCGTGACGGCGGTACCGTCGAATTTGAGATTTCCAAGATCAGCAATGCAATGATCAAGGCTTTTGAAGCTTTGGGCAAGCCCTACCACCCCAGCGTGATCAATATGCTGGCAATTCAGGTCAGTGCGGACTTCGAGACAAAGATCAAGGACGGCCTTGTGTCCGTGGAAGACATTCAGGACAGCGTGGAAAAGGTTCTGTCTGAGACTGGCTATGCCGATGTTGCCAAGGCATACATCCTGTACCGTAAGCAGCGTGAGAAGGTGAGAAACGTCAACTCCGCTCTGCTTAACTACAAGGATCTGGTGGATAACTATCTGAAGATCAACGACTGGCGCGTGAAGGAAAACTCCACTGTTACCTATTCTGTCGGCGGTCTGATTCTTAGTAACTCCGGTGCCATCACCGCAAACTACTGGCTTTCCGAGATCTATGACAACGAGATCGCAGAAGCACACCGCTCCGCAGCGCTGCACCTGCACGATCTTTCTATGCTCACCGGCTACTGCGCAGGCTGGAGCTTGAAGCAGCTGATTATGGAGGGCTTGGGCGGCGTTCCCGGCAAGATCACTTCCTCTCCCGCAGGTCACCTCTCCACCCTCTGCAACCAGATGGTCAACTTCCTGGGCATTATGCAGAACGAGTGGGCAGGCGCACAGGCGTTCTCCTCCTTTGATACATACCTGGCTCCCTTCGTCAAGGTGGACAACCTGACGCAGAAAGAGGTCAAGCAGTGCATCCAGTCCTTCGTTTACGGTGTGAATACCCCCTCTCGTTGGGGCACCCAGGCACCCTTCAGCAACATTACTCTGGACTGGGTAGTTCCCGCTGACCTGGCTGACCAGGCTGCTATCGTAGGCGGCAAGGAAATGGACTTCACCTACGGCGATTGCAAGAAGGAAATGGATATGGTCAACAAGGCCTTCATTGAGATTATGATCGAAGGCGATGCCAATGGCCGTGGCTTCCAGTACCCCATTCCCACCTACTCCATCACCAAGAATTTTGACTGGAGCGAGACCGAGAACAACAAACTCCTGTTTGAGATGACCGCCAAGTACGGCACTCCTTATTTCTCCAACTATATCAACTCCGATATGGAGCCTTCCGATGTGCGGTCTATGTGCTGCCGTCTGAGACTTGACCTCCGGGAGCTGCGGAAAAAGTCCGGTGGCTTCTTCGGCTCCGGCGAATCCACCGGTTCTATCGGTGTTGTTACCATCAACCTGCCCCGGATCGCTTATCTGGCAGAAAACGAGCAGGACTTCTACGCACGGCTCAATAAACTGATGGACATTGCCGCAAGATCCCTCAAGATCACACGCCAGGTCATTACCCAGCTGATGGACAACGGTCTGTACCCCTACACCAAGCGTTACCTGGGTACTTTCTCCAACCACTTCTCCACCATCGGCCTTATCGGTATGAACGAGGTGGGTCTGAATGCCAAGTGGCTGAAGGCTGACCTGACCAACGAGAAGACCCAGAAATTTGCACGGGAAGTGCTGGATCACATGCGTGAGCGTCTTTCTGACTACCAGGAGCTGTACGGCGACCTCTATAACCTGGAGGCTACTCCCGCAGAGTCCACCACCTACCGCTTTGCAAAGCACGATAAGGAGCAGTTCCCCGAAATCATCACTGCCAACGAAAACGGCACACCCTACTACACCAATTCCTCTCACCTGCCTGTGGGCTACACCGAGGATATCTTCTCTGCCCTGGAGGTTCAGGATGAGCTGCAGACCCGCTACACCTCCGGTACGGTGTTCCACGCATTCCTGGGCGAAAAGCTGCCCGATTGGAAGGCTGCCGCAAACCTGGTCCGTAAGATCGCTGAGAACTTCAAGCTGCCGTACTACACTATGAGTCCCACCTACTCTGTCTGTGCAGAGCACGGCTATCTGACCGGTGAGCAGTACACCTGCCCCCACTGCGGACGCAAGACCGAGGTTTACAGCCGTATTACCGGCTACTACCGCCCGGTGCAGAACTGGAACGACGGCAAGAGCCAGGAGTACAAGGACCGGAAGGTCTATAACATCGGCAATTCCAAGCTGAACATCAAGGAAGTGAAGGAAGAGGTCTGCACCTGCGAGGTTAAGGAAGAAGCACCTGCCGTGCAGGTTGCGGGCAAGGCAATTCTCTTCAGCCGTGTTACCTGCCCCAACTGCCGTGTTGCCGAGCAGTTGCTGGGTAAGGCCGGTATTCCCTACGAAAAGCTGATTGCTGACGAGAATGTGGAGCTGTGCAAGCAGTACGGTGTCAAGGGCGCACCCACACTGGTAATTACCGACGGTGAAAACCACGTAAATTACTACAGCGTTCCCGAGATCAAGAAATACTTGGCATCTTTGTAAAATGAACATCAGCCGGGCATCCGCCCGGCTGATTTCCCATAATAAAACAAATTCCAATTTATCGAGCTATTCAAACTCGCACAACCCAATTGTCATTGCGAGCCAGTGCGCACACTGGCGTGGCAATCTATTGGTAACACTTGGTTTTTAGATTGCCACACCAGTGACATCGGTCACTGGTTCGCAATGACAACGAAAATTGTAATCGCT
>JAZNRQ010000157.1:0-6073 GCA_045590735.1 Faecousia sp. | reverse complement strand
CAACCTTGTGGAGGAAATGGAAAAATCCTATATTGAATATGCCATGAGCGTCATTGTTGGCCGTGCATTGCCGGACGTTCGTGACGGCTTGAAGCCGGTACACCGCCGAATTCTGTACACAATGTACGAATCCGGTCTGACCTCTGACAAGCCCTTTAAAAAGTCTGCCACCTGTGTGGGTGATGTGCTGGGTAAGTACCATCCCCACGGTGACGCATCCGTTTACGATGCTATGGTCCGCCTTGCGCAGAAATTTTCTATGCGCTATATGCTGGTGGACGGTCACGGTAACTTCGGTTCTGTGGATGGAGACCCCCCGGCTGCTTACCGTTACACCGAGGCAAGACTATCCAAGCTCAGTAATCAGATGCTCAGGGATATTGACAAGGATACTGTCAACTGGGATCCCAACTTTGACGAATCCCGTCAGGAACCCCGGGTGCTGCCCAGCCGTTTCCCCAATCTGCTGGTAAACGGCTCTTCCGGTATTGCCGTTGGTATGGCGACCAACATTCCGCCTCATAACCTGGTGGAGGTCATCAATGCCAGCGTGGCGGTGCTGGACGATCCGGAAGTTTCTATGGTGGACCTGATGGAGCATATTTCCGGTCCGGACTTCCCCACAGGCGGTATTATTATGGGTCGCTCCGGTATCCGTGCCGCCTATGCCACCGGCCGTGGCAAGGTGGTGATCCGTGCCCGTACCGAATTTGAGGAATTTAACAAGGACAGAGTCCGTATTATCGTGACGGAGCTGCCTTATCAGGTCAATAAGCGTCAGCTGATCAAAAACCTCGCCGAGCAGGTGAAGGATAAGCGGATCGACGGCATTTCTGACCTGCGTGACGAGACAGACCGCAACGGTATGCGGATCGTTATCGAGCTGAAAAAGGAAGCAAATCCCCAGGTCGTGCTCAATAACCTGTTTAAGCAGACAGCACTGCAAAGCAGCTTCGGTATCATTATGCTGGCACTGGTAGACGACCAGAAGCAGCCGAGAATTCTCTCTCTGCGGCAGATTCTGGACGAGTACCTCTCCTTCCAAATGGAAGTGCTGACCCGCCGTACCCAGTACGATCTGCGGAAAGCTATGGAGCGGGCACACCTGTTGGGAGGCCTGCTGATCGCACAGGACAACATCGACGAGGTGATCCGGATCATCCGCAGCTCCTACGACGATGCCAAGGAAAAGCTTTGCGCCCGTTTCGGCTTGGACGATGTCCAGGCTCAGGCGATCCTGGATATGCGTCTGAAAGCCCTGCAGGGTCTTGACAGAGAAAAACTCCAGGCAGAATTCGACGAACTGCAGGAGCGCATTGCATACTATAATGAGCTTCTGGCAAATCCCGAAAAACTCAAGGGCGTTCTCCGTGAGGAGCTGATCGAGATCCGGGACAAGTTCGGCGACGACCGGAAAACCGAGATCCAGGAGATCGAGGACGAGATCGACATCGAAGATCTGATCGAGGAGGAGCAGTGCGTCTTCACCATCTCCCATCAGGGCTATGTGAAGCGGATGCCGGTGGACACCTACCGGACCCAAAGCCGTGGCGGCAGAGGCGTTAATGCCCAGAACCTGAAGGAAGAGGACTATGTAAAGAGCCTGTATGTGGCATCTACCCACGATCATATCCTGTTCTTTACCGATAAGGGTAAGGTTCACCACCGGAAGGGCTATCAGATCCCCGAGGCCGGCAGAACTGCCCGTGGCACCGCAATGATCAACATTCTGCCTCTGGAAAGCGACGAAAAGGTCACCGCTGTGGTGATCACCCGGGAGTTTGACGAGGAAGAGTACCTGGTAATGGTCACCCGTAAGGGTACGGTCAAGCGGCTGCCCTTCATTGCGCTGAACACCCGACGCAGAACCGGTATCCGGGCAATTACCCTGGATGAGGGGGATCAGCTGATCAATGTGATCCGCACCAATGGCAACGATAACATTATTTTGGCAACTGCTGACGGTATGGCCATCTGCTTCAACGAAACCGATGTGCGTCCCATGGGCAGAGACGCTGCGGGCGTCCGGGGCATCAGCCTCACCGGTGACGACTTTGTGATCGGCGCAGAAAAGGTTGAGGAGGGCAAGACCCTGCTGACCGTCACCGAAAACGGTTATGGTAAGCGCACCGAGCTGCCCGAATACCTGCGTACCGGCCCCAACGGGGAGAAGATCCCTCAGAGCCGTGGCGGTAAGGGTCTGAAAAACTACAATATCACAGCCAAGACAGGCCGTGTTGCCGGCTGCCGTGTGGTCAGCGAAAATGACGATGTTATGCTGATCGAAAACGGCGGTGTGATAATCCGTGTTCCCGCCGCATCCATCAATGTCTATAAGCGGGATGTGCAGGGCGTGATCATTATGCGGATCGAAGAGGGCAACCAGCTGGTGTCCCTGGAGCGTGTGGAAGCCATTGAGGAAGAGGAGAACGAGGCTTGAAAACCGTAACGCTGTACACAGACGGTGCCTGTTCCGGAAATCCGGGACCCGGCGGCTGGGGTGCGATTTTGGAATGGAGCGGTGTGGAAAAGGAGCTTTCCGGTGGGGAACGCTCCACCACCAATAACCGGATGGAGCTGACCGCGGTGATCCGGGGTCTGCAGGCACTGAAGGAGCCCTGTATCGTGGAGCTTTACTCCGATTCCAAATATGTGATCGATGCCCTGGAAAAGGGCTGGGCCTGGGGCTGGCGGAAAAAGGGCTGGATCAAATCCGATAAAAAGCCGGCACTGAACCCGGACCTATGGGAAATTCTTTTAGATTTGACGATGAAGCATCAGCTTCATTACCATTGGGTCAAGGGTCACGCGGAAAACGAATACAATAACCGCTGCGACCAACTTGCCGTCGCCGAATCCAGAAAACTCCAGTAAGTATCCCCATTGTCATTGCGAGCCAGTGCGCAGACTGGCGTGGCAATCTGGAGGATACAGGAAAACCCTATTGTCATTGCGAGCCAGTGCTCACACTGGCGTGGCAATCTAGAGGATACAGGAAAACTCTATTGTCATTGCGAGCCAGTGCGCACACTGGCGTGGCAATCTAGAGGATACAGGAAAACCCCATTGTCATTGCGAGCCAGTGCACACACTGGCGTGGCAATCTAAAAAGAAAAGGTATGATTTATGCAATACTATGTCTATATTCTTGCCACAAATGACAATAAAGTGATTTACACAGGCATTACAAATGATCTGCGGCGCAGGGTGTACGAACACCGAAACAGTTTGGATAAAACCAGTTTTACATCAAGGTATCATGTCAATAAATTGGTATATTATGAATGTACCGGTGATGTAAATTCCGCTATTGAACGGGAAAAACAAATAAAGGGCTGGAACAGAAAGCACAAAAATAAGCTGATTGAATCAAAAAATCGAGACTGGGTGGATTTATATCCATCGATACTTGAGTAGAGGAGATTGCCACGCCAGTGTGCGCACTGGCTCGCAATGACAACCCATTATGTATTTATCTATCGGAAATGATATGGCGGTGCGGGAATCGTCGGTGATCGGGATCTTTGATCTGGACAACACCAGTACCTCCAAGCGCACAAGAGAATTTCTTAACAAGGCGGAAACGGACGGACAGGTAGTTCCCTGTGACGATCTGCCGAAGGCGTTTGTGCTGACGGCGGAATACGGCTTAAACCGGGTATATTTGACTTCTCTTTCTTCTTATACATTGGAAAAACGACTGAAATAAAAACCTGCGTGTTGCGAAAATGCAACACGCAGATTCTTTATATATAGATAAAAGAAATTCCAATTTATCGAGCTGTTACAATCTTCGTTGTCATTGCGAACCAGTGACCGATGTCACTGGTGTGGCAATCTAAAAACCAAGTGTTACCAATAGATTGCCACGCCAGTGTGCGCACTGGCTCGCAATGACAATATAGGTTATACGAATTTAAAACAGCTCGCTAAACCCCGAATTTGTACTTTAAAGCCTGCCGGATTTGGGTAAAACACAAAATGGTTGCTTTTGACAATTTTTTGTGCTATAATGTTATTGACTATGCGACATTTACCGAAAGGATGTGCAGTTTTTTGAAAAAAACGCTGGCACTTTGCTTATGTCTGTGTTTGCTCTTTGCAACCGTTCCCGGCATTGCTTATGCCGCCGAAGAGACCGCAGACAACGCATCTCTTACAAAAGAAGAAGCCGCCATCCTGGGTGCGCGGGCTTCTTATACCGATTCTCTTGCATCCGCCCGCAGAGGCTCTTTTCACGGCTACTGCGGTCTTATGACCTCCCATCAGCTGTATAATCTGAAGATCAATAAAAGCTGTGTTTCCAACGACGGCAACGACCAGTTCGATTACTATGAAAATATGACCCGGACCTCCGGTGGCTATTACATCCGTCCCTACAATTCCAGCCAGTACAGCCTTTTACAGGCACTGGAGACCATTACCGGCGACGGCACCCGGGATGCCTACAACATTTTGGTTGGCTTCCAGTGGACAAACACCGAGTCCGGTGCCTATTTCGGTCACGCGGTGTTTATCAACGCCATTTTAGACGGCACGGTCTACTTTGTGGAAAGCTTCCCCTGTCCCCTGGGCGGACCGGAAGGTACGGTCATCACCTGCAGTATGGAGGAATTTGCCAAATACTTTGACAAATGGACCATTTTTGACGGTGCGATCCACTTTGGCTCCGGCCGGTACAGTGACATTTGTCCTTATGAATCCACAGACCTGTTCGTCCAAACCCGGTTTGACAGTGTCATTCGTTCCGAACCCTGCCTTGTGGGTCAAAACGGCTGTGTCCGTATGCGATCGGTGGCTGCCGGTGAGCGGCTCCACGCAACAGGCATTTTCAGTGACGGTTATACGGTTTATTACCGGGTGCAGACCAATGCCGGGGAAGGCTTCATTTCCGCCGGTGCGGTAAGTCCCATCCGGATCAACAGCGAATCCCTCACACTGACAGATCTGCAGCTGCCCCGCAGCTGGGAGACCGGCAAGCCTCTGAATCTCAGCGGTACGGTCACTGCCCAATACGGCAGCATCGCCTCTGTGGAGATTCTGGTAACCGATCCGGAAGGAAACCCCATTTTGCGGGAGCTTGCGGATACCGCCGGTACAAAAGCCGATCTTTCGGTGCTGAATGAAAAACTGATCTTTGACCTGCTGGATGCGGGTGTTTATACCGTATCCATCTATGCCAGCGGCGCCTGCTCCGTGGTGAACGGCACCGGTACATACGTACAGTATAAGCGCACCCTTCTGGACAGCAGGACCCTGTTTTTGGGTGTGGATACGGGCAACGCCCGGGACATTCCCGCCCCTGCCGTCAAAGCCTCTTTTAAAGACGGCTGGGTCTATGAAAACGACAAGTGGTATCTCTACGATAACAATACCCCCTGCACCGGTTGGACAGAGCTGATGGGTGTCCGGTATTATCTGGATAACACCGGTGCCGCAATGACGGGACCGCAGGAAATTCAGGGACAAACGCTGTATTTTTCCGCATCCGGCGCGCTCATAACCGGCTGGCTGACCCTGGATGGAAAGACTTACTATCTGGATGACCATGGTGTGCCGGTTACCGGCTGGCAGAATCTGATCACCGGTCTTTACTGTTTTGATAAGGACGGCTGTTTGATCACGGAAGGTGACCTGATCCGGGACGGCATCACCTATACGGTCGCTGCCGACGGACGCGCCACCGTAAAACCCCCTGTACCGGAAAATAAATCCAAATAATTTCAGGCAGTGCTGTGTACGCAGCACTTCCTTTTCACATCTCAAATACCAATTTATCGAGTTGTTTCGATACACCTTGTCATTCAGAGCGAAAGCGAACAATCCGTATTCTCCTTGAGATTGCCACGCCAGTTTGCGAACTGGCTCGCAATGACAATTGGGTTGTGCGAGGGATCGCCATCGGCGATAAGTCAATGATTTCCTAAATAATTAAGAATTATGAATTAATAATTATGAATGAACGTGTCGCCTTTGGCGACGATTTAAATCATTTTCCTCAGGAAAATACCACAATTCTTAATTCTAAATTCTTAATTCTTAATTCGCTCGACAGAGCACTAAACCGGAATTT
>JAZNRQ010000156.1:0-13159 GCA_045590735.1 Faecousia sp. | reverse complement strand
GATGTGGTCACCCGTGCCAAAGCCTATGCCGCTGCCGCCACAGGCATCGGTGCCGGTGACCCGGACAGCAAGCTTTTGGTGATCAGCGGTGTCACCGATCCCCAGCGGGAACGGATCGCCACCTACCTGAAGGAAGCGACCTTTACGGTGGAGGAATCGAATTCCGGTGCGCTTTTTGACATCTGCATCACCCTGGAAGGCAACGGTCACAGTGCCGTCTGCCGCATTTCTGACGACCATACCAATATTGTACAAATCCAAAAGGATGGAAAAACCTCTTTCCAACAGCAGCGAAAAGCCGCACAGGCAGAATCCGGTGACAAAGCGCTGCTGAATGTGGCAAAGATCGTAGAATTTGCAAACTGTGTGGAGATCTCTGATATACAGACAGTTTTAGACCGGCAAATCCAGTGTAATATGGCCATTGCCCGGGAAGGTCTTGAAAAGAATTACGGTGCCCGGATCGGTCTGGTGCTGCTGCGCACCCGGGGCGAGGATGTGGTCACCCGTGCCAAAGCCTATGCCGCTGCCGCCTCTGACGCCCGGATGAGCGGCTGTGAAAAACCGGTGGTGATCAATTCCGGCTCCGGCAATCAGGGCATTACCGCTTCTGTTCCCGTGATCGTCTATGCGGAAGAACTGGGCGCATCCCAGGAGCAGCTTTACCGGGCGCTGGCGGTTTCCAACCTGGTCACACTCCATTTGAAATCCGGTATCGGTCCCTTGAGTGCCTACTGCGGTGCCATCAGTGCCGGCTGCGGTGCTGCCGCCGGTATCACCTACCTGTACGGCGGCGGTTTCCGGGAGATCGCTCACACCATTGTTAATGCCATTGCTATCTGCTCCGGTGTGATCTGCGACGGCGCAAAGGCAAGCTGCGCCGCCAAAATTGCTTCCGCGGTGGAAGCAGGCATTTTGGGTATGGAAATGTTCCAGCAGGGCAGCCAGTTTGTAGGCGGTGACGGCATCGTCAGCAAGGGCGTGGAAAATACCATCGACAATGTGAGCCGCCTTGCCAGCGAGGGTATGCGCAAAACCGACGCTGAAATCATAAAAATTATGCTATCCTGATAAAATCCCGGCTGCAAATGCAGCCGGAATAATTTCATCGCTTATTCTTCTTGTAAATGATTCCCAAACCTCTGAGAAGCAGATTTTCGTCATAGACGATTTCGTGGCTGCAATGGGGAATGATTTTTGCAGCAATGCCGCCGGTGGCTACCGCACTGCACTTTTTTCCCAGTTCTGCCTGGAATCGGTCGATCATACCGTCGATCAGCGCTGCGTTGCCATAAACCGCACCGCTTTGCATACTCTCGGTCGTCAAGGTATTGATGCACTTTTTCGGTGCTTCAATGGGTACTTTCTGCAAAAGGGATGTGCCGGCAGACAGCGCATTCATAGAAAGTGCCACACCGGGGACGATGGCACCGCCGATAAACCGGTTGCCCTCATCCACCACCGTAATGGTAGTAGCAGTGCCCATATCGATCACGATGACAGGCTGCGGAAAATCGATCATCGCCGCCACGCTGGCTGCCACAATGTCGCTGCCCAGGGTAGCGGGGTTTTCCAGCATAATGTTAAGACCGGTTTTTACTCCGGCACCCACCACCAGCGCACGGTGACCGGTGATCTGCTCCACCGCACTACGGAAAATTTCCGTCAGCGGCGGCACCACGGAGCAAATGATCGCACCTTCGAAGCCTTCGTTTGCCAAACCGCTGTAGTCCAAAATAGACTTGATCCCTGCTGCGTATTCATCCTCGGTCTTTTTCAGATCCGTGACCATACGGAACAGCTTGATGGTCTCATTATTTTCATTTAAGCAGCCAATGACCACATTGGAATTGCCGATATCGATGGCAAGCAGCATTTAAACCTTCTCCTTTTTACCGATACGGATCAGCCGGGTGATCACCGGTGCCAGCACCAGATTCATCGCCAGTTCAATAAAGAAATTGCCACCGATCAGTATCGTAAAGATATATGTGAAAACATTCATTTCGCCCAGATTGTTCTCTACCGCAAATGCAGCAGCCCAATCCCGGAGTCCCGGCAGGAAAAATACACAGCAGCCCAGGAAGAAGATACCCGTATTGACCACAGGACACACCACCGCTGCGGTAATCACCGCTGCAATTTGGTTTTTCTTTTCCAGCAGCTTGTACACAAGGCCTGCCACAAGGCCGCAAAGCGTACCCTTGGCAAACACCGTGATCACTGTACCGATTACATTCAGAGCCAAAAACGGTGCGGAATCCAGCATTGCCAATGCGGAAAACACAAAACCCAGCCACGCGCCGGCTTTCCAGTCATACACTGCAGCTGCCACCACGATAGGCACCAGCACGAATGTGATGGAAAACATACCCGCACGGGCAAGTCCCGAGGTCACCAGCTGCAAAACCACCACAATGGCGGTAAACAGACCGATGCCAGCCAATTTCCTTACTTTTTCGTTCATTATAAAAACCTCCTGCTGTCGCTCCGGACATCCCGGATGCAACGCATAATGTCGGCAGTGAAACCGCTGCCGCAAGCTTATTATACCCCCATTTTCCCCATACCGCAACCCCCATTTTAAATGCGACCATCCATCACCCGATCCTTCAAATTCCGGTTTAGCGGCGAGTCGCCGCGGACAGTTTCGTTCTGATACCCTGGCGGTAATTGTTACGATGCGTGTCACTCGGTCACGATACTGCGATCTTCAAATTCCGGTTTAGCGGCGAGTCGCCGCGGACAGTTTCGTTCTGATACCCTGGCGGTAATTGTTACGATGAGTGTCACTCGGTCACGATACTGCGATCTTCAAATTCCGGTTTGTAGAGCAATTATAATCTTCGTTGTCATTGCGAACCAGTGACCGATGTCACTGGTGTGGCAATCTAAAAACCAAGTGTTACTAATAGATTGCCACGCCAGTGTGCGCTACCCCTCGCAATGACAATTGGGTTATACAAATTTGAAACAGCTCGATAAATTGGAATTTATACTTTTTACTTGTTTTATCCGCAAATGCTGATATAATAGAACTATCTTTTGAAAAACGAGGCTATATTATGAAAAAAGACAAAGCCGTGCAGCAGGCAGAACGGCGCAATATGATGCTGAACCAGCCGGTCAGCCGGGTGGTGACCACCATGGCGATCCCCACCATCGTGGCATTTTTGATCACCTCCATTTACGGTCTTGCCGACACCTATTTTGTCAGCGGTCTGAGTATTGACGCCACCGCAGCGGTGGGTGTCAACTCCTCCTTGGATCAGGTGATCATGATGTGCGGCTCCATGCTGGCGGTGGGTGCCAACAGCTACATCGCCCGGCTTTTGGGTGAGGGTAATGACAAGAAAGCCAGCCAGGTATTGTCCACCGCATTTATTCTTGCCCTTGGTATCGGCGCTCTGCTGACCGTCTTCGGCAGCATCTACATCACACCTATGGTCCGGCTTTTGGGCGCCAACGAAAGCTGCGAACCCTTTGCCGTGGACTATGCCCGGTATGTGCTTTATGCCGCCCCCTTTATGGCATCTAGCTTTGTAATGAACCAGTGCCTCCGCAGTGAGGGCAGCGCCACCCTTTCCATGATCGGTATGGGCTTTGGCGGTATTTTAAACTGCGCTTTGGACCCCATTTTCATCTTTGGCTTTGCCCCCTTGGGCATTCCGGCTATGGGTGTTGCCGGTGCATCCCTGGCAACCGCCATTTCCAAGCTGGTCAGCTTTGGCATTCTGATCTTCCCCTATCTGACCCGTCGGAGCATTCTGCGGCTTTCCATTTTCAACTTCCGTCCCTCCTGGGATATTTTGTCCAAGATCGTCAGCATCGGCTCTTCCTCCATGTTCCGCAACCTGATGGGCGTGGTGTCCGGCATCCTGCTGAACCGGCTGGCCGGTGACATTTCCTCTGCGGTGCAGGCAGGTGTCAGCGTGTGTACCAAAGTGATGATGTTTCCCTTCAGTATTATTTTGGGCTTCGGCACCGGTTTCCAGCCGGTGGCAGGCTTCAACTGGGGCGCAAAGGCCTACAATCGGGTGCTGCAAAGCTACCGTTTTTCCTCTAAGGTCTCCCTGATCGGCGGTATGGTGATGGCGGTGATCCTGGTGGTGTTTGCAGATCCCATCATTTTGGCATTTTCCGATACAAAGGACAACATGGACCCGACAATGACCGCCCAGATGCTAAAGATCGGTGCCCTGTGTATCCGGCTGCAGGCACTGGCGCTGCCGATCCACGGTTGGGTTGCGGTGGTCAATATGCTCTGTGCCGGTTTGGGTAATGCCACCGGTGCAACACTCCTTTCCACCTCCCGGCAGGGTACCTGCATGATCCCCATTTTGTTCCCCCTTGCCTTCCTGTTCGGGGAATACGGCATCGCCTCCACCCAGGCACTAGCCGATGTGCTGACCCTTGCCCTTGCGATCCCCATCAGCATTTATATGCTGCGTAAGATCAAGAGAACCTGGGAGCAGCACAATCTCCAGCTGGCAGCAGAAGCTGCCGAACAGGCGACGGCTACCTGATATGAATATGTGTTATGTAAACTGTAATTTATGTCCCCGTGGCTGCGGCATCGACCGCACCCGGGGACAAACCGGTTTTTGCGGCTGCGGCGACAAAGCGCTGGTGGCAAAAGCAATGCTCCACAAATGGGAAGAGCCTGTGCTGGCAGGGGAAGGCGGCAGCGGCGCTATCTTCTTCGGCGGTTGTACCTTGCGGTGCAGCTACTGTCAGAATCGCGCCATCAGCACCTGCGCCACAGGGCAGCCGGTGGACGGTGCCGGTTTGCGGAAAATCATGGAAGATCTGATCGCCCAGGGCGCGGAAAATATCGACCTTGTGACCCCCACCCACTTTCTCCCTACGCTGCTGGAGGCATTGGAAAAACGCCTGCCGGTGGCGGTGGTCTATAACTGCGGCGGCTATGAGCGGGCAGAAAGTCTGCAAAAGCTTTCCGGCAAGGTGGATATTTTCCTGCCGGATATGAAATATGCGGACAACCGTCTGGCTGCCCGCCTTTCCTCCGCACCGGATTATTTTGAGACCGCTTCTGCCGCCATCCGGACCATGGCGCAGCTGACCGGACCTGCCCTTTTAGAAAACGGACGGCTGAAAAAAGGCACGGTGATCCGCCACCTGATCCTGCCGGGACAAGTGGAAAATTCCCTGCGAGTACTGGATTGGATCGGTGACACCTTCCGCCCCGGAGAGGTCTTGGTCAGCCTGATGCGGCAGTACACTCCCATGCCGGGACTCCCCGCCCCCTTCGACCGTAAGATCACGGAGGAAGAATACCAGGCGGTGCTGAGCTGGATGTACCTGAATCGGCTGGAGGGCTTTACCCAGGAGGCCGACTCCGCCGCCACCGATTTTATCCCGGATTTTGCGGCGGGTCGCCGCTGACAATTTCGTTCTGCTACCCTGGCGGTAATCGATACAACAAATATCACTCGGTAACGATACTGCCATCTTCAAATCCCAATTCATCGAGCTGTTCGTATAACGCACCGCACCAATGCCTTCCCCCGGGGGGAAGGTGGCCGAGCGTAGCGAGGTCGGAAGAGGAATGCGGGCGGAAATCCAATCATTACTGCGTAATAGCAGGCTTTTTGCTGACTATCACTGCACGCTATTCCTCTCCCGCCCCTTCGGGGCAGCCTCTCCCCGGGAGAGGGTATAATGGGTGCAAATTATTATTTGAAACAACTCGATAAACTCCGAATTTAATAAGCAATATATTTCTTTTAAAAGCAGTAAGGGCGCGGCCAAACAGCCGCGCCCTTGTTTCGCACTAATTTTCTAATTCGTCTTTCTTTTTGCCTTTTTCTTTCTTCTAACCAACATACTGAATATCAGCCCAAACACATGAATTAAGCCATATAGTACAAAACTAACATTTACAAAAATTCCCGTCCAGTTTTCAACGGGTCCCAGCGCGAATGTAAACCAAAGCATTCCAAGCAAACAAGAACCCCATGTCAGAATTCTCCAAACCCAATGAGTAACTGTCTTGCAGGAATGCGCTGTCGTCAACAAAAATACAGGAAGAACAATACTGAACAAATTGAACCCGAATGAAAACAGACTCATCATTACAGTTGCAATAGCACCCAAAATAAACTGTATGACGACTCCATTCACGTCTTCCGTATCAAGCATAAAACTGATCGCCATCAGCACGCCACTTAGAATAACAAAAACTAATTGTGCAACTAAATTCATTATTAACAAATATCCATTCTCTTTGCGCACACGCTTTGTTTCCAAATAATCCTTCTCAATTTCCTGCAGTAGCTGTGCTTTTTTCTGTTCGCAAATTTCTTTCTGCTGATCTGCATCTCTCCAGCCCGGTATTTGGGCAAATTCATTGATCGCTGCAACCAAGTTATCAAGCTTTTGAGGCTTAGTATGCATATATTCTATTGCTTGTACATAAACTGCATTTTTTCGGCAATTGTCTGCTAATTCCAAGCATTTTGCGTGTTGTTGTGTTGCATTTTTATAGTCCAGTATCGTTTCAAACAGTTCTGCCGCTTCACAGTAGTCATTCTCAAGCTCTGCTTGGTTCAACATATTGCACGCCCGTACATAAATTTTCTCTTTCTTGCGTGTAACAATTTCGTTAATATAGCTCAACAACAATGCTTTTAAAGCATCATCTCCATATGTAATGACTTTTTTGTAGTTCTTGCTCTGATCAAACGGTTCCGGACACATAACTAAATCTTCTTTTTTTGTCAAACCCTTTTCCAGCAGGAGTTTTCCAAGATACGCCTGTGCATTTTCCGGCTCAATATCCAAGACTCGCTCTAAATATATATCTGCATTATCAAAATCCCTGTCTCCCAAAAATATAAACGCACGCCTTAATAGACCATCTGTATCTACAGATGCCGTATGAACGGTTACCGGATTCAAATCTGCATCTATGATCTTTTTAATACCCCTAAGTAAATCTTGCATAAATCCAAGCTTAGACATATCCTGCGCTTGAAGATGCGAAAATTCCTTAGGCAAATTATACGGATCCATATCCTTATACGCAGGAATCAACACTTTGTCGTTATCATTTTGAACAAGTGCCAAAAATCTGCTCCATTCATTTTTTACCCAAACCGCATTGAAATACTCAGGTTGTGTTCCGAGCACAACCATAACTTTTGCAGAATTTAAAGCCGCAAATATATATGGCTCGTACTCCATACCCAGTTTGTCTTCCAGCGTGATCCGTGCAAAAAACACTTTAAAGCCTTCCTGCTTTAGTTGAAAAAACAAGTCTTGCGCCAACACACTGTCGGGTGTTCTTCTTCCTGCATCATCCGTTTCTTTATAGCAAATAAAAACATCAAAGGGTTCTTCTTTTTGAGAGATTTCCAAAATCGACTTTTGGATTTTGTTGAGTCGATCCGCTTCTTCTTTGTAAATCTCTCTTTGGGTATAATCTGCATACTCAATGGCAGAAACATAATTGTCATCGTCGTAAATTGAGGTAAACTGAACTCTATTAATCGTGGGAATTCGCTTTTTGGTTGCAGGGTCTTCTACATATGTAACACCATAACGGCATAACACCAATGACCAATATGCTTCTGCATCCGTAGGGTCACGCTCTAGAATTTGCTCGTATATTGCAATCGCCTTATCATACTCGTCGTTTCTACGAAAATGATTTGCACGATTATACAAATTCGAAATGCCGTCATCAATCTGTTTTGGAAATGTTTGTAATGTTCCACAATACTCACAGGTAGCACTGGTTCTTCCGGAAACCTGTACCGAACCTCCACACATCTTACACGATATTACCGCCATAACTACTCTCCTTTTTCTAGAACGCCATTTTCCATTTCGTAATAGCTTAACTACTATATATCCAAATTATGCAATTAAAGTTCTTTTTTGTCAAGTTCTATCAAAATGTGCACAACGCTGTCCCAAAACAGCACACGGATCGTTTCCTATATATGCTGTCAATAAATATATAGCAAAGGGTTGTAAAATAACCCGTATATATATTCATAATAAACTGCACAGCAACGATAATGCGTAGATCCCTCCACTCGCTACGCTCGGTCGGGATGACAAGTCTGGAGAAAACTTGGCAGCTCGAGAAATTGGAATTTAATAAGCAATATATTTCTTTTAAAAGCAGTAAGGGCGCGGCCAAACAGCCGCGCCCTTGCTTATTACATATCCAGAATTTCCAAATCCTTTTCGTCCACCTTGCGAAGTTCCTTCTTGTTGAGAAGATCGTAAATACAAGGCACAACGAACAGTGTCATAACCGTTGCGTACAGCAGACCACCGATACAAACAACTGCCACCGGCTGCATCAGTGCCGTACCGGCACTTTTCCGCACCGCCATATCAACAAGGCCCAAAATGGTAGTAACCGTCGTCATCAGGATCGGACGCAGACGGGTACTGCCTGCCTCGATGATCGCCTGTCGGCGCTCCATGCCTTCCTGCCGCAGCTGGTTAATATAGTCCACCAGCACGATACCGTTGTTGACGATGATACCGGTCAGCATCACAAAGCCAACCAACGAGATCACGCTGATTTTCATACCACAGATCAGCAACGCCGCGAAACCGCCTGTAAAGGCCAGTGGAATGGTAAACATAACGATAAAGGGAGATTTCAGGGACTGGAACTGTGCAACCATCACCAGGTACACCAGCAACACACCCAGAAGGAGCATCAGCATCATCTGACCGATGGCATCCATAATGGCCTCGTTTTCTCCGGCGAACGCATAGGTAACGCCGTCTCCCAGGTCCACATTTTTCATTGCCCTTTCCGCTTCTGCGGTCTTCAGCGTCACATTCTCTCCCTCGTTCAGTGTCGCTGTTACTGTCAGATAGCGCCGCTGAGATACACGGGAGATGGACAGCAGGCTGGTGGACTCCTCCACCGTCGCCACATCGCTGAGCTTGAATTCCTTGGTCTCTCCTGTTTGGGTGGTAATGGAGAAGGGGTGTTCCTTCAGCTTTTCGATGTCCAGCTTGGATTCTTCCGGCTTTTCTACGATCACAGCAGTAGACTTTCCGTCCAGGTTCAGAGTGGTCACTGTCGTTTCATTTTGCAGTGCCTTTGCCAGCTCCATATAGATCTGTGCCACCGTAACGCCCTTCTGCATTGCCTTATTGCGGTCCACATCCACGTGCAGTGCCGGGGCAGTATCCTCCAAGCCGTCGGATACCTCTTCCACACCGGGAATGCCCTGCAGCATCTCCGCAGTCTTCTTCGCCGCATCCTGCAGTGCCTGCATATCGTTAGAGAACAGCTGCACGCTGATACCGCTGCCGGTCAGCATACTCATATCCATCATAGCGGAGCTGGCAGTAACCTCACAATCCATACCGGCGCAAATCGTTTCGATTCGCTTACCCATTGCTGCACCAGAGGCATTTTCATCCTTCAGCGTTATATAAATAGTCACATCATAGCTGCCGCTGCCGCCACCGAGACCGCCCATCAAACCGCCGGAAGACATCATAGCACCTACCGTATCGATGCCCTCCAAGCCGGCGATCCGGTCAAGCACATCGTCTGCCATATCCACAGCTTCTTCCATTGTGGCTTCCTCGGGCATTTTCACGGTCACATTCACATTGGGCATATCCATTGCAGGCATAAATTCAAAGCCCTGCGTCAAGCTTATCACGGTAGTCACGACCAACAGCAGTGCAGAAGCAATCAGTACGATCGCCTTATGGCGAACCGCCCAATCCACCGCTTTTTCATAAGCTGCCATCAGCTTTTTAGGCATAGCGGCTTTGTGTTTGCTCTCCTTGCGGAGCATACCCGATGCCATAGCCGGTACCAGCGTCAGGGAAACGATCAAGCTGGCCATCAGCGAATAGGTCATGGTCAGTGCCAAGTCGGTAAACAGCTGCTTGGTAATGCCCTGGACAAACACGATGGGCGCAAACACACAAACCGTCGTCAAGGTGGACGCGGCGACCGCACCGGCAACCTGCTTTGCGCCGGATACCGCTGCCTGCACCGCGTTGGCACCCTTGGCCCGCAAGCGGTAGATATTTTCAATAACCACAACCGAGTTATCCACCAGCATACCTACCGCCACCGCAAGGCCGGACAGGGAGATCATATTGATGGTCACACCGGAGAAATACATCAGCACAATGGCAAAGATCACACTGATGGGAATGGAACACAAGGTAATAAAGGTGGGACGAATATCCCGCAGGAAAACAAACAGGATGATGATTGCAAGCAACGCACCCAACAGCAAGCTGCTGATAATGCTTTCTACGATCATATAGATATAGTCGCCCTGATTCATCAGAGAAACGAACCGGAGACCGGGATATTCCTTTTCCAACTGCTCAAACCGGGCCAGGATATTGTCGGTGGTCTCTGCTGTGGCATAGGTGCTCTGCTTTTCGAAGGTCAGCATCACGCTGTCCCGTCCGTCCAGCCGGGCGTAGGTCTCATCCCGGTTGTCGGTTAACATAACAGCGGCAACATCTGTCAGGCGAACCGGCTCCACCCCTTCGATACCCATATCGAAAAGTACCAGATCCCGGATCTGCTCCTCCTTTGTCAGTTCCTCGCCGACGGACACCATATAATTAACGCCTTCCTGAGTCAGGGTGCCTGCAGGCATTGCAAAATTCTGTGCCGTCAGAATTGTGCTGACCGTTTCCATCGTCAGGATCTTATTGACATCGGCCTGGGCGAGAGTCTGTTCCCTTGTGGTTTCCAGGGTCTTCTCGCCCTCACCCAACTGCGCCAGGGCAGCGGTAATGGTGGACTGACCCACCGCCATTTCTGTGGTGGCTTTGCTCATTTCCAGCAAGCCGTCCATTTGGGCCTTATTCAGTGCTACCTTGGCATCCCGCAGTGCGGCAATGCCTGCGTCCATCTGCTTCAGCCCCTCGTCCAGCTCTTCCAGCTTTTTATCCAGCTCCAGGGGCTCAACGCCCTGCTCCTCCAGGATCTTTTTCAGTTGAGCGGTCTGCTCATCCAGTGCCTTCAGAGAACCTTCGATCAAGGCGATCCGGGCGGGGATCTCTTCCGCCGTTACATTATTCGCCTTCAGCTGTGCCTCCATTGCGGCTTTGTCTGCCGCAAACTGCACATATTCTGCAGATGCCTTCAGGGCGGCAATTTCTTCATCGATCTCTGCCTGCGGCTTGCCGCTTCCCTGGATCAGGGCGATCTGCGCCTCAAAAGCCGCTTCCTGAGCGGCCAACTCCACACTTTTCTGCTGCAACTGCTTCAATGTTTCGATCTGTGTATCCAGCTGCTGCCGCTGCTGCTCCAGTGCCTTCAGACCATCCCGGACGGGACCCAGCACCATCATCAGCGTTTCCATCTGAGAGCGGGCGGTAATCAGTTGGGAGAGCTGATAATCCACCTCTGCCACACCGGTGGCAGTTTGCTCCGTCAGCTGCTGCTTACCGGCATCCAGCTGTGCTTTTCCGTCATTTAACTGCTTCTGTGCCGCTTCCAGTTCCTTTTTTGCCTTGCTCAGTTCCCGTTGCGCCTCATCCAGTTTTTCCGTCACCTGGCCGGACAGCTTATTATTCAGCGCATCCAAAAGCTTCTGATCCAACACCACGTGCAGCTGCTGTACCACCGTACCGGAGGTGCTGACACGGGCAACACCGGTAATGCCTTCCAGCTTGTTAAGCAGGCTTTCGTCCAAAAACTCCGTCAGCTGCACCGTGTCCATACCTTCCATAGACACAGCCGCCACCGCCACCGGCAGAACAGACGGATTGATCTTCAGCACAAAAGGCTCGCTGACCATATCGTCCCAGCCGCCACGCAAAGCACTGATGCTCTGCTGAATATCCACACCCACCGTGTCCAGGTCGGCAGACTCCTCAAATTCCAGCATAACCATACTATAGTTTTCGCTGGATGTGGAGGAAACCTCCTTAATGTGATCCAGTGTGGACATAGACTGCTCCAACGGCTTTGTGATCTCCATTTCCACCTTTTCCGGATTTGCGCCGGGATAGGTGGTCACGATGATCACATAAGGAAAGTCCATATTGGGCAGCAGGTCCGGTGTCATATTTAAATAAGACACCACACCCAGCACCAACACGGCGATCACCGCCACAAAAACCGTCAACGGCTTCTTAACGCTGAATTTCGACATAGAAACATTCTCCCAAAATAAAAATATATGGTAAGCATAGCACATTGCCGCCCAAAATCCATTAACATTATGTGAATTCTTCCCCTTTTTCGTTATGTTTATATTTCCGCTGAAAAAATTCTTTGGAAAAAGGACTTGCCGGGGTGAATAGGTTGTTTTGTGGAGGTGATTCGTATGATCGCCGCTGTATGGCTGATGCTCAGCGGACTGATGTACTCACTGCAGCTGCAAACCGGTTCTTTTCCCAAACCTCTCAGTGCCAAGGAGGAACGATACTATCTGGCACGGTGTGCCGAGGGAGATCTGGATGCACGGAACATACTGATCGAACGCAATTTGCGTCTTGTGGCACATATTATGAAAAAATACTACACCCAAACATCCGATCAGGAGGACCTGATCTCCATTGGCACCATTGGTCTGATCAAGGGGATCGAAACCTTCGATAGCTCCAAGGGCGCACGGCTTGCCACCTACGCCGCCCGATGTGTGGAAAATGAAATTCTGATGTATTTCCGGGCGCAGAAAAAGTCCAGCCAGGATGTTTCCCTGTCTGACTATATCGAAACCGGCACCGACGGTGCTGCCCTTTCTCTGATGGATGTGGTGGGCGAGGAATCGGATCTATTGGAACAGGTCAATACCCGACAACTGCTGAAAGAGCTCTGCACAGCAGTGGATACGGTGCTTACCCCGCAGGAACGGCAGGTGATCGTTGCCCGCTATGGCTTAGGCAGTGGAAAACCTCTGCGGCAACGGGAGGTAGCACAGGCTACCGGTATTAGCCGCAGCTATGTTTCCCGAATCGAGAAAAAGGCACTGGAAAAACTCCGCGCCGCACTGGAATAACCGAGTCGTTTGAGAATCAAATTCCGGTTTATCGAGCTGTTCAAACTCGCACAACCCAATTGTCATTGCGAGGGGTAGCGCACACTGGCGTGGCAATCTATTGGTAACACTTGGTTTTTAGATTGCCACACCAGTGACATCGGTCACTGGTTCGCAATGACAACGAA
>JAZNRQ010000155.1:0-4357 GCA_045590735.1 Faecousia sp. | reverse complement strand
TGCGGGTGGAAATCCAATCATTATTGCATATTAACAGGCTTTTTGCTGACTATCACTGCACGCCATTCCTCTCCCGCCCCTTCGGGGCACCCTCTCCCCCGGAGAGGGTATAATGGGTGCAAATTATAATTTGCACCTGCTCGATAAACCGGAATTTATCGAATTATCAATGTAGGACGGGGCCTTGATCCCGCCGCCTGAATTCCCGGAAATTTCACGGCAGCAGCAAGCCGCCGCCCTACAATGGCGTATGCTATTCGTTTTAAGAAATTGGAATTTACGAAAAAGACCGAAGCAAAAGCTTCGGTCTTTTGGATTTAATTGTTGCGAAAACGGGTAAGGAAATCCTTTGTTTCCTGGGTCTTGGGATCACCGAAGATCTCTTCGGGCGTTCCCTGCTCCCAGATCACACCGTCTTTCATATAAACCACACGGGTACTCACATCACGGGCAAATGCCATCTCGTGTGTGACCACCAGCATCGTCATACCCTCCTGGGCAAGCTGCTGCATAACCGCAAGCACCTCTCCGACCATTTCAGGATCCAGTGCGGAGGTAGGCTCGTCAAACAGCAGCACCTCTGGATTCATCGACAGTGCCCGGGCAATGGCCACACGCTGCTTCTGTCCGCCTGAAATTTGAGAAGGCCGTGCGTTTTGGTATGCCAGCATACCTACCCGATCCAGGTACTCCCGGGCGATTCTTTCCGCCTCGTCCTTTTTCCTGCCCAAAACCTTCATCTGCGGCAGCGTACAGTTGCGCAGAACGGTCATATTATTGTACAGGTTAAACTGCTGGAACACCATACCCACCGATGCCCGATACTGATACAAAGAATCGATCTCGGTCATAATGTTCTTTCCGTGCCAGCAGATCTCGCCGCCGGTAGGTGTTTCCAACAAATTGATGCATCTGAGAAATGTACTTTTACCGCTGCCGGAAGAACCGATGATTGCAACCACCTCACCGGCAGAAATGTCCACATCGATCCCTTTCAGCACATCCACCTGACCAAAGCTTTTCTGCAGATTTCTGATTTGAAAAACTGTATTCTGTTCAGTCATGGGGCACCTCCTGCTGCTTCTTGACCCGGATCTCAGCATTGGGATCGGATTGTGAACCGCAGATCACAAAGCTGTCGCCGCCTTCCAGCTTCTTTTCGATAAGCCGGAGGATTCTGGTCACGGAGTAGGTCAGCACAAAATAGATCACACAGACCACAAGGTATGTCTGGAAGGTTTGGAAATTCTGACGCTTGATAACACCCGCAAAGTGATACAGCTCCGTTACACCGATCACGTTCAACACAGAGGTATCCTTAATATTGATGACAAATTCGTTTGCCACCGAAGGCAGGATATTGCGCAGAACCTGCGGCATAATCACATAGAGCATTGCCTGCCAGTGGGTCATACCCACGGCTGCAGCGCCTTCAAACTGACCCTTATCCACGGAAATAATACCACCGCGGACGATCTCCGCCATATAGGCACCGGTATTGATGGAGACGATCAGAATACCGGAGGGGATCAAGGGCAGCTGCTGACCACCGGTGGCGAATGCATAGCCCCAGTAAATCACCATTGCCTGCACCATCATAGGTGTGCCGCGAAACACTTCCACATACACTGCGATGGCTGCATTAATTAGCTTTTGCAGCAAACGCACCACAACGTTGCCGGACAGAGGACAGGTACGCAATACACCGGTGGCAAGACCGATCAGAAGACCCGCCAAAGTGCCGACCATTGCGATGAGCATAGTGTAACCTATGCCACGCAGCAAAAAGGGATAATACTTAACTACGATGTTTATGACATCGGTAAAAAATTCAATCATAATCAGCTCTTCTTATAAATAATAACCAAGTTGGAGGAGTAGTACACGTCGGTGAAGTCGATCTCAGCTTCACGCTCAGCGGTGGGGCTCATACCGGCGATGATGGCATCCACGGTGCCGGACTGCAGAGCAGGCAGCAGGCCGTCCCAGGTAATTGCATAGATCTCCAGCTTCATACCCAGCTTGTTGGCGATGTACTGTGCGATCTGCACGTCGTAGCCGTTGGCATACATACCTTCGCTGCCCTGGCTGCTAATGGGCACAGCACCGATGGTGGGATCGCCCATATCCGTCCAGTTGAAGGGAGCGTAAGCACACTCCATACCAACCTTCAGCGTACCGGTGGGCTCTGCGGGAGCTTCGCTGGTCAGAGCCAGCTCGGTAACTTCCTTACCGGCAGACAGCTGAACCATCTGATTCATCAGTTCGCTACGGGTCTCTGCGGAGATATCCGCCAGGATAGCATTGATCTGCTCACGCAGCTCGCTGCCGGTAGCCAGGCCAACTGCAATGCCCACATCTGCATCGGTAGCCGTAAAGCCGGTGTCGTTGTTGACCAGGTGCAGGTAATCCAAAGTCTCGTCGCTGAGGCAAGCTTCGATAGCGGTGGGCTCTTCTGCCACATAACCGTCGATGGTGCCGGCCTTCAGTGCAGTCAGCAGATCGGCAAACTCAGGCAGGGTGGAACTCTGAACATTCTGGATCTGGGTCATAGCGTCTGCATGGAAAGTACCGGTCTGAGCAGCGATCTTGGCACCTGCCAGATCAGCCAGGCTCTTAGCATCGGCAACATTTACCTTTTCGGCACCGGTCTCGCCGCAAGCGGCCAGGGTCAGCAGCATCATAGCTGCCAGTGCGATTGCAATAATTCTTCTCATTGTTGTTACTTCCTTTCGGTTTTTTTATTTTGAGAAATAAAAAATCGAACCGCTTCGTCAAGCGATTCGACAGTAACAGCAAATACAGATCTAGAATAGTAATGCTACACTGCTTCGATAGCGCTTCACAAAGGGGAGCATTATCGCAAAATGAATTTTTGTTGGGCTGGCTGAGAGGTTTTGCTGCAAATGCAGCTATGGAAACGAAGGAATACTCTGTGTATTTCAAGTTTTCATAGCGCACAGTGGAAGCAAAAAATCCAGTCAGAACACAAAAAGACATTTCAGATAATGCCAAGATGTGACAGTCCGGCAGATATTCTCTGACGACCCAGCTTGGAAAATTCAGGCATTTTCCTTGCTTCGGCGGTATTCCCTTTTGCTTGCGGCGGCTGCCTGGCCTTGCCACAAGCTACTGATGAAGCCCGCGCCTCTATCTGAGCGATTCAATTTTTTCATATACTAGCACGCAAAAAGACATCTGTCAACCCCATTTTCTATTTTTGTCTTTATGCACAAGATTTATGTCCTCCTGCGGAGAACATTTGACATCTATGGCAGATTTTGCTACTATGTACTGCGAATCGGGGTGAACTTATGAAGCTTGCAAAATTGAAATACCTGTGTGCGATGACGCTTTTCGGCACCATCGGCATTTTCATTCATTTTATTCCAATGTCTTCTGCGGCTATTTCCTTTTACCGGGGTGCGTTGGGTTGCGGTTATCTTTTGATCGTAATGCTTTTGAGTCGAAAATGGCCAAACTTTTCCGCTATATGGAAAAACCTCCCTATGCTGGCACTGTCCGGTGCCGCCATCGGCTTTAACTGGATACTGCTCTTTGAAGGCTACAAATATACCTCCGTCGCCACAGCCACCGTATGCTACTATCTGGCACCGCTTCTGCTGCTTTTGGCTTCCCCCTTACTGGGTGAGCGAATTACCGTCAAAAAGCTTCTGTGTATTGCCGTTGCCCTTGTGGGACTTGTGTTCGTATCCGGTGTGATCGAGAAAGGGATCACCTCCCTGTCAGAGTTGACCGGCATCGGTTTCAGCCTGGGTGCAGCGGTATTGTACGCAACCGGTATGTTTGGAAATAAAAAGCTTTCCAATATCGGTATATACGACAAAACGCTGATGCAGCTGGGAATTGCCACCATCGTGATCTTTCCCTATCTTTTACTGACCGAGGGTTTTCATCTTCCCCAGCTTTCCCCGATACCGCTGGTGCTTCTTCTGACCGTGGGCATTTTGCACACCGGTGTTGCCTATTCCCTGTCCCTTGACGGAATTCATAAGCTTCCCACCCAAACCATCGGTGTTTTCAGCTATCTGGATCCGGTGGTAGCGGTCGTATTGTCCGTGCCGATTTTGCGGCAGCCAATGTCCATATACGGCATCATCGGCTCTGTACTGATACTGGGCAGCGCCCTGTACAGCGAAATTTCCCCGGCAAAAAAGAAAGCAGCAAAATAGCGACAGATTACTCGGTAACGCTACATCTTCAAATTCCGGTTTATCGAGCTGTTCAAACTCGCACAACCCAATTGTCATTGCGAGCCAGTGCGCACACTGGCGTGGCAATCTCAAGGAGAATACGGATTC
This sequence comes from Faecousia sp., assembly GCA_045590735.1. Taxonomy (GTDB): domain Bacteria; phylum Bacillota; class Clostridia; order Oscillospirales; family Oscillospiraceae; genus Faecousia. The sequence goes on along the minus strand of JAZNRQ010000155.1, from coordinate 35 downwards.
TTCGCTTTCGCTCAGAATGACAAGGTGTATCGAAA
>JAZNRQ010000154.1:0-4315 GCA_045590735.1 Faecousia sp. | reverse complement strand
GCGACTGATGAGGTGTTACCGCACCATCGTAACCGCTGCAATCTACCTACATTTCCACCTCATCCGTCAAAAATCAAAGATTTTTGCCACCTTCCCCTCAAGGGGAAGGCTTTGGGATTGTGCGTTTATCCAACAGCTCGATAAATTGGAATTTGAAGCTGTAAAACGGAGGTATATTTATGTACACAATCGAAGATATCAAAACCATCATCCACCCCGTTCCCCAGAAGGTTTCTCTCACCGAGGGCGCACCACTGGTGCTGACCCCCTCCAGCAAGTTCTGCCTCAGCACTCCCGCTGCGAAAAAAGGTCCTGTCAAAACTGCCGGTGAGGACATCGCCGCATTTTTGAAGGCAAAATGCGGTGAGGACTGCCTTCGCGCCGACGGCATCCCCGTAACATTGGAGCTGGGTGCCGCACCGGAGGGCATTGTCTGCGAAAAGGAGGCATACCGCCTGGTCATCAGTGCAGAGGGTATCAAAATCACCGGCTTCGGTGAAAGCGGTCTCTACTACGGTGTGATCTCTGCCAAGCAGGTGCTGCGGTTTGATTCTGTCGGCTGCACCGTTCCCGCTTTGGAGGTGCTGGACTGGCCTCACCGTCCTTTCCGTGCCTATAAGCAGGAGTGCCGCTACGGCTCCAATGTAATGGAAAAAGAAGATTGGCTGGAAATGATCGACGATCTGGCAAGCAAGAAAATCAACCATCTGTGCGTTGCCCTTTACGGCTGCTGGGTGGTGCAGTATGATGGCCGGGTGGCAGAATATCTGTACCTGCCGCTGAAGAGCCATCCGGAGATCAACACCCCTCAGACCGTCAAGTACTACTCCCCCACCGAGGGTAAGTGGTTCAACTACGAGACCCTGCCGCCCATCTACCGGGACAACTTCTTCGGTGAATTGGTCGTTTACGCAAAGGACCGTGGCATCGACATCTTCCCCGGTGTCAACTCCCTGGGCCACAACACCCTGTTCCCCGCCAAGATCCCGGAGATCTCTCCCAAGGATGAAAACGGCAACCCCACCATGACCGGCTTCTGCACCTCCAATCCTGCCACTTACGAGTTCCTGTTCGGTGTGTATGATCAGATCATTGACGAGTACTTAGCCCCCAACGGCATCACCACCTTCAACATTCTGATGGACGAGGTTTGGAAGCAGTACGGTGCTCACGCAGACCGGAAGGAAGAGTATCTGTCCCCCTGGTGCGAATGCCCTGATTGCAAAGGCAAGGACTATGGCGACATCTTCATTTCGCACGCTGTCAAGGTCATTTCCCACCTGAAGGAAAAAGGCATGAAGACCGTTATCATTGCCAACGATATGGTAGTCCGAGAGACAAAGCACATGGGCTATCTGGGCGACAAGTTTATGGATGCTGTCCGGAAAGCCGGCATCGACGATGTACTGCTGTTCGCCTGGTGGCGTTACACCGATATCGAAAGTCAGATCTACAGCACCTACCTCTGCCGCCCCAATGATATGCAGCTGCGCTCCATCGGTCAGCCCTGGAACGGCTACTACATCTGGAGCTTGCTGACAAACCCCATGCGCAATATTCAGCTGCTGGCGCAGTTGGACTACGAGGCAGACAAGGGCGAGGGCATCTATGCCTACGCCCTGTGGGATAAGAGCTACGACCGCACCCACGATGGATTTGCAGACTACGCCTGGAACTATACCGGTGCGGGCACTCCAGAGGACGTGAATGCCCGTTATGTGGCAAGACACTTTGCCCCCATGTACGACGAGGTGCTCCATGCCTACGATTTGATCGACTGGATGACCGAACAGCGCTGCGGTGCAAAGAAGAACGAAGAGCTTCCTGACGCTACAGTAATCTCCCCCCGGGAAATGCTGGTATCTGTGTTTAGTTACTATCCTTTCTGCTACTACCACAATCCGGAACGGGAATATCCTCAGCACTTCCCCGGTATTCCGCTGAAACTGGTGCTGGCCCATCGTCGCGCCTACACCCGTGCAATGCACTATGTCTGCGCTATGGCAAAGGAAGCTGTCGGCATCTTCAAGCAGGCATCGGTAACCCCCGGCTGTAACCAGGAAGCTGCCCATCGGATGGTCTACGAGTGCCTGAATATTCAAACCCTTGTGGAGGACTGGATGGCATTCCTCAAGATCTACGATCTGACCCAGGGCGGTGATCAGAAGAAGATCGCGCCCATTGCAAGAGCCCGTCAGCAGGCACGGCTTTCCCTGATGGAACTGTGCGAGCAGACCAAGGAGGATTGGGCCTGCAAGGGTGCCACTATGCGGAACCACTCGGTGTTTATGCAGACCTTCTCGGATATTGCAAATTATGTTGAAAATACCGACGCACCCCAGCTGGATCTTCTGAACATCAAGCCCATTATGAGCAAAGAAAACCATATGATCCGCTAAATACTTTGGGACTGTCACTGCGACAGTCCCATTTTTATCTTCAAATTCCAATTTATCGAGCTGTTTCGATACACCTTGTCATTCTGAGCGAAAGCGAAGAATCCGTATTCTCCTTGGGATTGCCACACCAGTGACATCGGTCACTGGTTCGCAATGACAACAAAGATTGTAACAGCTCGGCAAACCGGAATTGAGTAAACAACCTGTACAAAATAAAGCTCCGGTTTTTGGTTAGTATTTACATTGTTTTTCTAACCGCTTTTCGTTATCATAAATGAAAGAAATTTATGTATTTTCGGGAGGTTTTTCTTTATGACTGCTTTTAAAACCGGTTTCGGCAGAGCCGATATCACACCACCCAAATATCACGGTCTGGCAGGCTTTGGCAATGATGTCCGCCGGGTCTGTACCAACATCCTTGACCGTCCTATGCTCACCTGTGTGGCAATGAGCGACGATACCGGCGCATTGCACCTGATTTATTCCTCTGACACCCTCTATGTCCATGAAAAAATGGTAGAGCTGGTGCGGCAGGCGGTGCAGGAGCAGCTGGATATTCCCGGCGAAAATGTGCTGATGGTCGCCACCCACACCCACGCCGGTCCCAGTGTTTATTCCGGAGAAATGAACGAGACCGGCTATTACCCCACCTATGTTGCCGCTGCGGTAAAGGCTGCCGGCGAGGCACTGATGGATCTTTCGGATACCACCATCTCTGTGGGTCAGAAAACGGTGGAGAATATGACCTTTGTACGCCACTATGTGCTGGACGACGGCACCTTCATCGGTATGGGCTTCGGCTACCCCGGACGCACCCGATTCCATACAGATATCCCCGACGAACAGCTGCAGGTGATCCGTTTTACCCGGGAAGGTAGCCGGGATATTCTGCTGGTCAACTGGCAGTGCCACGTAACCGCCACCAGCGGTGAGACCCGCACCGATATGTCTGCCGACTATGTGGGTGCGCTGCGCAATCACCTGGAAGGTCTTTCCGGCTGCAAGGTGATCTTCCTGCAGGGTGCTGCGGGAAATCTGGTGCCTACCTCACGGATCGAGGAAGAAAACATCATCCACGGGAACGATTACATCACCTACGGCAGAACCCTTGCAGAACACGCATTTGGTCTGCTGCCGGAGCTGCAGCCGGTAACCAGCGGTCCACTGCAAAGCAGGCAGATATGCCATAAAGCCGCGGTGGATCACAGCGACGACCCCCGGGCAGAACTTGCAGGCAGAATCTATGATGAATACTACAATCTGACCGATGCGGCAGAGCGTCGGCAGCTACTAAAGGATAACGGCTTTAACTCCGTCTATCACGCAATGCATATCCGTGGCCGTTCCCGGCTGCCGGAGACCATCGATATGGAGCTGAATGTGCTGTGCGCAGGGGATATTGCTTTTGCCACCGCTCCCTTCGAGATGTTCAATTCCAACGGACGGTTTATCAAGGAAAACAGCCCCTTTAAAATGACCTTCGTGCTGGCATACTGCAACGGCTTTAACAGCTATCTGCCGGACGAAAATGCCTTTCATTACGATTGTTACGAGGTCAATGCCCGTCGGTTCCCCAAGGGTTCTGCCGAGGAGGTTGCCCAGGCAAATGTGGCTATGCTGAAGCAGTTAAAGGCTGGCGTGCTGTAAACCTCACAAGATATCGAAACAGAATACCAAGAAATCGAAAGACATTTTCTTTTTCCTCTGTTATAATATCCCTATCAAACCCCACAAAATTCCAATTTCTCGAGCTGTTTCCAATTCGCACAACCCAATTGTCATTCCGAGCCAGTTCGCAAACTGGCGTGGGAATCTATTGTTACAACTTGATTTTTTGAGATTGCCACACCAGTGACATCGGTCACTGGTTCGCAATGACAACGAAGATTGTAATTGCTCGCTAAACCGGAATTTGA
>JAZNRQ010000153.1:0-4962 GCA_045590735.1 Faecousia sp. | reverse complement strand
GGGCGGGAGAGGAATGGCGTGCAGTGATAGTCAGCAAAAAGCCTGTTAATATGCAATAATGATTGGATTTCCACCCGCATTCCTCTTCCGACCTCGCTACGCTCGGCCACCTTCCCCCCCGGGGGAGGTATTGGTGCAGTGCGAATTTGAAACAGCTCGATAAACCGGAATTTGAAGGTATTCTGCGGGATGTCTTGCAAAAATTGGCAGATATGCTAGAATAGAAGTAATTATAGATATTTGGAGGCACTGCTATGAAAAAGATATGGGCAGGTATACTCACACTTTCCCTGGTATTCCAGCTATCCGGTTGCTGCTTGCCGCTGGATGCAATTAAGAAAATCAACAAGCCGATAGAGAAAGAACAACTGTCAACACAGCCAGCCACGGAAGCAACTGTGGAAGCAACCGAACCCACCGAGGCACCCACCACGGTGCCGCCTACGGAAGCACCCACAGAAGCACCTACCGAACCGCTGGTGGAACCTATGTCCATCGTTTCGTTGAAGACGGTTAAGTACCTGAAAAAAGTGCCTGCGGAAGGCTGTATTTTTACCCAACCGGATCCCAACTCCGACTTTGTGGATGTTGTAGGTACCGACGGTACCTTTACCATCGTGGAAGAAGCCACGCTGTCAAACGGGGATGTTTGGGGCAAGCTGAAATCCGGTATGGGCTGGGTCAATATGACAGACCCCTACTGCGGCGGTGCGCAGGTTCCACCGGTGACGGCAAGCTATAGTGGCAAGGTCGTGCTTAAAGGGGATTATCACCTGGCGGGTATTTGTACCGATGATGAATATAAAGTGAATGTAACTTTATTTGCCCACGAGACGGTGTATGATCTGGAGATTACCGATATCAATTATGACACTATGATGCCTACGGATGCCCTCTACCATCTGGATGAGTTGACACCGGAAAAGCCGTTGGTAGCACATCTGTCATTCCCGGGGGATATGAGTTCTTTCGGTCTTCGCTTCCGGGACAGCGCAGGCGGATCTCACGAGTATCTCATTTGGCAAGGAATGAATGACGGTGCGCCCATTGTGCTGGGAACACCGGGCTATTAAACGATCGTAAAAAGTGCGTGCTGCATTGCAACACGCACCTTTTGTTTAAGCAATGATTTCGCCCTTTAAAATAACCTTGCTGATGTTCATCTTAATGTCCACAAAAATCAGGTCAGCCCGGAGACCTTCCCGGATCTCACCGCGGTCGGAAAGACCCACTATCTTTGCGGGGTTATAAGAGCCAACCTTAAAAGCATCCACGATGGATGCGCCGGTGTGCTTCATATAGTTGCGGCAGGCAACATTCAGCGTCAGCTTAGAACCGGAAATGTCAATGCCACCGTTTTCCATAGGTGTGAAATTAAGGTCGGTCACATGCTCTAATCCGGGAGGGTTGGGGTTGTTGTGATCGGTCTGGTCGGAGATCAGAATGATCTTGTCGTCGCCCTTGATCTTCCGGATCAGCCGCTGCATATAGGGATCCACATGGATACCCATACTGTCGGAGATCAGCTCCGCGTAAATGCTGCTGTTGTAGTTGACGGTCTCGTCTACGCAGACACCACGGCACTCGGGATATTTGGGGAGATCACCGGTGGCGTTGGTGTGATGGGTGCCGATACACAGGCCATAGGGCATCAGCTTTTCGATCTCCTGGGGAGATGCCTGGGAGTGACCCACAGTGAAGATCACATTGGGATTTGCTGCCTTTGCAGCCTTGACAAATTCCTCAATGCCTTCCCGTTCCGGACCAAGTGTCCAGACACGGATCATATCCTTGCCGCCTTCGATAATGGGGTTGTAATCTTCCGGAAGGATGTTGCCGCGCCAGGGATTCAGATGGCTCAGAGAACCGAAGTTGGGATTAATGTAAGGTCCTTCCATATAGATACCGGCAATGTTGGCACCTTCGGGGGTAGCCATTGCCTTGCGGATCCGGTCAAAATATTCCTGGTATTCCGCAACGGTGGCGCGGTAGCCCAAAGTAGCCAACACAGAAGTAGTGCCGTGGGTCAGATGGTCTTCCGCAGCGGTGACGGGGTCGTTTTGGAAACGCACCGCATTACCTGCGTGGCTGTGAATATCCACAAGACCGGGACCTACATATTTACCCTCAGCGTCGATGATCTCGCAGCCTTCGGGAATAGGTGTGGTGCGCATCTCACCAAAACCGGCGATTTTTCCGTCTTCAATAAACAAAACCGCTTCTGGGATCAGATGGTCACGCATAACCAGCTCTGCGTTGATAATTGCTTTCATAAGTAACGCTCCTTAATACTTTATTTCACCTTTTAAGATCACTTTGCTGACATTCATTTTTATATCCACGAAGATCAGGTCAGCCCGGAGACCTTCCCGGATCTCGCCACGGTCGGTAAAACCGGCAGCTCTTGCAGGGTTGTAGGAAGCCACACGGAAGGCATCCACAATGGATGCACCGGTGTGCTTCATATAGTTGCGGCAGGCAACCTCCAACGTCAGCTTGGAGCCTGCGATGTCGCCCCACTTATCAAAGTTGATGTCGGTAACATGCTCGTAGCCGGGAGGATTGGGGGCGTCCGCATAGCTGCGGTCAGAGATCAGAATGATTTTGTCGTCACCCTTGATCTTCCGCACCAGACGTAGCATATAGGGATCTACGTGGATACCCCGGCTGTCACAGATCAGCTCTGCGTAAATGCCGTCGTTATAGTTGACCGCTTCGTCCACACAGACACCGCGGCATTCCGGGTACTTGACGATGGTGCCGGTGGCATTGGTGTGATGGGTGCCGATGCACAGACCGTAGGGCATCAGCTTTTCGATCTGCTGAGGTGTTGCCTCACTGTGGGTCACTGCAAAACGGGTTGCAGGATTGGTCTTGTGAGCAGCGATCACAAAATTCTCCACATTTTCCTGCTCCGGTCCCAAGCCCCAGACCCGGGCAAGGTCTGCACAGGCGGCAATGATAGGCTCGTGATCTTCGGGAACAATGGGCTTGTTGTTCCAGGGGTTTGCTGCCCGATTAGAGCCGTAGGCGGGGTTAATGTACGGCCCTTCCAAATACATACCGCCAATGTTGCCACCCTCGGGATCGGCCATAGCTGCCCGGATGTTACTGCCCATCTGGATGTACTCCTCTTTGGTCATCCTGGGGTAGGAAGCAGGCAGCACGGTGGTGGTGCCGTGTTCCAGGTGGTATTTACAGCCGGGAATAGGATCCTGCCACAGCCGGTAGCAATCACCGGTGTGAGTGTGGATGTCCACAAGGCCGGGGCCCACATAAGCACCCTTTGCGTCAATGATCTTGCAGTTTTCGGGGATAGCGGTGGTACGCATCTCACCAAAACCGGCGATTTTTCCGTCTTCGATAAACAGAACCGCTTCGGGGATCAGATGGTCACGCATAACCAGCTCTGCGTTGATAATTGCGATCATAAAAATGACCTCCCAGAGTTTTTCTTTATCCTATCATTTTACAAGACCTTTTTCAAGAGAACAGCACAATAAATTTCAATTTATCAAGCTGGTTCAAATTCGTATAACGCAATTGTCATTGCGAGCCAGTGCGCACACTGGCGTGGCAATCTATTAGTAACACTTGGTTTTTAGATTGCCACACCAGTGACATCGGTCACTGGTTCGCAATGACAACGAAAATTGTAATCGCTCGATAAACCGGAATTTGAAGATAGATCAAAAAAGCGATGGACAAATTAAAAATATGTGCTATCTTTATATATAAGAGTGTAACTTTTGCTCGCGCCTGAATCCAGAACATCGTGAGGAGAGATAGAAATGAAAAGAGTTTGCATTACAGGAATCCTGCTGCTTTGTATGACCTTAAATGCCTGCTGCTGCATACCGGCTATTCCTTTGGAACGACTTGGGAAAAATCCGGAAGGGATGCCCCCAAATCAGGTAGAATCTGTTTCAACTGAGGTACCTACCGAAGCAACTACGGAAGCGACCACCGCACCGACGGAAATGCCCACAGAACCCACAACCAGACCCACAGAACCGGAGATAGAGCTGCCTACAGAGCCGCCGCTGATCCCTGTGGAAACAAAGCCTGTTACCAGTGTGGAATACCAGCAGGTCAAGCCTTATCCGCTGCCGGTTGCCAATCCCCGCAAGGAGATCTATGATGCACCCGGCGGAAATTATGTAAAAAGCTTCAATACCATTGGCTACTATACCATCGTAGAGCAGGCCAAGGATTCTAACGGCACCACTTGGGGAAGGCTTTCCACCGGTGATGGCTGGACGATGGTGTATAAGCAGATTTTGCCGGATCTGGGTATGTATTTCGCCTCCGGTGTCGGCGGCTGGGGGACGGAACTAAGCTTGAGCGGAAACGGCACATTTACAGGTGAGTATAGTGACTCGGATATGGGCGACACCGGCTATGATTATCCCAACGGAACCTGCTATGTATGTAATTTCAAGGGCAGGTTTAAAGTAACCGGCATCGATACATACAGGATCACTTTGGAATTGGCAGAGCTGAAGACGATGAAGGAAATGGACTCCCAGTGGATCACAGGGGGTGTACGGTATATTGCCAGTTCCGCATACGGTCTGGATGGGGGAGAGGAGTTTATTCTCTACACACCCAGAACACCGGTCAGTATCCTGCCGGAGGACGTGTATCACTGGGCGGGAGAGGTTCCGGAATCCGGTACGCTGAATTGCTACGTTTTGTATTGTCCGGAAGCGGGCACGGCTTTCTTCCAGGGTTAAACCATAAAAATTCGGGCTGCGGTAAACGCAGCCCGGATTTGCAGAGTGTCAAAAAAGCCGCCAACCGTCAAAAAGCAGGATGAATTGATAAATTCAAATAAAGCCTTCCCCCTTGGGGGAAGGTGGCAAAAATCTCTGATTTTTGACGGATGAGGGGATAAAAATGCTTGCTGCGCAAGGCTTTTCGACTTACTGCGCAACTCGCCCCTCTCGAGTATCCACATAC
>JAZNRQ010000152.1:0-2669 GCA_045590735.1 Faecousia sp. | reverse complement strand
GAGGAGAAGCTGTCACCGCAGGTGACTGATGAGGTGTTGCCGCACCATCGCAGCTACTGCAGTCTACCTGCATTTCCACCTCATCCGTCAAAAATCAAAGATTTTTGACACCTTCCCCTCAAGGGGAAGGCTTTGGGATTGTGCGTTTATCCAACAGCTCGCAAAACCGGAAATTCGGGTGGCGGGACCAAGGCCCCGCGTTGACAACTTGATAAATTCCAATTTAGCGGGCTGTTAAAAAGGCTTCTCCTTGAGGAGAAGCTGTCACCGCAGGTGACTGATGAGGTGTTGCCGCACCATCGCAGCTACTGCAGTCTACCTGCATTTCCACCTCATCCGTCAAAAATCAAAGATTTTTGACACCTTCCCCTCAAGGGGAAGGCTTTGGGATGTGCGCAATTCGAAACAGCCTCATAAAATAATAAACGCGGTATAGACCGAAAGGTTTATACCGCGTTATTTTTGGTTATGATGGTATCAGCCTGCCAGCACCTCTGCCTTGATTACGCCGGGCAGCTGGGAAAACTGCCGCAGCAGCTCCTCAATAGGAACATTCATATCGTTGGTTTCCGCAGAAATGGTCACCAGCGCGCAGCCATTGGTAGGCACGATGGAGTTAATCGTCTGAATATTCACATTGCTGGCGGCAAAAATATTCAGCAAGCTGGACAGCAGACCCTGATGGTCATGGAGCATAAACTGAAATGTAATGATCCGTCCAATCATCATATTCTGAAAGGGAAGCACCGAATCCCGGTACTTATAAAATGCGCTGCGGCTGATCCCGGTCATACGGGCGGCCTCATTGACAGTAGTGGCCTCGCCGGTCTGCAGTAAGCGCTTTGCCTCTGCTACTTTCAGAAAAACTTCCGGAAGCGCCGACGCTTCCACCAAATAATATGTGGGTACGTTTGCCATTGTGCCTGCCTCCTGTCCAAAACGGTAACTACTATTGCAATTGTAGCATATATTTTACAAATTGCAATACGCTGAAAGGAGAAATTCATGTCAACTGCCTTATTTAAGAAGGTTTTGCCCTTTGGAGTGGGGGCGTTGGTTCTGTGGTTTGGGGCACGGTACATTCTGCCGGTGGCAACACCGTTTCTGTTAGGCGGTGCGGTGGCACTGCTTGCAGAGCCGTTGGTATCGATGCTTTCCCGACGGATCAATCGCCCCCTGTCTGCCGGTATTGGGGTACTGCTGACCCTTGGCGTGCTGGCGGGACTTTTGGTGCTGCTTGCCGCCATTGCGGTGCGGCAGGTGGGACGGCTGGCAGCCGGTATGCCGGACCTGACCCGAACGGTGGAGCAGAGCATACAGACCGCCCAGGGCTGGGTACAGCAGCTGTCAGACCGGGCACCGGAAAGCCTGCAGCCGATCCTCACCCGTGCCAGTGCTGAAATGTTCAGCGACGGTACTGTGGTACTGCGGCAACTGACACAGCAGCTGCCGGGAGTGGTGACCGGTGCGGTAGGTACCATAGGCGACGGTGCATTTGGACTGGGCACCGGTGTGGTCGCGGCTTTTCTGATCTCCGCCCGGCTGCCACGGCTGAAAGAGGCGGTCAAAAAGCGGCTACCTCCCCAGTGGCAGGAAAAATTTGTGCCGGCAATGCAAAGAATCCGCACAGCCCTGGGCGGCTGGTTCAAGGCGCAGATAAAGCTGTGCGGTGTCACCTGGGTGATCGTATCCATTGGATTTTTGCTGCTGCGAATTCCCCATCCGATCCTTTGGGCGGGAGTGGTAGCGGTGGTGGATGCCGTGCCCATCTTAGGGACAGGAACGGTGCTTGTCCCCTGGGCGGTGATCAGCCTGCTGCAGGGAGAGAGCCTGAAGGCCATTGGCCTGCTTTGCACCTACGGGGCAGCACTGATGACCCGAACGGTGCTGGAGCCGAAAACCGTTGGTAAACAGCTGGGGCTGGACCCCCTGGCGACCCTGGTGACCTTATATTTGGGATACCGGTTTTGGGGCGTGCCGGGAATGCTGCTTACGCCAATTTTGGCATCCGCGGTCAAAAGTGCCTTTTCCCGATGAACGCACAGTGTACTTGGCTCCCTCTCTGAGGGAGGCAAGATCGGTGCGGTTGAAATTCGAAACTGCCCCATAAACCACGCCTGTCATTCTGAGCGAGCGCAGCGAGTCGAAAGATCTGTAATTTTCTTGGGGGAGAACGGATTTCTCCACTCGGCTACGCCTCGGTCGAAATGACACAGGGTGGTGCAACCTCACCGATAAACCGGAATTTACTTTTCCCGTATCATTAAAATATACACCGCACCGGACAGGCGGTTCAGCGCCCGCAGGATATCCTCCCTGTCCGGCAGCGCCGCCACCGCCTTTAACTCCGCATTCCGCACGGAGCACCGCACCCGGTTCAGCGCCAGCACCGCAGGCGGATCGGAAAAGTCCGGCATAAAATGCGCCTTTGCATAAAAGTCCTGAGGTCTGTGGGAATGCTCCCGGAGCTGCTGCGGTGTCAGACCCAGCAGTTTTCCCTCCTCCAGCGGCTCGTTCAGCACCTCCCGGCGGATCAGCTCCCGGGCCAGCGCCAAAAGCTCCGCCAGATCTTTCTGCAGCCGGGGATGTGCCTGTCCGCAGAGCAGAAGCTCCGCCTCCAGAGAGTCCATCGCCCCACGAAATGCAATTCGGGGATGGGTCTTTTCCAC
>JAZNRQ010000151.1:0-2990 GCA_045590735.1 Faecousia sp. | reverse complement strand
ATATTCATAAGGGTGGTCTTGCCGGAGCCGTTTTCGCCCAGCAACGCCAGGATCTCGCCTTTTTTCAAGGTCAGATCCACCTTATTGTTGGCAACCACACTGCCGAAGCATTTGGTAATGCCGTTCATTTGAATGGCTGTCTGTTCTGCCATGGAGCTTCCTCCCTTTCTTCTGCAATCAAAGACACAAGACGAAAAAGCCTGCCCTTTTCCCTCTTCTGTCTTTGATAATAAAAGTACAGGGCCGGCCAAAGACCGGCCCGGTAAAGTTTATCGGGTTAAAATCAGGCGACCTGTTCCACGCCTACCACATAGTAGTTCATGGAGCCGGTGATCACGCCGTCAGCAACGGAAGCGCCGCCTGCAGCAACGATCTGCGCATTCTCCATTGCTACCACTGCGTTGTTAACCAGCTGGTAACCATCGGACATCAGAGGTGCATCTGTCTTTGTAACATTGCCTTCTGCATCGATGGACAGCTTCACACCGGTGAATACATCCCACTGACCGGAGACGATCATGCCCTTCACAGTGTCGATAGCCTTCTGGGTGTTGGGTGCGCAGTTCTTGCTCAGAGGAGACACATCCACGAAGCCTTCCTTCAGACCGCCGTAGTAAGCGGAGGAGCCCATGGTCTCAACGAACTTGGAAGCATCTTCGCAGTCCATAGCAGCCTGCATAGCGGTTGCGTAGTAAACATCCCAGTTCCAGACAGCAGCAGTCAGGTGAGCCTCGGGAGCATCCTTGGTCATGTCGGAGTTGTAGCCGCAGCCGAACTTACCGGCAGTCTGTGCAGCGATCTGAGGCTGTGCAGAGTCACAGTGCTGGGAGATCACGCCGCAGCCGTAGTCGTTGATCAGGATCTCAGCGTATGCCTTCTCGTTCTGCTCGTCAGCCCATGCGCCCAGGGTCTTCACATAGATCTTGGCATTGGGGTTGGCTGCCAGAACGCCCAGAGCGAAGCCGTTGATACCGGAAGCGGTCTCAGCGTACTCGCGACCATAAGCCGCAACATAGCCCACATTGTTGTTGCCCAGCTCCAGAGACTTCAGACCTGCAGCAATACCTGCCAGATAACGGGCCTGGTATGCACGGCCAAAGTAGTTGTTGAAGTTGGTGGAGTTGCTCTTGTAGCCGGTGCCGTGGGAGAAGATCACATCGGGATACTCCTCAGCCTTATCGGCCATAGCCTCGATATAACCGAAGGAAATACCAAAAATAATGTCGCAGCCTGTGCCAACCAGAGTATCAATAGCAGTGCAAACCTGGTCGTAGTCCTCAGGAATTTCATCCTGGATAATCAGCTGCGTAGCGGGGTCCAGACCCAGCTGCTTCATAGCGGTCACGATGCCGTTGTGGTGTGCGTAGGTGTAGCCGGCGGTATCGTTCTTGCTGTTGATGTAGATAGCGCCCACCTTAAGGGTTTCGGTTTCGCCGCCGTTGTTGTTTCCGCCGCAAGCAGCCAAGCAGAACAGCATGACCACTGCCAGAACAAGTGCAAGGATCTTTTTCATGTTTTTGTTTCCTCCTCAAGTTTTATTTTTCTTTGAGAAAATTTATGAAAACTCGGTTTTACCGATCTTTCAACAGATTCTGAGGGATTGCTTCGCAAAATGAAAATATACGCCTTGTTTCTACCAAAAATTGATACATTCAGCATACCACAATCCCGCACCGTTGTCAATTGGAAAAGGCCCTCGAACAAGCAGATTTCGAGGGCTCTTGTTTACAGCTTTATGGTCTTTCCCGGCTCTACCGCATACAGATCTCCGTCCACATCCATCCAGACGGTCTGTACCGTAGGATTATAAACCAGTGTGCCGTCTGCGCTGTAAATCAGGCTTTCGTATGCCTTCACATACTCGCAGATCTCCAGATTGGTGGCATACCAGGTGTCTTCCCGGTTTGCCAGCTTTTGGCACAGAGCATCCAGGTGATCCCAGTTGTCCTTCTGGTCGAATTCCCGGGTGTGACCCCACACAAGGAACAGACGGGGATAGCGCAATGACAGCGTCTTTCCGTTCTTGATATCCAGTGCCGTAAAAGCATCTGCATACGCAAGGATATTGGGATTATTATGATGGGCGGTAGGCACCCAGTTATGCCAGTCCCGGGGCATGTTGAACTCGTCATTGTCCCCATTCAGACTGCGGGCATAGGCAATATCCAGTTCCGTCAGATACTGCTTGACCATTTCATAATTCGCGCCGTTGGAAAACCTGCGCACACCGGTACCCGGATATGCCATACCTCTTACGATAATACCGTAACGCCGCTCCAGCTCCAGCCGGTTGTCCAGCACCTCCCGGATTCCCTCAATGGGGCGCAGTGTGCCTTCCGGGCGGTGAAACTGACCGTGCACGGCAATTTCATGGCCCTTGTCCAGAATGTATGCCTGCACATCCTCCGTGCGCAACGCCCGCTCTGCGCGCATTTCGTTGCCGTTAAAGTTGAATGTGCATTTCATATTATACGAATCCATCACCTGGGCGAACCGCAGGTCCTGGGGGCAACCGTCATCATAGCTGAAGGTGACTGTCTTTTCCTTGCCGCCGGGAAAACGCAGGAACTGATACCGCTTTTTCTGAAATTTCATAGCAAATACCGCCTTGTTCATTATGATTTCCCATTTTATCATGTTCTACACCCGTATGCAAGTATTCTTAGCAGATTTTGGGAAATACTATCTGTAAACGGGCGTTTGCGCCCAATTTTGAAAGGAGCAGATCGTATGATCGAGCAGGATACTATCAAGCTTCTGCGGGAATGTGACGCAGGAATCAAAATGGGTGTGGCTTCCATCGAGGATGTGGAGGACCATGTGCAAAGCGATGCTTTCCGGCAGTGTCTTTCCAAATGCAAGGATGAGCACCAGCAGCTGAAAACCCAGATCCAGACCCAGCTGGACAAGTACCATGACGAGGGCAAGAACCCAAACCCCATTGCCAAGGGTATGTCCTGGATGAAAACCAACATGAAGCTGACCATGAA
>JAZNRQ010000150.1:0-4805 GCA_045590735.1 Faecousia sp. | reverse complement strand
GAGTGCAGCGGTATCACACTCGGAGATATCGTACTTTATGCAGTTTCAAGAACTCTTCTCAATCATCCTGATCTTAATGCTCATATGCTTGACGATAACAATATCCGTCTCTTCAAGCACGTAAACTTAGGCGTTGCGGTTGATACTCCCAGAGGACTTATGGTTCCCACAATTTTCCACGCTGATGAAAAGAGCCTTCTTGAAATTTCCAAAGAGGTTAAGCAGCTTGCGGCAGAGTGCCGTGAAGGTAACATCAGCCCCGACAAGCTTTCCGGCGGAACATTTACAGTTTCCAACCTCGGAAATATGGGTGTTGAATCCTTTACTCCTGTCATCAATCCTCCTCAGACCGGTATTTTGGGTGTCTGCGGTACTGTGGATCGTGTCCGTAAGGGTGCAGACGGATCCATTCAGATCTATCCTGCAATGGGTCTGTGCCTGACCTACGACCACCGCGCTGTGGATGGTACTCCTGCTGCCAAGTTCCAGAAGGAGCTGGGTCAGAACCTGGAGAACTTCACCACACTGCTTGCTAAGTAAGAAGGAGGAGAAATTATGCCTAAGAGTTTATTCGTGGATCCTTCCGAGGTCAGAAAGCCCGGTAAGGTGACCTTTAATGACATTCCTGTCAATCAGTACAATAAGACCGTTGCTGAGGAATTGGCTTCCGGTAAGTACACCAAGGAAGACCTGGTTCGTATCTTCCGGGATATGACCGTTCTGCGTGAGTTTGAGACTATGCTGAACCTGATCAAGACCCAGGGTTCCTATAACGGTATCGACCACACCTATCCCGGCCCTGCCCACCTGTCCACCGGTCAGGAAGCAGCTTGTGTGGGTCAGGCTTACCTGTTGGATGAGAACGACTTTGCTTTCGGTTCTCACCGCTCTCACTCCGAAATTCTGGCTAAGGCTCTGTCCACCATCAATAAGATGAGCGACGAGCAGCTGATGAATGTTATGGAGAACTTCCTGGAAGGCAAGTGCCTTCGCGCTACCCAGAAGCTGGGCGAAACCAAGGACGTTAAGGAACTGGCTATCCGCTTTATCCTGTACGGCACGCTGAGCGAGATCTTCGCCCGTGAGACCGGCTTCCACATGGGTATGGGCGGCTCTATGCACGCATTCTTCCTGCCCTTCGGCATTTACCCCAATAACGCGATCGTTGGCGGTTCCGGTACCATTTCCACCGGTGCAGCTCTTTATAAGAAGGTCAACAACAAGAAGGGTATCGTTGTTTGTAACATCGGTGACGCTTCTATGGCCCGTGGTCCTGTGTGGGAAGCTGTGAACTTCTCTGCGATGGATCAGTATAAGACCCTGTGGGAGAGCCACAACGACGGTATGCCCATCCTGTACAACATCTTCAACAACTCCTACGGTATGGGCGACCAGACCCGTGGTGAGACTATGGGTCAGGGTTGTATGAGCCGCATTGCTTCCGGTGTCAGCCCCACCCAGTTCCACGCAGAGACCATTGACGGCTACAATCCTCTGGCAGTGATCGATGCTATGGAGCGCAAGCTGGAGCTGCTGCGCAATGGCAAGGGTCCCGTTATGCTGGAGACCATTACTTACCGTTTCTCCGGTCACTCTGTTTCCGACCAGAATGCATACCGTACCAAGGAAGAGATCGATGCCTGGAAGGAAGTTGACCCCATCATCACTTATCCTGCCAGCCTGATCGAGGCCGGTGTTGCTACACAGGAAGAGATCGACGCTATTTTGGCAGAGACCTCCCAGCGTATGACTATGATCTGCAAGTATGCTGCAGATCCTGAGTTCAGTCCCTACTGTGACTTTAAGGCAGATCCCGCCGTTGTGGAGCGTCTGATGTTCTCCAACCAGAAGGTTGAGAAGATGGACGACCGTGAGCCGGAAGTTACCGTTCCTAAGGAAGAGGCTGAAGGCTACAAGAAGATCAAGGCTAAGGAGCGCAGCCCCATCGGTGCTGACGGCAAGCCTGTTTCCAAGATGAAGCTGTATAACCTGCGTGACGCTCTGTCTGAGGTTATTTACGACCGCTTCTACGAGGATCCCACTCTGATCGCTTACGGTGAAGACTGCCGTGACTGGGGCGGTGCATTTGCTGTGTACCGTGGTATGATGGACGCTCTGCCTCATTGCAGACTGTTCAACTCTCCCTTGGCTGA
Source organism: Faecousia sp. (assembly GCA_045590735.1). GTDB lineage: Bacteria > Bacillota > Clostridia > Oscillospirales > Oscillospiraceae > Faecousia. Next base: position 2,652 of record JAZNRQ010000150.1, on the reverse strand, counting down.
AGGCGCAATCGTCGGTACTGCTGTCGGTTACGCACTGTCCGGTGGCCGTGCACTGGTAGAGCTGATGTATGCTGACTTCATCGGCTGCGCCGGTGATGAGATCTTTAACCAGATGTCCAAGTGGCAGTCTATGTCTGCCGGCATTTTGAAGATGCCCCTGGTTCTGCGTGTTTCCGTCGGTTCCAAGTACGGCGCACAGCACTCTCAGGACTGGACCGCACTGTGTGCACATATCCCCGGCCTGAAGGTTTGCTTCCCCGCAACACCTTGGGAGGCAAAGGGATTGATGGAGACTGCTCTGAAGGGCACAGACCCTGTCGTCTTCTTCGAGAGCCAGAGAATTTACGATGTGGGCGAGCAGTTCCATGAGGGCGGCGTGCCTGCTGGGCGTTACGAGATCGAGATCGGCGATACCAATAAGGTTCGCGACGGTAAGGATATCACCATCATCACCATCGGTGCAGTGCTGTACCGCGCTATGGATGCTGTGAAGGAACTATCCGAGAAGTACGGCATGGAGGCTGATGTGATCAACCTGCACTCTTTGGTACCCCTGGACTACACCAAGATCTTCGAATCTGTTCGTAAGACCGGTAAGGTTGTCCTGGTTTCCGATGCCTGCGCAAGAGGTTCTTTCCTGAACGATGTTGCTAAGAACATTACTGAGCAGTGTTTCGATGATCTGGACGCACCTCCTGTGGTGATCGGCGCCCGTAACTGGATCACACCTCCCTTCGAGTTCGACGAGTTCTTCTTCCCCCAGGCAAGCTGGATCCTGGATACCATCAACGAAAAGCTGGTTCCTCTGGCCGGTTATGAATCCAAGACAAGCTGCAACGAGGAAGAGCTGATCCGTCGTGCAAAGCTGGGTGTGTAAATGAAACTGACACGGACAGCCAATGCAGGTGTTCTGCTGCAGCTGGACGGTGTAACGATTCTGTTGGACGGTGTTTGCCGGGAGGTCAAGCCCTACCCGGCGACACCCCCTGAAATAAAAGCGCAGCTGACGGTAAATATGCCGGATGTTGTAGTTTTTACCCACTCCCATAAAGACCATTATGACCCCGGTTTTGCTGCGGCTACCTTGCAGAAAAACGGGGTCATTCTTGGCCCTTCGGACTGTCACGGCACTATGAAGCCGCTGACAGTGGGCAGTGTGCGGATCACACCGGTTTCCAGCCGCCATATCGGTGCAGCAGGGAAGGATACCCAGCATGTTAGTTTTGTGATCCAGGGCAGCAGCTGTGTTTGGTTTACCGGTGACGCATCGCCTACACAGTTTCGGAATTGCTCACTCCCAAAACCGGATGTACTGATCGTACCCTATGCTTACTGTAATACGGCAGCAGCCTGGGAAATCACCCGGCAGCTGGGCGCAAAGTATGTGGTGCTTTTACACATGCCGGATCCGGCGGATGATCAGCTGGGTCTGTGGGATGCGGTGCGCTCTGTAATCAAAAGCGACATTTCCAATCAGTCCACAGTGTATATCCCCGACGTGAACAAAATGCTCACGATTCAATTACCCCGTGATTGACAAGGGAATTTTCAATTGCTATTATAACCGCAAGGCATTGGTATCTCTTTCAATTGATTTTAGAGATTTGTCTGATGTGTGGATATAAATGTCAATTGAACTTGAAATTACTTATTGACAAGTCAATTTGAAATTGATATTATTTCAGTGTAATTTTAATTGGAGGTAATTATTATGATTCATCCCAGAATTATTGTTGCAAAAAACCCCGAGGAAGTCGGCAAGCTTGCTGCTGACGTATTCGAGGATGTGCTGAGCCGCAAGCCTGCCGGTGTGATTGGCTTGGCTACCGGTTCTACACCGCTGCCCCTGTACCGGGAGCTGATCCAGAGGGAAAAGGACGGCAAGATCGATTTTAGTAAGGTTCGTTCCGCCAACCTGGATGAGTATAAGGGTCTTGCGCCTGATCATCCCCAGAGCTACCGCAAGTTTATGCAGGATAATCTGCTGGACCACATCTCCATCAAGCCGGAGAACACCATCGTTCCTCTTGGCCTTGCTGAGGATGTGCAGGCAATGTGCGAAGCTTACGAAGCAAAGATCGAGGAGTGGGGCGGGGTAGACCTGCAGTTGCTGGGCATCGGTCACGACGGTCATATCGGCTTCAATGAGCCGGATACCTATTTCCCTGGTATGACTCACGAGGTCAAGCTGACAGAGATGACCATTGATGCCAATAAACGCTTCTTCAATTCCATCGACGATGTGCCCAGAGCCGCCTTCACCATGGGCATTGGCACCATTATGGCAGCCCGGAAGATCGTTATGGTGGTCACCGGTGCGGACAAGAAGGAAATTCTGAAGAAGACCTTCTGGGGTCCCGTAGATCCTCAGGTTCCCGCATCTATTCTGCAGTTCCATCCGGATGTGATTCTGATCTGCGACGAAGCAGCTTATCCTCTGTAAAATAGTTAAGAGCATCCCGTTTTCACCCGGGATGCTCTTTTTGTATCTTGATATAAAATTCCAATTTCTCGAGCTGTTGGATAAACGCACAATCCCAAAGCCTTCCCCTTGAGGGGAAGGTGGCAAAAATCTTTGATTTTTGACGGATGAGGTGGAAATGTAGGTAGATTGCAGCGGTTACGATGGTGCGGTAACACCTCATCAGTCGC
>JAZNRQ010000149.1:0-7446 GCA_045590735.1 Faecousia sp. | reverse complement strand
GGGGTGGGATTCGAATAATTTGATCCGCAACATGCCGGTGGCATGTTGCTGCCACCAGTGCAAACACTGGTGGCTACCTCTATTTTTGCAAAGCAAAAATGCAAACGAATCCCTCATCCTCTGCCAAAAAACGACAGGTTTCGACCTGTCGTTTTTTTATCCATTGCGAAAGCAATGGTATATCATCACGCTTTAGCGTGTATATCATCAAAGGCGGCATACCGCCTTTGTATCTCATCACACCGCAGGTGTGCATCAAAAACCGCTTTCGCAATGATGATATACAATTCCCACGGAATTGATGATATGCAAGACTTCGTCTTGATGATATACATTGCTCCGCAATGATGCTATACAACGGCTTCGCCGTTGATTACACAATTTCTTGTTCCAACTGATCAAATTCGTCTGTGGAAAAGAATTTCCCAAGTGTAATATCTAATCCATCACAAAACTTTTTAATTGTAACGATAGAAACATCTCTGCGGGTTGGATCCAACATACTGTAGGCAGTAGATGGGGTTACACCTGCCAATCCTGCCAGTTCGTTAGTGGTTATATTGCGTTCGCGGCATATTTGCTTGAATCGATTGGCTACTGCATCTTTAACACTCATTATATCACCTCTGTTTGATTATAAAATTCTTTACGCAGTTGCGTGTACGCACTTGCGTAAACGAAGAAGATGTGATATAATTTTTCTGCCTAAGACCAAATTAAACACAAATTAGGTGAAATATTTAAAAATGAGGTGTTATAAATGAAGAAAAAAGCTGCATTTTTGTTAGTTGTGGCAATTCTATTTTCACTTTCTGCGTGCGCAAATAATAAATCTTCTGTTCCGGACCAGTTGATTGAAAGTCATATTAAGAGTGAATTTGATGGAACAGATTATGCCTATGTAATGTCCCACAGTATGGATAAATCCACACATATTGATACAGTTACAGTTGAAACTGTTGTGACCGGAGAATACTATAGCGAATATCATGTTGGTGTTATACAATATCGCTACAACAGAGCGAATGATACTTGGGATTTGTACGGATTCCCTGATTGGCGGCATATTAAAACCGACTATTTTGATTATGGATGGGATGGACATTGCGAATTCCCTTGTGATGATGATATGTATACCGTGAATATAAGTACTATAAATTTTGAAGAGTTGACGGTTACTGGGACATTCTGGGCGAGAAATTATTTGGGAGATGAGCTTAGATCTGAGCTTAATACTAGTGGAACATACGAGCTAAAAGAAGATAGAGGAACGTATTGGTTTAAAATTATACAATCGGGCTATGTATATAAATTTATGTACACTAAAGACAGTGGTGCACGTCTCAAATATTGTTACGAGCAATAAATAAGCTAGCTGCCTGAAAGATAGCAACCGTACAATGTAGATTGCCAGTATATTCTTTCTGTTTCCTACCGATCTTTATGCACTGCCAAGGTGTTCTTAGGCAGAAAAGTCCCCACACTTGTCATTTGACAAATGTGGGGACTTTTTAATGAAAGTTACTCATACTGTAAAATTCTCGAATTATATAATGACGATTTGCTGTATGGATGCCGCGAAATAAATCCCGAAATAGGATTGACAGGGTACTTTCCCTGTGGTAAAGTATAGCTGTAAAAACTTTAATAGAAGGTGGAAACTATGGAACATATCAAGACTATCGAAACGCGTAATCTGTGCGACAGCGCCAAGAACGGCGGCTGCGGTGAGTGCCAGACCTCTTGCCAGTCCGCTTGCAAGACCAGCTGTGGCATCGCAAACCAGAAGTGCGAGAGCACCAAGGAAAGCAAGTAAGCAATCCCTGAATGCCGCCGGAAACGGCGGCATTTTTTCGTAAAGGAGACAGATTATGATACATCAATATAAACTGGGCGGCGACAACATCGTGTTGGATGTATGCTCCGGTGCGGTGCATGTGGTGGATGAGGTCGCTTACGATATTATCGCTGTATTTGAAAAGGAAGAAAAGGCTGCGGTTTTGGCGGCAATGGGGGAAAAGTACCCGGAGATTGCACCTGCTGACATTGCCGAATGCTATGAGCAGGTGGAACAGCTGCGCGCTGCCGGCAAGCTCTTTGCACCGGATACCTTCGAGCCGATGGCAGGCAAGCTGAAGGAAAAGACAGCCGGTGTGGTAAAGGCACTGTGCCTGCACGTTGCCCATACCTGTAACCTGAACTGTTCTTACTGCTTTGCCAGCCAGGGTAAGTACCACGGTGACAGGGCGGTAATGTCCTACGAGGTGGGAAAGCGTGCGCTGGACTTTTTGATCGAAAACTCCGGCAGCCGCCGCAATCTGGAGGTGGATTTCTTCGGCGGCGAGCCGCTGATGAACTTCCAGGTGGTAAAGGATCTGGTTGCCTATGCCCGCAGTGTGGAAAAAGAAAAGGGAAAGAATTTCCGCTTTACCCTCACTACCAACGGTGTGCTGGTGGATGCGGATGTGATCGACTTTGCCAACCGGGAGTGCAGCAATGTGGTGCTGAGCCTGGACGGACGCAAGGAGATCCACGACCGCTTCCGTGTGGACTATGCGGGCAAGGGCAGCTGGGAGAAGATCGTTCCCAAATTCCAGCAGTTTGTGGAGGCAAGACAGGGAAAAGAGTACTATATGCGTGGTACGTTCACCCACGCAAACCCGGACTTTTTGGAAGACATCAAGCAAATGCTGGACCTGGGCTTTACGGAGCTGAGTATGGAGCCGGTGGTATGCCCCGAGGGCGACCCGTCCGCCTTGACGGAGGAAGATCTGCCCATTGTGATGGAGCAGTACGAAAAGCTGGCGGAGCTGATGCTGCAGCGGGACAAAGAGGGCAGGCCCTTTACCTTCTATCACTATATGATCGACCTGACCGGCGGTCCTTGTATTTATAAGCGCATCTCCGGCTGCGGCAGCGGCACGGAGTATATGGCGGTGACCCCCTGGGGCGACCTGTACCCCTGTCACCAGTTTGTGGGCGAGGAGCGTTTCAAGCTGGGTAACATTTGGGACGGTGTGACCAACCGGGACATCCAGGCTGAATTTGCCGCCTGCAATGTGTATGCCCATCCGGAGTGCAAGGATTGCTGGGCACGGCTCTACTGCTCCGGCGGCTGTGCTGCCAATGCCTACCACGCCACCGGCAGTGTCACCGGCGTGTATGAATACGGCTGTAAGCTGTTCCGCAAGCGTATGGAATGTGCCATTATGGTGGCCATTGCCCGGGCACTGGGTCAGTAACTATGGAAACACCGATCTGTGATTTTGTTCGGGAGTACATCCGGCGGGATGCCCTGCGGCTGCATATGCCGGGGCATAAGGGTGTGGCAGTGACCGGTTTTGAAATGCCGGATATTACGGAGATCGCCGGTGCGGACAGCCTTTACGAGGCGGATGGCATCATTGCGAAAAGCGAGGAAAATGCCGGCAGCCTGTTCGGCTGCAAGACCTTTTACTCTACAGAAGGGTCTTCCCAGTGTATCCGTGCAATGCTGCAATTGCTTACTATGGAGGCAAAGCGGCAGGGGAGAAAGCCCCTGATCGCTGCCGGCAGAAATGCCCACAAAGCCTTTATGACCGCTGTGGGCTTGCTGGATATGGAGGTTTTGTGGCTGTACCCGGAGGGGAAAGGCAGCTACCTGTCCTGCGATCCGGTGGGGCCCTGGCTGGATGCTTTTTTGTCCCGTTTGGAGGAAAAGCCTGTGGCGGTCTACCTGACCAGCCCCGATTACCTGGGCAATGTGGCGGATATACAAGCTGCCGCCCAAATTTGCCACCGGCACGGTGTGCTTTTGGCGGTGGACAATGCCCACGGTGCTTACCTGCGGTTTTTGCCCCAATCGATGCATCCTATGGACCTGGGGGCAGACATCTGCTGCGATTCTGCCCATAAGACGCTGCCGGTGCTCACCGGCGGTGCATACCTGCACATCCGGGAGGGTTTTCCCTTTGGAGAGCAGGCAAAAAATGCCCTGGCGATCTTCGGCTCTACCAGTCCGTCTTACTTGATTTTGCAGTCCTTGGATGAAGCCAACCGGTATTTGGAAACCTATCCCAAAAAGCTGCAGGCTTTTTTGCCGGAGGTGGAGAACCTGCGGCAACGCCTGAAAGCTGCCGGGTACAGCCTTTGCGGGGGAGAGCCTATGAAGCTGACCCTGCAGACAAAGCCTTACGGCTATACCGGCAACGAACTGGCAGAGATGCTCAATAATGAAAACATTGTCTGCGAATTTGCAGATCCGGATTATTTGGTACTGATGCCCACCCCGGAGACCGGTCTTGCCGGTCTGCGGCGGCTGGAGCAGGTGTTGACAGCGATTCCCCGGAAAGAACCGATCACCCGGCAGCCGCCGGTAGTGGGGGCAGGGAAAAGGGCAATGTCCGTCCGGGAGGCGATGCTTTCACCGGCAGAAACGCTGCCGGTATCGCAATGCGAGGGACGCATTGTGGCAGTGCCGGGTGTGGGCTGTCCCCCGGCAGTACCCATTGTGGTCTGCGGTGAGCGGATCGACAGCCACGCAAGAAGCTGTTTTGCCTATTACGGCATCGAACACTGTACGGTGGTTAAGGAGTGATGGATTTGCGTTACGGCATTTTAAGTACATCTTCCATTGCGCCCCGGTTTATCGCGGCAGTGCGGCAGGTAAATGCCGGGGAAATCGTTGCCCTTTCCTCCCGCAGCCTGGAAAAGGCCCGGGAAAAGGCCGCGCTATGGCAGATTCCTACAGCCTATGGCAGCCACGAAGCACTGCTGAAGGATCCCAATGTGGATATCGTCTATATTTCCAATGTGAATTCCCAGCACTACCGCTGGGCGAAGGCGGCACTGGAAGCGGGTAAGCACGTGGTCTGCGAAAAGCCCTGTACCGTTTCGGAGCGGCAGACCCGGGAGCTGTTTGCCATCGCCCGGCAGCGGAAGCTCTTTTTGATGGAGGCGGAGAAAATGCTGTTTTTGCCTGCCATCCGGCAGGTGAAAAAGTGGCTGGATGAAGGGATCCTGGGGGAGGTATGTATGGCGGAGCTGAGCCACAGCTTTGCCCCTACCTATAATGCCTGGATGTTTGACCCGGAAGCCGGCGGCGGTACGCTGCTCAGCAGCGGAATTTACGCAGTGCAGCTGATGCTGTGGCTCTTTGGGGAGCTGGGGGAGATCCGGGGTGTCAAAAGCATGATGGAAAACGGCGCGCCCTGGCAGTATATCCTGACAGGGCAGACTGAAAGCGGTGTGCTCTTTGCCTGCAAAAATACCACCGGCGGAACTCTCGACAATACTGCCAAAATCTACGGCAGCAAGGGATTTATCGAGATCCCGGAGTACTGGAAGGCACGGAAAGCGATTCTTCACAGAAACGGCTGCGAACCGGAAACGGCAGAATTTCCCTGCACCTATGAGCTTACTTACGAAGCAGAGCATATTGCCCAGTGTATTGCCCGGGGGCTGCTGACCAGCCCGGTGGTTACGGAAGAAATATCCGCAAAGGGCATCCGTGCGCTGGAGCAGATTATATGGTAAGGGGCCGTGAAAACGCGTATTCACCTAAAAATGATATCCTCAATCTTGGCCCCCTCTCTGAGGGGGCTGGATTTTTGCAAAGCAAAAAGACTGGGGGAGTGTCCTGCCGAACAATGCGATATTCCCTCTTTAAAACGCGGAAAGGAGAACGGAAATGAAAAAAACCTTGCGTTTTCGGGTGGGTCCCCGTACCGTGAAAACGGCACTGGCGGTGATCCTCTCTATGGCGATCGTGGGTGCTTACGGTATGACCGAGTCCCGGCTGATCTTTGCGATGCTGGGGGCTATGGCGGCAGTACAGACCACCTTTAAGGAATCGGTACGCTCCAGCCTGACCCAGATCGTGGGTGTGCTGTTCGGGGCGGTGGTTGGTGTGCTTTTGCAGCAGCTGCCGCTGCATCAGTTGGTGCAGACCGGCATCGGCATTATCCTGGTGATCGTTCTTTATAATATGTTCCATATCAGTTTTTCTCCCGGTATTCCCTGCCTGATCGTGGTGACCCTGTGTATCACCCCGGAGATCGCACCGGTACCCTATGCTCTGGGACGGATATGGGATACGGCCATCGGTCTTGGGGTGGGTATGCTGATCAATGTGCTGATCTTTCCCTATGACAATAGCCGGCAGATCCGCAGTACCGTCAAGAGCCTGGATACGGAGCTGATCCGTTTTTTGGAAGAGCTGTTCGACGGTGACACGGATGTGCCGAAAACCGACAGTATGCGTACCCAGGTGGAGGCAATGCGAAATCAGCTGCAGATCTTTGAGAATCAAAAGCTGCTGACTCGCAGGAAACGCCAAAACCGGGATGTGGAAACCTTTCACCTCTGTGCCGATAAGGCAAGGGAGCTGGTGGCACGGATGGAGGTGCTCAGTTGTATGGAGCGCCCCGGCAGATTGGATGAGGAAAACCGGAAAAGACTGAAAAAAAGCGGTGCGGATATCCGGGATACCCGTCCGCTGGATTCGATGACGGAGCGGGATGTGGTGACCAATTACCACGTGCGCCAGCTGCTTCGCCTTCGCCGGGAACTGCTCACCGCCCTGGAGCGGTAAACTGCAAAAAGTTCCTGTAAAAACTCGTATATATCTTCACGGCAAACGGCGGGAGTAAACCCCCGCCCTACAAACATCTCCCCGGAGATACCGTAGGGCGGGGGGTTACTCCCGCCGTAAATCTACCTTATAAACGAAAACGGAATCCATATGCGTTATTTTGCAGCCAACTTCCTTGTAACACCGTCCCCATAAGGTGCTCTGCCGATTCTTGAAAAATATTGACAAGACTGTCTAATAATGGTAGACTATAATTACACTACAGGGGATAGACAAAATGGATTCGCTTCAGTCGCAATGACAGCGGGGAGCAATTGCTTGAAATTGCTGTGGAATAAAAAATCGTCCTATCCACCCCTTGTAGTGAGAATGGTAAAAAGGCTGTCAAAACAAGGTCATCCGGAAACAAAAAATTAAAGGAGGGAAACACAATGCGTAAGACAGGATTCAGCCTATGCAGTTTGTTACTGGTACTGACGATGCTGGTAAATATGCTGCCTGTGGGCGTTATCGCCCAGGAGATTCAGAAGATTGAAGCAACTGACACCGTAGCACAAGTGACTGCACCTACGGTTACGGCGGAAACCAAGGTTGTACAAGAGCTGGTGCAGGAACGGACAGAAAGCACAAAGAAATTTCTTTTGAGCAACGGCTTGTATATGGCAGCGGTGTACCCGGAGCCTGTCCACTATGAAAAGGACGGCAGCTGGGCAGAGATCGATAATACACTGACTGCCAAAACGGACGGTACATATACCAATACCGCAGGCGTATGGACCGTCAGCTTTCCGCAGCAGCTGACCAAGTCGGAGGCCAAGCGGTCTTAGGAAGACAAGACCTGATAACAACTCCTTGGCTCACAGAACGACATGGCT
>JAZNRQ010000148.1:0-5815 GCA_045590735.1 Faecousia sp. | reverse complement strand
TTTTGGGGTTGATTTTTTCAACACTGTCGGAAAGATAGGGGTCGATCATGACTTTAATACCCCGGGTCTGTATCAGCAGTCCCGCTTGCCCTAACCATGTAATTTTCATACACTATCTCCTTTAGAAAGATTGGGTAAATGTGACATCATACTCCGGCAGATCATCCTTGCCCAAAGCAATGTCGTAAAGCTTTTGGTTTGCTTCGATAAAGTATTTTAGGCATTCTTCGTGGGGTAGGTTGGTTACGGATATTAAGCCGTGGGGCATCGCCTCACCGTCAAACCGTCCTAAGATGGGCTGGTCATTATATTCAAAATAATGGGCGCCCACCAACTGGGGATTGGAAAATGCGTGCTTTATGTAATTGGAGCTTGCCATGCCCCGCTGGATTTCGTCAGAGCAGGTAACCAACGCACTGCATAGATGGCAGGTATCGCTGGAGCCGTACTGCCATTCGCCGATCATAAAAGGTGTTTTGGAATGGCTGCGTGCCAGCTCTAGATCCTTTCGGTTATCTTTGCGGTAGCAGTTGAAGGACCAGGCATCGTAATACTCGGTGCCTGCCAAGTCTTCTTCCCGCACAGCGGCATAACGCATACCCAAGCACAGATTGTTGGGCGCATAGTGCTTGACGGCGGCGTTGGGGATTTGATTGTAAGCATCAATCAGCACATCCCGGAATTGTTCCAAATCCTCTTTGATTCCCGGCAATTCCAAACGATCCTCAGCTACCGGCTGCAGCAGTTCCTCGAAATCGTGAATATCAAACTGCCAAGCCCGATTGAAAGCTTCCACTGACGGGTATTTATCCTGCAAGAAATGAATTAGCTTCTTTTTGGATTCCAGCGGCAGCGGAGAAACTAACAATCTCTCTGCAATATTCACATTGGAAGCAACCAGCCATTCCGGCTCGTTGTTGATGAAATAACCAATCATATATGGATCGTCGCTCAGGGGTTCTAACTGCTTGGCAAATTCCTCGCATAGCTGCCGGTATTCCAGAGAGAATACATCCGGAAAATCCCGGAAAATCATGTTTTTTGTTTTGGGGAAGGACTTCAGTGTCCAGGTGTAGGGAATTTTGGCACGCTTTAAGAATCCGTAAACATCCTCATCAAAGTAATTATTCACGCATACGGAGATGGTATTGAAGCCCCATTTTTTTAGACGGCTTACAGTGATGTCAACCCACTTTTCCCACCAACTTTCCCCAAATGCACGAATCATATTGGCTCTGGCGAAATTGAACAGAGTTCTGGTTTTCCCAATTTCCGCACCGTTGCGTTTCACAAATTCGGGGATATTGTCTGCAGTGGTCCAAGCATCCCGGAATGTGGGATCGGACTTTTCCGGAATCCATTCAAAAAGCCCCTCCACACCGGTGACCGCGCCATGAACACCCATGCGAGTGCCGTAGCAAATGCCGTTGGACAGGAAGGCACAGCCGTCAGGGTCTACAAGCCACCATCTATTGCCGTCGAAATGGGTATGGAAATGACCGGTTTTGTCAAAACGCAGTTTCCGATAACCGCCATATACATTCCAGTCGGGATTTTGATAGCCAGAAGAAGCCAAGCTATTTTTATATTCTGCGTGCAGATAATCCAGCAATTCCTGTTCACTGTGTATCTTTCCAGGAAAATCCTTGGGCGCATACTGTCCGAAACGGTCTACCATCACTTCGCCTGTGACAGTGAAATTCGGCAGGTTTTTAGATAAGTAGGCATGATAGATGGTCAGCTTTCCACCGTCACGGACATTTTCGGTACGAAGGCGTACACTGTCAATTTGAGAAATATGGGTCTGTCTGCCGTAGTTATGGGCTTTCAGACTGCCGGGGTGGGGCAGCAGATACCAGGCATCCGATTTCAAATCCCGCAGATTGGCGGCAATCTTGATACGATGGTTGGGGATGATACTGTAATTCAGGGTAACACGCTTGGTATCTCCCATATAAAAATCAAAGTTCAAAAAGGTTCTGGAAGTGGCTTCAAATTCCAGTTCCACAATCAAATATTCGTCCTCCTGCCACTGTCGCGATCCCTCACAGGGAATTTCTAAAAGCATAATTTCTTTGGAAATATCCACTTGCAGCGGTGATTCGGAAAGAAGCACAGTTTGCCCGATTACATTTACTTTGGAAAACTGTATATTGTCATTATGGCTTAACATATTATAATCTGACCTTCTTCCTTATTCAAAATCTCCGCACAGGAGCATCATGGGATAATCCTTTATGGGGCAATGGGTGATCTGCCAGGTGCCAAAAGCATCCTTTTGACACATAGTTTCCGGCAATCGGTAGATACTGCCGTCCATCAAATCCACAAGCTTCAAATCGTCGCCCTTATAGGCGAGCTTGAAAGAAATTGTGGATTCATAATCCATAGTCATAATGTTTGTGGGACACCAATAAGCCCAGGCAAAAGAGCCGTTAGGCTTACAAAATCCCTGATTAACAATATCGGTCACATCTGCGTCCTTTTCCCATGTGCGCTCGCAATACTTGGGCCGCACGATCAGCGGAACATCACAAAGCTCCACATTCTCACACAGTAGTGAAGAAATCACCTGCAGCGCACGGAAGGACAGCTTGGGGGTATAGGTGCCGGTAGCACGCCCGTTTTCGTCAAAATCAGCACCCAAAACACCGAAATAGCCAAAATCCTTATAGCTATCCGGGTCACCGGTCTTGCCGTTGAGGGCTTCAAACATATCCATACAGGAGAAATAGGATGTAAATTTCACATTTGCCATCAGATCTGCGATTGCGTGGCGCAGCAATTGCTTAGCTTGCTTTCTCTGCGTCCAAGCGCCGGTGTTGATCGCACCGCAACCGCCGCTTCGGGATTGAGAACCGGATTCTCCCTGTACGATTTCCAAATCATAACCATAGGCTTTGGCAAGACTCTTGTAGGCAGCCACGGTTTGCTTCACGCCGGATTCATCGTGGGTGTACTCGTGGAAAGAGATTCCGTCAATATATTCGCATAAGCCGGCCGCCATAGCTTCGTTCAGATAGGATAGATCCTTTGCACAGACTACACCGCCGATCACATAGGCATCGGGATTGGTTTCCTTTACATAGCGGCCGGTATCTTTTGTGAACTGGCCGAGTTCTGTTGCGTTTACGCCGGTTTTCCAACACCAAAGACCGTCCGGCTCGTTCCAAACCTCAAAGGTATCTACACGGCCTTGATAATGGGCAACTGTAGCGCACACATAGTTTTCCCATGCTTTTGCCGCTTCTTCTGTATGGATGGGAGGCACGCCAACGGCACCGAAGGTCTGGGCAGCCAGTTCGGAATACAGGCCGTTTCCGTAACACAGGCATATCCACGGCTTTAGTCCTGCGGCAATCAAATTATCCACAATGTCATCCAGCCAGGTGAAGTCATACACGCCCTTTTCTTTTTCTGTTTTTGCCCACCCAGACTGGATGCGTGCCCATTTGACACCTAATTCAGAAATTTTATCATAGCACTTGCTGGGATCAAATGCATCCCGATCCAGCTTTTCAAAACCGATACCCATTTTGGATTTCTGAATATTCCGGGCGTTTTTCGCCTGAATTTCCCCTATTTTTATAAGCCGTTCCATAATCATACATCCTTTCTTTGCTTTGACATATTGTTCTGCTGATGCTATAATACCGAAACAGTGGATGTTTTTTAATAATTTATTTTGCTATTTTTTCAGAAATCTTACCAAAATTACAAGGGGATGAAGGTTATGATGAGTGATTTGGATTTCAAAATTTTAAATACGGGTTTCTTTGACAGCCGGTTTCTTCCTTATTCCCATCAGGACGGCTACATTACAAAAGACCGCCTTGCCCAAAATTATGAGATTGAGCTGCCGGTTATCGATGGCAATACAGCCTATATAGACGGACAGGCTTATCCCATCCGCCGCCGTCATCTGCTGATCGCAAAACCCGGACAGCTTCGGCACAGCGTTTTGGATTTTCAGGTCTATTATATACATCTAATGCCTCCGCCGTCCCCAATCAGAGCGCTTTTGGATGGGCTGCCTACATCCTTTGTAATCTCCAGTGAGACAAAATACCGCGATCTGCTGCAGACATTGCGAAATGCCGTTGACCGCGATTTTGAAGGAAAAAATCTGTATATTAACAGCAAGATGTATGAGCTTTTGTATATGATGTACGCCGACTCCCGGAAGAATTATGCTATGAGACCTGCGAATCACCGCAGTCATTTGGAAAAAGCCAAGCATTACATCGAACAGAATTATCAGCAGCCTTTGCAACTCACCGATATGGCAATAATTGCAAACCTCAGTCCATCCCACTTCCATCGTCTGTTCAAAGCTTATTACGACGAAACACCCGGCAGTTATCTGCAATCGGTTCGTCTGGCAGCAGCAAAGGAAATGCTGCTGACTACAGACCAATCTGTTGAAAGTGTTGCCATTGCCTGCGGCTACACATCGCAGGTTTATTTCAATGCGGTTTTTAAAAAAGCGACAGGTATGGCTCCTTTGAATTTTAAAAAATACTGTTTCAGCGCATACGGAATTTGAGGTTTTAAATGTAGATCCTATATCATGACAACCGGACTTTGCTTCGAATGCAGAGTCCGGATTTTTTTGTTGTATTCCAGTATAGAATAAAATTTTTTGTAATTTATTCCTAAATTACCATAAATATGTATTCTAATCCTTGTGTAACTTGTCATTTTGTAGCCGGGACTTGTCAATAGGTTGACTGCCGTTGACCGTCTCTGACCGCAAAACTATAATCTGTTATAGAGAAAATAGGGTTATTGGCGAAAAAAGCCACTTTTTGATCACAGAACAGGAGGTATCTATGACCGGTAAAAAGAAGCTGCTTTGGATTGGTGCAGCGGTATTTGTTTTGTTGGCTGCCATTGTTATATTGTTGCTTTTGCAGCCCTCCGATGCCCGGTTGTCGCTCAGCCCGGAGAAGGCACAGCTGCAAATCGGGCAGACACAACAGCTCCAAATTCTTTCAGAGGAAGGTAAAACACAGAAGCTATCCGCTGTGTGGAGCAGTCAGTCGGATGTAGTCGCAACGGTGAATGAAAACGGCCTTGTGACCGCGGTATCTGCCGGAGAAACCAGGATTACAGCACAGGTGGAGCGCAATGGCAAGGAGTACAGCCTGAGCACTATCGTTACGGTAATCGATCCGAATCAGGCGGACAAGGTGATGGTGGCCGGTGATGCCACGCAGGAAAAGCCGGATTTTGAAGGCAAGTGCTTTACGGTATACAGTGCCACAAACGGTGTGACCGCCGATATGGATGCCGGAACGATTCAGTTTTCCGATGAAGTAAAGCAGACGGAAGTCTTCTTTGCCGACAGCATGAATCATCCCCATTCGGATGCCTGGGAGCTGCGGGGCTCGA
Source organism: Faecousia sp. (assembly GCA_045590735.1). Classification (GTDB taxonomy): domain Bacteria; phylum Bacillota; class Clostridia; order Oscillospirales; family Oscillospiraceae; genus Faecousia. The sequence continues at coordinate 421 of JAZNRQ010000148.1, read as the reverse complement.
TCAATCGGGAGAATATCAACCAAACGCTGTTCCTCTCCTTTGGTGTTCGGGACGAATCCGGCAAGGAACAGTGGTTCTGTCTGTATGGAACAGGGCTTTCCCGCCAGCGTTATTGGAACTGGGCAGACACGAAGTACGATATTGATAACGTCCATGTGGGCTATAATCAGGCTGCTGCCAGCTTCTACAAGCGGGATGCCAAGGCAGACGGCAATCGATTGGATTTCATTGCTGTTTTGAAAAATGATGTGCTGAAGGTTTATTTCGGCAACCGTCAGGAGAAGATGTCCCTGGCATGGAGCCTTCCGCTGACCAAGGCGATTTTTGGCGGCTTTGCATCCGGCAGCAAGTATCAGCTTGGCATCAACACAGTTGACCCCTGTGATTTTGCGATTACAGACCTTTCCTGCAAAAACGGGCA
>JAZNRQ010000147.1:0-9828 GCA_045590735.1 Faecousia sp. | reverse complement strand
CAGCCGCCATCGAATCCGGTGCAGACGCCATCGTGGTGTCCTCCCTGTACGGTCAGGGCGAGCTGGATTGCCGCGGTATGCGTCAGAAGTGTGACGAGGCAGGTCTGAAGGGAATTCCTCTGGTAGTTGGTGGCAATATTGTCATCGGTAAGCAAAGCTTTGAAGATGTTGAGAAGCGTTTCAAGGATATGGGCTTTGACCGTGCATTTCCTCCCGGCACCGCTCCCGAAACCACCATCGAAGCACTGCGCGAGCTGTTACATATGGACGGTGAGCAGGCGTGAAAGCTGTCCTGCTGATCGATTTTGGCAGTACTTATACCAAGCTGACAGCGGTAGATGTAGAAACGGAAACCCTGTTGGGAACGGCAGCGGCCTATACCACAGTACAGACCGATATCAACGACGGTCTGCGTGAAGGTCTGAAGCGTTTGGAGGAAAAGACCGGCAAGCTGGATTTTGCAGAGTGTTATGCCTGCTCTTCTGCGGCAGGCGGCCTTCGGATGGTCACCAGCGGACTTGTTCCGGAGCTGACCGGCGAAGCGGCAAAGCTTGCAAGCCTTGGTGCCGGTGCCAAAGTGGTCGGGATCTATGCCTTCCAGCTGACCGAAGATGACCTGGAGGATATCAAGGCTGCAAAGCCGGATATTTTCCTGTTGGTGGGCGGCACGGACGGCGGCAATACCGAATGTATTTTGCACAATGCCAGAATGCTTGCGACCCTTCCGGCGGATTTTCCCATTGTGGTGGCGGGTAACCGTACCGCCGCGCGGGAATGTCAGCGGATTCTGGAGGGGCACGAGGTATATGTCTGCCCCAATGTGATGCCCAAATTCGGTGTGCTGAACATTGAACCTACCCAGAAGCAGATCCGGGAGATCTTCCTGAACCGGATCATTCAGGCAAAGGGCCTTTCCACTGCGTCAGAGCTGCTCAGCGATATTATGATGCCCACCCCTTCAGCGGTGCTGCAGGCAATGAATCTGCTGGCACAGGGCTGTGAAGGGGAGACCGGTATCGGAGACCTGATCGCAGTGGATGTAGGTGGTGCAACTACCGATGTGTATTCCATTGCGGACGGTATGCCGGAACACATGACAACGGTGTACAAGGGTCTGCCGGAGCCTTTTGCCAAACGGACGGTGGAAGGGGACATCGGTATGCGCTACAGTATCCAGGGCATCGTGGATGCTGCAGGACTTTCCCGGGTAAGTCAAGTTTCCGGACTTTCTGAGGATACCGTCACCCGCCTGGTGGAAGACCTGCGAAATAATACGGATAAAGTACCGAACGGCGATCCGGAGCTGGAAGTGCTGGATTATGCGCTGGCATCCCTTGCCATTGAGGAGGCTGTCAGCCGTCACGCCGGTACGATAGAAGAGACCTATACGATGATGGGCCTGACCTATGTGCAGACCGGTAAAAATCTGACAAAGGTGGGGCAGATCGTAGTGACAGGCGGAAGCCTGATCCATACAAAGCGCACTGAGGAGATCGCGTCTTATGCGCTGTACTCTCCTGCGAATCCCGCATCTTTGCGGCCCAAGAAAGCTGATGTGTGGGTAGACAGAACGTATATACTTGCCGCTATGGGGCTGCTTTCCTCACATTACCCCCAGACGGCACTTCGAATTATGAAAAAGGAGCTTGAATATCATGGACATTCAGAATAAAAGAATTCCCGAAGGCGAGTTTCAAAAGCAGCGTCAGGAAGTCCTGACCCAGTGGCCCACCGGTAAGGATGTAAATCTGGAAGAGGCCATTGCTTATCACAAGGCAATGCCCGATTGCCGCAAGTTCGGCAAGAAGCTGCTGGATGCCAAGCGCGATGGCAGAACACTGGTGCAGCCCCGTGCAGGTGTGCCTGTTGTGGAAGAGCATATCAAGCTGATGCAGTATTTGGAAAAGTACGGTGAAGCAGACCTGCTGCCCTCCACCATTGATTCCTATACCCGTCAGAACCGCTACGAAGAAGCAGAAAACGGCATTGCCGTTTCCATTAAGGAAGGCCGTGCAATGATGAACGGCTTCCCCGCAGTTAACCACGGTGTTGCCAAGTGCCGCCAGGTTATTGAGAGCGTCAACCTGCCTATGCAGGTTCGCCACGGCACTCCCGATGCAAGACTTCTGACCGAGATCACCTTCGCCGGTGGCTTTACCTCCTACGAAGGCGGCGGTATTTCCTACAACCTGCCTTACTGTAAGAATGTTCCTATGGAGCGCACCATCCGTGACTGGCAGTATGTGGACCGCCTCACCGGTCTTTATGAGGAGATGGGTGTTTCCATTAACCGTGAGCCTTACGGTGCTCTGACCGGCACATTGGTTCCTCCTTGTATTTCCCACGCTGCTGCCATCATCGAGGCACTGCTGGCTGCTGAGCAGGGTGTTAAGAACATCACTGTCGGCTATGGCCAGTGCGGCAACCTGCGTCAGGATGTGGCTGCGATCCGCACCCTGGAAGAGCTGACCGATGAGTACCTGCAGAAGTACGGCTACAGCGATGTGCAGGTCACTACCGTTCTGCACCAGTGGATGGGCGGCTTCCCCGCCGATGAAGCAAAGGCATTCGGTGTGATCTCCACCGGTAGCCTGATCGCTGCGCTGAGTAAGGCGACCAAGGTTATCGTCAAGACACCTCACGAGGCTGTGGGTATCCCCACTATGGAAGCCAACGCAGAGGGTCTGCGCTGCACGAAGCAGGTGATCAATATGTACGCCGATCAGGTGCTGAAGTCCGATAAGGTGGAGGAAGAGAAGGAGATCATCCGTCAGGAGACCCGCTGCATCGTGGACAAGTGCTTCGAGCTGGGTGGGGGCGACATCGCTGTGGGCGGTTGCCGCGCTGTGGAATCCGGTGTTCTGGACGTTCCCTTCGCTCCCTGCCGTGCCAATGCCGGTTTGATGCTGCCTTGCCGTGACAATAACGGTGCCATCCGTATTCTGAATATGGGTAATCTGCCCTTTACCAAGGATCTGAAGGACTACCACGCTGCCAAGATTGCTGAGCGTGCCGCGGCGGAAAACCGTGCACCTTCCTTCCAAATGGTCATTGACGATGTTTACGCAATTGGTAAGGGCCGCCTGGTTGGCCGTCCCCGTTATTAATCAGCACCCTCTAAAATCATCTTTTCGCGCCTTGGTTAGGCCTTTTGACCCGACAGCACCTTATAAAACCTCAAAATACACAAAGTATTTCTCGGTTTTAAAAGTCCGCTGTCAAGCCAAAATTCCTTGACCAATGCATCAAAAATCTGTTTTCAGAGGATGCTCAAAAGTTTCTCTGGAGGATATGCAAAGGCCCATACAACCCATGTAGGGGCCGATGACCACATCGGCCCGCAACATAACATTATTTAGGAGATATGTGTCATGAAAATCATTGATGTTGTTTGCTCTGCCGGCAGAACCGGCTTCTACTTTGACGATCAGCGCGCCATTAAGGGCGGCGCCGGTCACGACGGTGTTTTCTACATCGGAAATCCTGTTACCGAAGGCTTCCAGTCTGTTCGTCAGGCCGGTGAGTCCATCTCCGTTATGCTGATCCTGGAGGACGGTCAGATCGCTATAGGCGACTGTGCAGCCGTTCAGTACTCCGGCGCCGGCGGACGGGATCCCCTGTTTTTGGCAAAGGATTTCATTCCCGTGATCGACAAGTACATCAAGCCTCAGCTGGTTGGTAAGGAAGCCGATGATTTCCGTGGCCTGTGTGCAATGATGGAAGCCATTCAGGTAGAGGGCAAGCGGCTGCACACCGCGATCCGCTACGGTGTATCTCAGGCCCTTTTGGACGCAGTTGCCAAGGCGACCGGCCGTCTGATGTGCGAGGTGGTGGCTGATGAGTACGGCTGCACCGGTTCCGAAACCCCCATTGATATCTTCACCCAGTCCGGTGATGACCGTTACGACAACTCTGACAAGATGATCATCAAGGGCGCACAGGTGCTGCCCCACGCCCTCATTAACAATGTGGATACCAAGCTGGGCCGCAACGGCGAAAAGCTGGAAGAGTATGTGGCATGGCTCCGGGACCGCATCCTGGCATTCCGCACCAGCGAGGATTACCTGCCGATCTTCCACATCGACGTTTACGGCACCATCGGTGCAGCCTTTGGCATCAACAACTACAAGGCTATGGCCGACTACATTGAAAAGCTGGGCAAGATCGCAAAGCCCTTCCATCTGCGTATCGAAGGTCCTATGGACTGCGATGTGGATGTGCCCACTCAGATGAAGGCACTGGCAGCACTGACCGCTGAGCTGGATGCCCGCGGCTGCGATGTAGAGCTGGTTGCTGACGAGTGGTGCAACACTCTGGAGGACATCAAGCTCTTTGCCGACAACAAGGCAGGTCACATGGTGCAGATCAAGACTCCCGACCTGGGCGGCATCAACAACACCATCGAAGCTGTTCTGTACTGTAAGGAAAAGGGCATCGGCGCATACCAGGGCGGTACTTGTAACGAGACCGACCGCAGCGCACAGGTTTGTGTCCACTGTGCAATGGCTACCCAGCCTGTGCAGATCCTGGCAAAGCCCGGTATGGGCGTGGACGAGGGCTATATGATCGTCTACAACGAAATGAACCGTATTATGGCGATCCGCAAGGCTAAGAAGAACGCAAAGTAAGGAGAAAACTATGGGTTATCAGTACTGGAAATATGACAAGCTGGAAGCACTGTGCAACGATGCTTTTCAGAAATTCGGTTTCAATGCCGACGAGGCAAAGATCATTTCCGATGTGCTTCTGATGTCCGACCGGATCGGCATCGAGAGCCACGGTATGCAGAGAATGTACCGTTACTACAAGTCCATTCAGAAGGGTATGATCAAGGTTGAGTCCAAGGGCGAAGTGATCTATGAGACTCCCGTATCTGCCGTACTGGATGCTGCAGACGGTATGGGTCAGGTGGTCGGACACAAGGCTATGGAAATGGCCATTGAGAAGGCTAAGAAGGTTGGCATCGGTATGGTGGTCGTCCGCAATTCCAATCACTACGGCATTGCCGGTTACTATGCAAAGCAGGCCTGTAACCAGGGTCTCATTGGTCTGAGCTGTACCAATACCAATGCCATTATGGTTCCCACCTACGGCAGAACCGCAATGCTGGGCACCAACCCCATTGCCGTGGCAATGCCTGCTGAGCCTTATAACTTCTTCTTTGATGCTTCCACCACCGTGGTTACCCGCGGCAAGCTGGAGGTCTACAATAAGAAGGGCGAAGCTCTGCACGACGGCTGGGCGCTGGACAAGGACGGCAAGCCCTCCAATGACGCAGCTGACGTGCTGGATAATATCGCAGCCAAGAACGGCGGCGGCATTATGCCTCTGGGCGGCAGCACCGAGGACACCGGCAGCCATAAGGGTTACGGCTGGGCAATGGTCTGTGAGCTGTTCTCTTCCATTTTGGCAATGGGTACTACCTCCAACAAGACCGGCTCCGGCGGCAAGGGTGGTATCTGCCACGGCTTTATGGCCATCGATCCCGCAATCTTCGGCGACGCACAGGCAATTAAGGATCACCTGTCCGGTTACCTGGCAGAGCTGAGAAACTCTCCCAAGGCTGAGGGTCAGACCCGGATCTACACCCACGGCGAGAAGGAAGTGGAAGCTGAAAAGCGCCTGATGGAAAACGGCATCCCGGTAAACGACAACACTATGGTGGAGGTCTACGAGATGTGTCAGTATCTGGATATGGACTTCAGTAAATATTTCGGCGACTATGTCCCCGAGGCATCTGCCGGCTTCAAATCTCCCGAGACATTCAAGTAATTATCGTCTGTAAAACATATTATGCGGAAAAACGGCAATGGCTGTTTTTCCGCATAAGTGGTTTTTAGAGCAAATCGGTAGTTTTATATCGATGTTAAAATATCGATGTTAAGTTATTTATTTCAACAAAAACATCCAGCAACTACAATGAAAGGAGTCAAAATTATGGATTATGCAAAAGAGTCTTTGAAAAAGCACGCCCAGTGGGGTGGTAAGATCGAAGTGATTAGCAGTGTACCCTGCAAGACCAAGGAGGATCTTTCTTTGGCATACACTCCCGGTGTGGCACAGCCTTGCCTGGAGATCCAGAAGGATGTAAATAAGTCTTACGAGCTGACCCGCCGTCACAATCTGTGTGCAGTTATCACCGACGGTACCGCCGTTTTGGGTCTGGGCGACATCGGCCCTGAGGCCGGTATGCCCGTTATGGAGGGAAAGTGCGCACTGTTTAAGTCCTTTGGCGATGTGGATGCCTTCCCTCTGTGTGTCAAGACCAAGGATGTAGACGAGTTTGTCAACGCCGTATACCTGATGTCCGGCTCCTTCGGCGGCATCAACCTTGAGGATATCTCTGCACCCCGCTGCTTTGAGATCGAGCGGAAGCTGAAAGAAAAGTGTGACATTCCCATTTTCCACGATGACCAACACGGTACTGCCGTCATCACTCTGGCAGGTCTTGTAAATGCTCTGAAGGTGGTTGGCAAGAAGAAGGAAGAGGTAAAGATCGTTACTTCCGGTGCAGGCGCAGCTGCCATTGCGATCGTAAAGCTGCTGCTCTCCGGCGGTTTCAAGAATATCATTATGGCCGACCGTACCGGTGCCATCTACGCAGGCCGTGAGGGTCTTAAGTGGATCAAGGAAGAAATGGCACAGGTCACCAACCTGGAAAAGAAGCAGGGTAAATTGGCGGATGTGATCGTTGATGCGGATGTGTTCATCGGTGTCTCCGCACCCGGCACCTTGACTACCGAAATGGTCAAGACCATGGCAAAGGATGCGATCATCTTTGCTTGCGCCAACCCCACTCCCGAGATTTTCCCGGAGGATGCCAAGGCAGGCGGCGCAGCGGTAATTGCTACCGGCCGTTCCGACTTCCCCAACCAGATCAACAATGTGCTGGCATTCCCCGGTATCTTCCGCGGTACCTTTGATGTCCGCGCCTCCGATATTACCGAGGGTATGAAGGTTGCTGCCGCAGAAGCGCTGGCAAACCTGATCTCTGAGGATGAACTGTCCGCAGAGTACATCATTCCCGCAGCTTTCGACGAGCGCGTAGGCCCTGCGGTTGCCAAGGCCGTCGCCGAAGCAGCCCGTAAAGACGGCGTCGCAAGAATCTAATTCATTTATATAACAATGGCAGACAGCTATTTGCTGTCTGCCATTGTTTGAATTTTGATTAATCGACCCGGAAATCAAAGAGTTTTGAGGGAGAAACGCATAGCACATCACAAATACAGAAAACAACATCCAAGGATACTGCACAATCTGCTGTTTCGATGCGGCTCATGTGGGTGCGGCTAATATTGAGCAACTCTGCCAGTTGGGTTTGTGACAGTCCACGCTCTTTGCGGTAATATGCAATATTTAAACCTAAATAGCGATACTTGTCTGACTGCTGTTGATTCATAATTTCACCCCATACAAGTATACCCTTTACAAAACATAAATGCGACAACGCTTGAGAAAACAAATGCAACTTGACAAGTTACATTTGTTAAAGTATAATGCAAGCGCATAGGAATGGGTAAGCCGTGCTGGGGGTAAGAAAATGTATTCGGTTTTTGCAACAACTGTCGCGCTTTTCAGTACAGTAGCATTTGTTGTAGTGTTTATTAAAGCAGGGTATCTGGAAAAAATATTTGTGAAGTATGGATTGAAAAGGCAGAATACCCGTATGAACTGGACTGCGTTTTCCTGGGAAAGCTGTCTAAGAAAACTGCATTGCAAAGCAGATGTGGTGTTTTTCGGTGATTCCCTTGTACGAGGTGGCGATTTCCATAAGCATTTTCCAGAGAAGAAGATTGTAAACCTGGGGTGTTCAGGAGATACACTGTCCGGTATGATTGGTCGAATTTCTACGGTACAGGCAATGTCCCCTCAAAAGGTGTTCCTAATGGGTGGAATCAACGGATTAACAGATCAGAATGTAGCCTGTTGTCTATCTGCTTATGAAGATTTGGTTTTGGAGTTGGGGAAATCAATTCCAACAATGCAGCTGTATATCCACAGTGTTCTGCCGATATCCGCAGAAAAAAGCCGCAAGCTCTGTAAGAATAAAACAATTGAGGCATTCAATGCCGGGATTCGTAATATTGCTGACAGATATGGACATATATATGTGGATCTGCATTCCCTGTATGTTCACGATGGAGCGATGGCGCCGGAAATGACGGTGGATGGTGTTCATCTAAAACCGGAAAGTTATGAAATTTGGTATCAGGCGATCCGTCCGCATATATAAAGACCGTTTCCACCCGGAAACGGTCTTTTGCAATCTATATGCAAAACAGATAAATTCAGGCACGGATATTGCAATATTGGTACCGACGCATTATAATAGATGCAAAGAAAAGGGGGACTATTTATGGATTTTTATGTACAGGATTTTGGTGCTGTCGGCAATGGAAAAACCGTCAATACAATTGCTATCCAGGCTGCCATTGATGCCGCCGGCAAAGAGGGCGGCCGAGTGATCGTGGAAGGTGGCACATATAAAACCGGCTCTATTGTCTTAAAGAGCAATGTGCAGCTGCACTTGGCAGCAGACGGCATACTGCTGGGTTCGGAAGATCCGGCAGATTACCGGGATTTTAAAGAGCTGACCCACATTAACTGGGAAATGGCACCCCGGAAAAGTAACAGCTGCCTGATCCTGATCCACGAATGTGAAAATGTTTCCATTACCGGTTTTGGTACGATCGATTGCAACGGTCAGCATTTTGTTGTACCGGATCCGGGCAACCGTATTTGTACCTATAAGCGAATTGACGGATTTACGCCGCCCCGGGTGGTGCTGTGCACCGGCTCAAAGAATGTGCTGCTTCAGGATGTTTCTATGGTCAATCAGCCTGCAGGCTGGTCCTACTGGATCCACGATTGCGACGATGTGACGGTAAAGGATCTGACCATCCGCTGCAGCCTGGAATATCCCAATAACGATGGTGTACATATAAACTGCAGCCGCAATGTGACCGTAACGGGTTGCGACATTTCCTGTGGTGACGACTGCCTTGTAGTGCGGGCAAACAGCGCAACATTGCAGGAGAATAAACCTTGTGAGCATATTCGCTTTAGCAATTGCCGACTTACCAGTTATTCTGCCGGTATTCGTATCGGTTGGGTGAACGACGGTGTGATCCGGGATGTGGAGGCCTCAGAACTGACGATGACCGATTGCTCCACCGGTGTATCTCTTTACATTCCGCCTTTGGTACGCTCTGAAAGAATTACGGATGTGGGCGTGGAGTTTACTGATATTTCCAATTTCCGATTCCGTAATATCACTATGGAAACTGCCGGTTATCCTATCTTTATCCGCTTGGGAAACCGCCCGGAGGTGACCATCCGCAGCGTGAAAGACCTGGTGTTTACGGATGTGACCACCCGTTCTCCTCAGTTGCCTTATATTGAGGGTAGACCGGATGTTTTGGTGGAGGATGTCCTGTTTGAAAACTGTAAATTCATCCGTACAAGCAGCGATTGGTGTGAAAAACGCCCCTGTACCGGCTACCTTATGACACCGGGGCAAAGCTATGAGCCGCTGCCTATGACCTTGCGGTACGAAAAAAATGTTCGCTTCGATAATACAACCTTTTCAGAGGAATCAGAGAGGTAATCTATGAAGAAAAAGTGGTGGCACGATAATGATCTGCTAAACCCACAGCAAAAACCGCATCATAGAGAATAAAATTCCGGTTTATCGAGCAATTACAATCTTCGTTGTCATTGCGAACCAGTGACCGATGTCACTGGTGTGGCAATCTAAAAACCAAGTGTTACCAATAGATTGCCACGCCAGTGTGCGCACTGGCTCGCAATGACAATTGGGTTGTGCGA
>JAZNRQ010000146.1:0-3124 GCA_045590735.1 Faecousia sp. | reverse complement strand
TAACAACTCCTTGGCTCACAGAACGACATGGCTACGATCCGACTTATACCTACCGCACCCTGATGGCGGCGGACTCCGCCGTCATGGTCATCGACGGTGCCAAGGGCGTGGAGCCCCAGACCCGGAAGCTGTTCAAGGTCTGCGCCATGCGGCACATTCCCATCTTCACTTTCATCAACAAGATGGACCGGGGGACCCAGGACCCCTTCGATCTGCTGGACGAGGTGGAACGGGAGCTGGGCATTGAAACATACGCAATGAACTGGCCTATCGGCTGCGGCAAGGATTTTCAGGGCGTATACGACCGGGAAAACAGCCAGCTTCTGTTCTTCTCCGGCTTGAACGGCAAAGGAAAAGCTGACAAGCTGGCAATCGACCTGTACGATCCCCAGGTAGCGCAGCTGCTGGACTCCGAGACCAAGCATCAGCAGCTGATCGACGATGTGGAGCTGCTGTCTGCCGGCAGAGAGTTGGATATGGAAGCAGTGCGAAACGGCACGCTCTCCCCTGTATTCTTCGGTTCGGCACTGACCAATTTCGGCATTGAGCCGTTCCTGGAGGCTTTCCTGAAACTGACACCCCCTCCCCTGTCCCGTACCGCCGACTGTGGTGAAATTGATGCCTTCAGCCCGGATTTTTCCGCCTTTGTGTTCAAGATCCAAGCCAATATGAACAAGGCTCACCGGGACCGGCTGGCATTTATGCGGATCTGCTCCGGCAAATTCCAGCGGGACACTGAATACTACCATATGCAGGGCGGCAAAAAGATGCGCCTGTCCCAGCCCCAGCAGCTGATGGCGGCAGAGCGTGAAATTGTGGAAGAGGCTTATGCAGGCGATGTGATCGGTGTGTTTGACCCGGGCATTTTTGCCATCGGCGACACCATCACCGTACCCAGCAAAAAATTCCTGTACTCCGGCATTCCTACCTTTGCCCCGGAGCATTTCTCCCGGGTCTCTGCCAAGGATTCCATGAAGCGCAAGCAGTTTGTTAAGGGTACGGAACAGATCGCCCAGGAAGGTGCGATCCAGATCTTCAAAGTCCCCAATTCCGGTATGGAAGAAGTGATCGTAGGCGTTGTGGGCACACTGCAGTTTGACGTGTTCCAGTACCGTATGAAGGGCGAATACGGTGTAGACCTTCGGATGGAAGGTCTTCCCTACGAGGAGATCCGGCTCATCGACAGCTACCCCGGTGACCTGTCCGATCTGAATCTGGGCAGCGATGCGGAGCTTTTGGAAGACTACCGTGGCAGAAACCTGCTGGTATTTTCCAGCTACTGGGCAATCGACTTTACCGTTAAAAGAAATCCCGGTCTTGTACTGAAAGAGATCGTCGTGGATGAAGGCTGATAAAAACGGCTGAAAGCTAAGCTTTCAGCCGTTTTTTAATGAAATCTTAATTGGACGCAGCGCCTTTGATGCAGTAGAATAGACACAGTAAATATTCGCAGAAAGAAGGTGCTGTCCAGTGGAGTGGCTGGACGCTATGGGAATCGTGTGCTCCGTTTTACTGATGCTCACCTCCTTGATTTTTTTCTATCAAATCGTCTATCTGTTTCTCCCGCTATTGCTGAAGAAAAAAGCACTTCCGGAAGAAACCTTACATAAATATGCAATTCTGATCGCTGCCCGTAACGAAGAACTGGTACTACCGCATTTGCTGGACAGCATCGCCGCGCAGAACTATCCGGCGGAACTGATCCGGGTTTTCGTTGTAGCCGATAACTGCACCGACCAAACGGCTGCTGTTGCCCGGCAACACGGTGCCACAGTTTTCCCCCGAAATAATCAGCGCCGGATTGGTAAGGGCTATGCCTTAGATTTTCTGCTGAAGCAGATCCGTCGGCACGAAGGCTTGGAGCAATTTGACGCATTTCTTGTATTCGACGCGGATAACCTGCTGCAGCCGGATTACATTCGGAATATGAACCGGGTGCACAGCAACGGCTATGATGTTTTCTGCGGTTACCGGAACACCAAGAATTTCGGTACCAACTGGCTGACCTCCGGTTACGGTCTTTGGTATATGCACGAATCCACCCATCTGAACCGTTCCCGTATGGGCATCGGCACCTGCTGCACTGTCAGCGGCACCGGCTTTGGTTTCTCCAGAATAGTACTAAAGAAAGCCGGTGGCTGGAAATTCTTCACCCTTACAGAAGATCTGGAATTCAGTGCCTGGTGCGCCACCAATGGTATCCGGATCGGCTACTGTCACGATGCGCAGCTGTACGATGAACAGCCGCTGACCTTCCCCCAATCCTGGCGGCAGCGTACCCGCTGGGCGCAAGGGGGAATTCAGATGTCCCTGCGCTACATTTTCCGGTTGCTGAAGGGCATCCTTACCGGTAAAGGCTGGGTTCGGTACAGCTGCTTTGAAACCACCACCCTTTCCCTTTTCGGTTTTCTCTTCAGCTTTTTCAGTATGCTGCTGAATCTCGTGTACGTCCTGCTGGCCTTCGGCATCGGGGCATTCGGGATCGCCCTTTGCGTCAGCCTGCCGGTTTCTTACATCGGAACACTGGCTATCGGTCTGCTGACCCTTCTGCTGGATTGGAAGCGTATCCGCGCTACCACGGGAGAAAAGATCCGGGGTGTACTGACCTTCCCCTTCTTTATGATAACCTGGCTGCCGATCACACTGGCTGCTCCCTTCCAGAAATTCGGTTGGGCACCCATTTATCATACCGTTGCCATATCGGCGGAAAGCTTAAATAAAGAGGATCTAAAGGTCTCCTAATCGCATACAAAAGGCGGCACACCCAGTGTGCCGCCCTTTTTGATACATAAATTCCGGTTTATCGAGCTGTTCAAACTCGCACAACCCAATTGTCATTGCGAGCCAGTTCGCAAACTGGCGTGGGGAGCGATGGGAGCGCCGCCTGTGGCGGATGAAGCGACCTGAGCGAGTGGCAGCGGGGGGCAAATGCCAAGACACTTGTCGTCGCAGGCATTTGCCGGGCACCGCAACAGGGACATCCCAAGGAGAATACGGATTCTTCGCTTTCGCTCAGAATGACAAGGTGTATCGAAACAGCTCGATAAATTGGAATTTACTACTTTATCCTCAATAAAAACGAACCGCCAAAGCGGTGCGGTTTTGCGTTAAAACTGGGTAGGTT
>JAZNRQ010000145.1:0-23922 GCA_045590735.1 Faecousia sp. | reverse complement strand
CGGGGGAGGTGGAAAGGTCTGTGAGGCCGTTCGGGACGCTGCTCCCGGGGCTGTTCCTGCTCCGAAATATAGCGTTTTGCCTGGGTGGAAAACAGCTCAAAATACTTGCCCTTTTGCTCCATCAGTGCCCGGTGATCGCCTTGCTCGATCAGCTGGCCGTTTTCCAAAACAATGATCTGATCCGCAAGGGTGGCACTGGACAGACGGTGGGATACAAAGATCGTTGTCTTATCCTGCCGCAGCCGGTCAAACTGGTTGAAGATCTCCTGCTCCGCAATGGCATCCAAAGAAGCGGTGGGCTCATCCAGGATCAAAATGTCCGAATCCGCATAGAACGCCCGGGCAATGGCCAGCTTTTGCCACTGACCTATGGAAAGCTCCATACCGTTTTTCTCAAAAATACGCATCAGCGGTGTTTCGTAGCCATCCGGCAGTTTTTCGATGTAGTCCTTTGCGGCACTTTGCTCTGCCGCCGCCTTCACGGTTTCCATATCCGCATTTTTATGGACGGCTCCAAAGCGGATATTCTCCTCCACCGTTACCGCATATTTGCCAAAATCCTGGAAAATAATGCCGAAGGTGCTGTAGAGGCTTTGCAGGTCGTATTCCCGGATATCCCTGCCATCCAGCAGAATCTTACCGCCGGTAGGATCGTAAAGCCGGGTCAAAAGCTTAATCAGCGTGGTTTTGCCTGCACCGTTCAGCCCTACCAGTGCCAGGGTCTGCCCCTGCCGGATCTCAAAGCTGATGTGCTGCAGCACATCCTTTTCCGTACCCGGATAGCGGAAGCTCACATCCTGGAAGGTAATGGTGTGACCGGTTTGCTGGGCAACCTGCCGACCGGGATTACAGATGGGAGCAATGGTCTGCCGCTCCTTGGTAAAGAGGATCAGGTTGTCGATAAACAGTGTGCCCTCATAAATGGTGCCGGAGGAATTGATCAGCGTGGAAATACAGGTGGCAATGGCCGCAATCGCACCGGTGTAGAGGGTATAGTCACCGATCATCAGATCACCGGTAAAGACCTGCACCGCAATGATCCCGTAAAATACCAGATTGGTAATTCCGGAAATCACAGCGATCACAATATGCCAAACATTTTCCGCAAGGATCAGCCTGCGCAGACCCCGGTAATACTGGTTGAAGACCTCCATATACCGGCCCAGAAAGGTATCTGCCAGGTCAAATATCCGGACTTCTTTGATCATATCCTTATTGACCAGCAGCTCGGAATAGTAATTCATCTGCCTGCGCTCCTTGGAGCGGAAACGCATATACCGGAAATTCTTTCTGCGGTAAATAAAGTTGATCAGTGCCGATGGAATGCACACAACAATGATCACCAAGGTTGCCGCGGTCAGCCCCGGTGCCGTAAAGAGGATCACCAGGTAGCTGATCATCTCGATCACGGTGCTGATGGCATTGAAGGTTTCGGAAATGATCGTCAGCGGACGGATGCCTGCTTCCCGGCTGGCATTTTCCATTCGCTCATAAAACTCTGCATCGTCAAAGGAGGCAAGGTCCAGATACTTTGCCTTTTTCATAATCTGCACCTTTACCTGCATAATCACCTTTTCACCGGCGGTGCGGTTTAAGGCACGGCTCACATAGCCGATAGACTGCAAGATCACCCGATGTACAAACAGGAAGATCAGCAGGTAAAACACCGGAGAGATCCAAAAGCTCTCCAAAGGCGCACCGCCTGCGGCGATCACCTCCTGGAAAGCGTTCAGAAGGTTCTTGGAGATCAGCGAACCGATCACCGGCGCCACACCCTTCAAAAGCGCAACCATACTCAGCAGGATCAGGATCCAATGACCCGTGTCCCACACCAGCTTAATGATATAACCGAAGCGCTTTAAAAAGTCTGTGCCCATCCGCCAGAGAAAACCGGGGATCTGCCGGATATCCTTGGGAAACGGCTCCCGTTCTTTATAGTCTTTAACACCGGCATCCGGAGCTTTGCCTGCCATACGTACACCTCCCTGGGAAGCAGTAGTTTGAATCGCAAATAACAAAAGGCGGTCCCAAGCCGCCAATACAATAATTTTAACAGAGGAACTATATCGGTGTCAATCATTTTTTCATCTAAAAACAGAATTTCATTGTTTTATACGAAAGAAAGCTGTACATTTTATACAATTTTACATATTGAAATCCAAAAATATTTGTGCTATATTATAGACACAAAGAGGTGATACCAATGTACACGTAAACTTAGGTGAACCGAAATTCAGGCGATCAGCATTCGGTAAGTAAGAAGAAAACAAGTATTAACAAATGGGAATGTAAGAAATAAACAATTCAGTCTGAATGATAATCCTCTAAAATGCAAACTTGCTGAAAGCCAAAAAATCGGTACACCGAATCCTCTTAAAGGCGGCCTTCATAAACGAAAATACCCCGACACATAAGAGCTTCCCGCTGTGGGAATTATACAGTTTGATTCGTGATGCGTGATGAATTTCGGGTAAAGTGAAATGGCTGTCTAATCTGCAGAAAGCGAGGTTAACCAATGATGTTAGATACTAAGAGTGAACAGAAATGACCCTTGATCGAAGGTTGCAAAACGCACATCGGTCAAGGGTCATTTCTTTTATGTTCAGAATTTTGTAAATGTCCTGGCAAGCTTTGTTGCCCCTTTATATACAGGACCTTCCAATACCTTTTTGGCATCCTTCAGGTGCTTGCGGATCTCAATTCCCTGGGGGCAGTGCTGCTCACACTTTCCGCAGCCAATGCAATTTGAGGCAGCAGCAGAGGTTCTCCGCAGAGTCGTACCCATAAAGTACTCCCGCAGAGCCGCAAACCAGCCCTCCTGGTACCGCCGGTTGTAGGCCGCAAAGGTGCCGGGAATGTCCACACCTTTAGGACAGGGCATACAGTAGCCGCAGCCGGTGCAGCCTACCTTCATTTTGGCATTGATTGCCTCCACCACCGTTTTCAGCATCAGCTGCTCCCGCTCCCCCAGCTCCCCGATTTGGGTCTGGGATGCGGTTTTCAGATTGTCCTCTACCATTTCTTCCGTATTCATACCGGACAGCACCACCGTAACTTCCTTCTGATCCCAAAGCCACCGCAGTGCCCACTGCACCGGTGTATAGCCGGCAGGATGCTGACGGAATATCTTCTTTGCTTCCTCCGGCAGCTGACTCACCAGCTTGCCGCCCCGCAAAGGCTCCATAATGATCACAGGCAACCCCTTTTCGTGGGCATAGTAAAGACCCCGCCTGCCTGCCTGGGAATGTTCATCCATATAATTATACTGGATCTGACAGAAATCCCAGTCGTAGGCATCTACCAGCTGGCAGAAAGCGTCTGTACCCCCGTGGTAGGAAAAGCCGATCTGCCGGATGGCACCGCTTCTCTTCTTCTCCTCCAGCCAATCCCGGACACCCAGCTGCTCCATCCGCTGCCAGGCAGCCTTGTCCGTCAACATATGCACCAGGTAGTAATCCACATAATCGGTACGCAGCCGCTTCAGCTCCTCTGCAAACATCTTATCCAAGCTTTCCACGCTTTTAATCAGATAATGGGGAAATTTCGTGGCAATGTGGATCTTCTCCCGGATACCGTTTTTCTCAAAGATCTCACCGATGGCAGCCTCACTGCCGGGGTAAATATAGGCAGTATCGTAATAATTCACACCGCCCCGGTATGCCTGCATAATCTGCGCCTCTGCCAAAGCCATATCGATTTTTCCCTGCTTGCGCTGAAAGCGCATACAGCCAAAACCCAAAACAGAAAGGGCATTTCCCTGCTTATCCAAACGGTATTGCATAGCCTCAACTCCTTTTTTTCATTATACCGATTGGGCACAGCACCGTCAACCGAAATAATTTTTCTTGAAATTTCCCATAGCGTATAATAGAATGAACTATAGATAAGAAACGAAAGGAGAATACATATTATGAAAAAACTGATTACCATTCTCTTGGCACTAACTATGCTCCTGTCCCTGTGCGCCTGCAGCGGCAGCAGCAACGGAGAGGAAAAAGCCCCTGCCGGTCTGCAGATCGGCTTTGGCAGAGCCAATGTTACACCGGACTTTTCCGTAGGCATCGGCGGCTACAGCGATAACGAGACCCGTCGCAGCGAGGGCTTCCTGGACTATCTGTATATCACCTGTATTGCCGTAACAGAAGGCGAAGAAACCCTCTTGGTCTTCAATGCAGATAATCTGGCAATCGCCCCCAATAACCTGAAGCAGACCCGCCAAAGTGTTACTGCTGCCACCGGTATTCCCGCTGAACGCATTTTGGCATACGCAACCCATACCCACTCCGCACCCTCCATCACCACCAACGATACAGAGGGCAAAAAGTATATGGATATGTTCTATGCCGGTGCTGCAGAGGCAGCCACCGCCGCACTTGCCGACCGGGCAGAGTCCAAGATCTTCACCACCACCACGGAACTTGTGAATATGAATGCCGTCCGTCACTATCTGATGAATGATGGCACCTATTACGGCTCCAACTTCGGCAGTTCTGAATCCGGCTATAAGGCCCACGCCACCGACAGCGACTTCCGTATGCTGCTGGTCAAGTTTGACCGTGTGGACGAGAGCAAAAAGGATATCGTCCTTGCCAACTGGCAGGCTCACGCAGACCACGCAAAGGCAAACGGCTATACCCTGATGTCTGCTGACCACCCCGGTGCTATGCGTACCAAGTTTGAAAACGAGACCGGTATGCTCTTTACCTATATCACAGGTGCCGGTGGCAATCAGAACCCCGACAGCAGAATCCCAGAGGAAGCCCACGGTCTGGGTATGAAGGAGTACGGTGAAAAGCTGGCTGAGGAAGCCATCAAGGCACTGCCCAACCTGAAAGAGGTTGGCAACACCGGTGTGAAGCTGAATACCTTTATGTTCGAGGCTGAGATCGACCACAGCTGGGATAGCATGCTTGCACAGGCAAACGAGGTCTACGACGTGTGGAAGAGCCAGGGCAAGCCTGCCGGCGACGCGCTGGGCAAGACCTACGGTTTCACCTCTTCCTATCAGGCCCGCGCCATCCGTTCCCGCGCCCAAAAGCCCGCTACCGAAACTATGGAGATCCACGCATTCCGTATTGGCGACGTTGGCTTTATCTCCGGTCACTATGAGATGTTCTCCAACTGCGGCATTTATGTCCGTGAGAACTCCCCCTTCGCAGATACCTTTATCTGCACCGGTAACTCCGGCTACATCCCCGCAAAGGAAGCCTACGATTACCGCAGCTACGAGTCCGACACCGGCATGTATGCCCAGGGCACTTGT
Organism: Faecousia sp.; assembly: GCA_045590735.1. Taxonomy (GTDB): domain Bacteria; phylum Bacillota; class Clostridia; order Oscillospirales; family Oscillospiraceae; genus Faecousia. Next base: position 18,659 of record JAZNRQ010000145.1, on the reverse strand, counting down.
GAAAAGCTGGCAGAAAAGTATGTGGAGCTGCTGAACGGGATCAAGTAATTTCTTCAAAACATAAAACGGCTGTAAAATAACTCGTACAAAATAAACGGCGGGAGTTCGCTCCCGCCGTAAATCTTTTTATAAATCAAAACGGCAAAGGACAGCTCCGTATGCTGCCATTATATCCCAAAAGATTGAAAAATTTATAATACGCAAGGGTGGGAAAAAAGTGGGACGATTTTTTCCTGCAAGCATACTATGCTGATTATAACAATAACAGCAAAGGAGCTAAAATACTATGTACGAAAAACCAGGTGTTATGATTTATTTTGATTTGCAGGAGACGCTGGATCGTCTTTCAGATGAACAGGCAGGCATTTTGTTCCGTGCCATTTTGGAATACGGTGCAAAAAGAACCGAGCCGGATCTGCCGGATCCTCTGTTCTTTCTGTGCCCATTATCCAGACACGGCTGGACTGCGATGACCGGCGGTATTATCGGGTGTCCCAAAAGCGCAGATATGCGGTTTACGTCCGCTGGACAAAGCACCACGGACAAACACCGCTGTCCTTTACCGAATGGCTTTGCGAGCTGGACCGGAACGACGATGATCTGGTTTGCTCCTGATCTGTACACATGTATCGGATGTATTACACCCGATGCCATATACAACTACATATTCAAAAACACAAACAAAAACAAAAAACAAATACATCTAACAATCGGACCCTTGATTTTTTGCGGTTTTTACCTGTAAAATTTATATTTTTCTTTTTGTTTTGCCTCTTTTTCTGCTATTTTCCGGCCATATTTGACACCTTAGTGTATATGCTATCCGTAAAGAGGTGAATTTGCTTTGAGAAAAGGTGCGAAAATGTTGGCTGTTTTTTGTATGATTACGGTTATTTTGACCGGCTGCAGGCAAAATCATTCCAAATCCGTTTATCGGGCGGTGACCGGTGTCGATGTAATTTCCCGGCAGGAAAAAGTGCTGATCCGCAGACATTATACCGCACCGCCGAAAATGCAGGCGATCCTTCTGTATTTGCGGATTTTGAAGCCTTTTGGCAAACCGCAGCCGCCACCGGAAAAGCAGGAAGAAAATGTCTATCTCATTGCGGTGCAGCTTTCCGACGGAACTGTGCGCTATTACCGGCAGAAGGATCACCGGTATTTTTCCACAGGCAGCGGTCCCTGGCTGTCCATCGACCCGGAGCAGGCAGCGGGACTTTATACCATCTTACGGCAATACCCCAGCGACCCCCAACGATGACAAAAAAAGGAGGCTTACTGCCTCCTCTTTTCTCAGAGTGTCAAAAAAGCCGCCAACCGTCAAAAAGCAGGATGAATTGATAAATTCAAATAAAGCCTTCCCCTTGGGGGAAGGTGGCAAAAATCTCTGATTTTTGACGGATGAGGGGATAAAAATGCTTGCTTCGCAAGGCTTTTTGACTTACTGCGCAACTCGCCCCTCTCGAGTATCCACATACACTTCGGGGACGAGTTGCTTGTCTTGCCGTCTTTAGTGACATCTGCCAGAGTGTCAAAAAAAGCCGCCAACCGTCAAAAAGCAGGATGAAGTGATAAATTCAAATAAAGCCTTCCCCCTTGGGGGAAGGTGGCAAAAAATCTCTGATTTTTGACGGATGAGGGGATAAAAATGCTTGCTGCGCAAGGCTTTTTGACTTACTGCGCAACTCGTCCCTCTCGAGTATCCACATACACTTCGGGGACGAGTTGCTTGTCTTGCCGTCTTTAGTGACATCTGCCAGTCTGTCAAAAATAAGTTTTTTGACAGACTGAAAAGGCAGCCCCGGAGGGCTGCCTTTTATTTGCTGGTGACTGGCAAAGGGATGCTTTTTTACAATTTGTACTGGAAACCGCCGCGCAGATAGGCTATACTAATGGACATACAGGAAAAGCAGGTGATAATATGGGGAATCGATTCGACAGCGTGGAATTTCAGCAGGCTTATCACACAGAGCAGCCGCTGGGTGCGTTTTGCGGCAGGGAAGGTACGCTGTTTCGTCTGTGGGCACCTACAGCCGAAAGCGTCACGCTGCGGCTGTATCGGGCAGGTGACGGAACACCGCCGGAGCAGATTTTTCCCATGAACCGGAAAGAAAAGGGCACTTGGGAGTACGAAACACCGGAGGATCTGGACGGTGTTTATTACGATTATGCGGTTGCGGCAGATGGCAAGGTTTATGAAACGGCAGACCCTTACGGCATAGCCTGCGGCGTTAACGGGATCCGCAGTATGGTACTGGATCTGCAACGGACAGATCCGGAAAACTGGCATTTAGATAAAGCACCTGCCCAAAAGGCGGAGCAGATCATCTATGAACTGCATATCAAGGACTTCTCCTGGGACCCGGCAGGCGGCTTTGAGGAGCAGGACCGGGGCAAATTCACTGCGTTTACAAAAAACGGAACAACGCTGTGCAAGGACGGTATAAACTGTACCGGCCTGGATTATTTGAAATATCTGGGCGTGACCCATATCCAGATCCTGCCGATGTATGATTACGGTTCAGTAGATGAAAGAAGTCCGGAAACCGCATATAACTGGGGTTACGATCCGGTAAACTACAATGTACCGGAAGGAAGCTACTCCACCGATCCCTATAACCCACAGGTGCGTATCCGGCAGTTGAAGGAAATGGTTGCGGCTTTGCACGCAAACGGATTCCGGGTTATTATGGATGTGGTGTATAATCACACCTATTCGCTGGATTCCCCCTTATTCAAAACAGTGCCCTGGTATTACTACCGGCAAAAAACCGACGGAACGCCTTCCAATGGCTCCGGCTGCGGCAACGACATTGCCAGCGAGCGCAGTATGTGCGCCCGGTATATTTTGGAGTCGGTGCTGTATTGGGCAAACCAGTACCATATCGACGGTTTTCGGTTTGATCTTATGGGGCTGCTGGATACTGAGTTGATGGAACGGATACAAAGCACTCTGGATGCGCGTTACGGTCCGGGGGAGAAGCTTGTATACGGTGAACCGTGGCGCGCGGGAGATACTGCGGCTTTACAGGGGGTAACCTTGTGCGACAAGGCGGCACTGAAGAAAATTAACGGTCGGATCGGTGCTTTTTGTGACGACACCCGGGATGCGGTGAAGGGAAGCGTTATGGACAGCCACGGTGTGGGCTTTGTCAACGGCGGCGTGATCAGGGCAGAGCAGGTGAAAAAATGCGTGGCCGGCTGGTCAGGGGAATACGGTGCGTATAGGACTCCGGCGCAAACCATCACCTATCTTTCCTGCCATGATGATTGGACTTTGTGGGATAAATTGGTGTATACTATGGATCCGGCAAAGGATTTTACAGGCAAGGATCCCCGGATCCTGCAGGTGAACCGGTTGGCGGCTGCCATATACTTTTCCTGCCAGGGTAGAATTTTTATACATGCCGGAGAAGAGTTTGGCAGAACAAAGGCAGGTATTAAAAACAGCTACTGTACCGACATTTCAATTAACCGCCTGGATTGGCACAGAGCCTGGGAAAACCGGGAGCTTGTGGACTATTACCGGGGCTTGATCGCACTTCGTATGCAGCTGCCGGGCTTGCAGGACAAGACGGAAGCTGCAAGTCAGCGCATCCTGCAGGCGGTGGATGTTGCCCACAACTGTGCGGCGGTGCTTCTGGACAATCGGGGAGAGGGCAGCCGATGGCAGCGGCTTTTTATGTGCTTTAATTGCGGTGATGCGCCGGTGGAGCTGACATTACCCGAAGGAAACTGGCAGATTCTCGTGGACGGAGAAAATGCCTTCCGATGGAAAGAGGATACCTATTCCGGCGATAGAATAAAAGTACCGGCAAAGAGCCCAATGCTCTTTGGAAAATAAAGAAAGCGGCAGTTCAGCCTTCATCGGTGAACTGCCGCTATTGTTATTTGTTTTTTGCCGGTCCGCAGGATGCCCGTTCGATCAGCTCTGCGTGCAGCAGCAGAGAGCTGACATAAACGTTGTTCATCTGACTGGTGAGGGCGTACAGAGCACTGCGTCCCAGGTTTTCCCGATCCTGCCGTATGGTGGTCAGCGGGGGGAGGGTATAGCGGCACAGCGGAATATCGTCAAAGCCCACAATGCTGATATCCTCCGGTACACGCAGACCCAGTTCCCGGCAGTGGATCATAATGCTGTGGGCCAAAATATCATGGCTGCATACGATTGCGGTGCAGCCCTGCTCGAGAAGCCGGGGCAGGTGCTGGGTCAGACATTCGCTCACATAGTGTGCGCTGCCGCCCATAGAGCTGTCTGCGGGCAGATTGCATTCTGCCATAGCCTGGAAAAATGCGTAGTAACGCCGTTGGTAAATATAGGCGTGAAGCTCGTTGCTCAGATAGCCGATTTTGGTGTGTCCCAAGGATTTCAGATAAGAGATCGCAAGATCCATACCCTCCTGGTTGTTGGTGCCGATGTGAGTGACCTTTGGGTTGTCGCTGACGTGGTTATCGTAGAGAACGGTGGGCGTTTTGCAGGTGGCAAAATCCTTCATCCAGGGATCCTGGGGCAGAGAAAGTCCCAGGAAAAGTCCGCCGCAATAGTTTTTTTCAGCCATATAAACGTCGTAGGGCGTTTCCTGCTGCATAGGGATCGTCAGATCGATAATGTCCACCACGAAGCCTGCAGGTCCTGCGGCACTGCGGAAGCCGGCCACCAGATCATAGCCGAAATCATCGGGGCGTGTGTATTCAATGTTTGTAATAAACAGCGCGATTCGGGGGGCGTTGGCCTTACGAAGCGCCCGGGAGTATCCCATTTCCAGGGATTTGTTCAGAATTGTCTGCCGCATTGCCTCGCTGATGTCTTTGGCACCGCTCAGTGCCTTGGATACGGTGCTCTTGGAAACACCCAGCTCCTTGGCAATGTCTTCCATTGTGGGCATAGGCTCACCTCCGTGATCGATTTGGTAGCATTATAGCATAGCTGCAGCTTAAAAGCAATATAAAATACGAAACTTACGAAATTTGTTTAGAAAAGTTTCGAAGAGTGTAAACTGCAAGGCAGTAAAACATACAAAGAAAATGCCAATAAGTTGTGTAAATTAACGGAAATATTTGGCTGCACGAATATTTCTTGACGATAAGTCGGAAAGACAATATACTATGTATAGCAGAAACTTTACGAAATTTATCGCAATAGTTGCGTGAAACGGAGGGCGGCGATATGGTCTTTTTATATGCCGGACAGCAGGAAAAGAATGTTGAGACCGCCCGTTCCCATACATTTCTGCTGTGGAACGGCTTAGGCGGTTATTGCAGTATGTGCCCTGATTTTTCCGTAAACAGAGCGGACAGCGGTGTTCTTGTGGCTGCGGTCAAAGCACCCAATGAACGGATCACCTTTGTGCACCGGCTTACAGAATGTTTGCAGGCAGGTTCAGAGAAGGTCACTCTCTCCAGCCAAAGCTTTGCGGATGATATGCCGGCGGAAGAAGGAAATTTCTGGATGGAGACCCATTGCTCTGAGGGGGTTCCTACCTGGCAGTATAAGGTCGGTGCCATATCGGTGCAGCGCAGCTGCGCTATGGCCTATGGGGAAAATACCACGGCATTGGTATATTCCGTGAACAATGCCCTGGATCTGCCCTGTACCTTTACGGTCACACCGTATCTGAAATTTGCGCCTAAGGAAACTGCCCTTGCGGAAAAGAAATGCTTTACTTTGCAAGGCGACCGAATCGCCGCTGACGGCTACACTATGTATCTGCATACGGAGGGTGTGGTTTCTCCCTGTTCGGATTGGCAGGATCTGTATTATCCTGCGGATGAAGCGGACGGACGACCTGATCACGGTCTTGCGGGCAGCTGCTGCAAGATCTGCGTGACCGTCCCTGCCAGAGCAAAAGGCAGCCTTGAAATTGTGTTTTCCACAGAAAGTAAAACGGCTTCCGCAACGGAGATCCTGCAGGCGGAGCGGGAAAGACTGCAGCAGCTGAAACAGGTCTGCGCCTTTTCCTATCCGGAGGCAAGGCAGCTGGCGGTCAGTGCGGACAGCTACATTGCAAAGCGGGATTCCACCGGGGGGAAAACGATCCTGGCAGGCTATCCTCTGTTCAGCGATTGGGGCAGGGATACGATGATCGCCTTGCCGGGATGCTGCTTGTCTACCGGTCGGTATGCCGATGCAAAAAGTATACTACAAACCTTTTTGACCTACGAAAAGGACGGCCTTGTCCCCAATTTATTCCCGGAGGGCGGGCAGGCACCTATGTACAATACGGTAGATGCGGCGCTTTTGCTGATAGATGCGCTGTGGCAGTATTATCAAAGGACCGATGACCTTGCCTTCGTGCAAACAGCCTGGCCGGTGATGGAGCGGATCGTTTCCGCGTACCGCCGGGGAACAAAGCACAACATTGGTATGGACAGCGATGGTCTGATCTATGCCGGAGAGGGTCTGGATCAAGTGACCTGGATGGATGTGCGCATAGGGGATATTTTGCCTACACCCCGCCACGGCAAGCCGGTGGAGATCAATGCGTATTGGTACAATGCCCTGAGGATTATGGAAAACCTGGCACCGGTTGTGATGGCAGACGGTAAAGATTACGGCGCGCTGGCAGCTACGGTGAAACAGTCTTTCCGGGAAAAGTTTTATATGCCCGACAGAGGCTATCTCAGAGATGTGATTTCCGGTACATCTGCAGATGAACAGATTCGCTGCAACCAGGTATGGGCACTTTCTATGTCCTTTACGATGCTGCCGGAAGACTGGGAACGCAGGGTGCTGGAGGTACTGAAAACGCATCTGCTGACCCCTTGCGGTCTGCGGACGCTTTCGGAGCAGGATCCCCAGTACCACGGCTTTTACGGCGGCAGCCAGATGAAACGGGATATGGCCTATCACCAGGGAACGACCTGGGTGTTTCCTCTGGGTGCCTATTGCAGAGCCTGCCTGCGTATTTACGGAAAGAGCGGGATCCCGGCGGTAAAGCAGCAGCTTGCCAATATTCAGACGATGCTGAGGGAAGGCTGTGTGGGACAGCTGCCGGAGATCTATGACGGTCACGAACCGAAGCAGGGGAAGGGCTGTTATGCCCAGGCCTGGAGTGTAGGAGAGATCCTGCGCGTGTATGAAATGCTGGAACAAATGGAGAAGAATGTGTAAAAATGAAATTGGATAAGACACAGCCCGGCTGGTGGAAGAATGCGGTTTTTTATCAGATATACCCCAAGAGTTTTCAGGACACTACAGGAAACGGTGTGGGTGATCTGCGGGGCATTATTTCCCGGTTGGACTATTTGGAAAAACTGGGTATCGACGGCATTTGGCTGTCACCGGTATGCCGGTCTCCACAGGTGGATAACGGCTATGATATTTCGGACTATTGCTCCGTGGATCCTATGTTTGGCACTATGGAGGATATGCAGCAGCTGATCTATGAGGCAAAAAAACGGGGTATTTCCATTATTTTGGATCTGGTGCTGAATCACTGCTCTGATCAGCATCCCTGGTTTTTGGATGCACGAAAGGGAAAAGAAAGCCCCTATTACGATTACTTTATTTGGCGGGACGGCACACCGGATAAGATGCCCAACGATACGCGCTCTGTATTCGGCGGACCTGCGTGGACCTATGTGCCGGAGCTGGGGCAGTACTACTTCCATCAGTTTACACCCCAACAGCCGGACCTGAACTGGGAAAACCCGGCTTTGCGGAAGGATCTGTATAAGGCGATCCGCTTTTGGGTGGACAAAGGCGTGGAGGGCTTCCGGTTGGATGTGATCGATCAGATCGCCAAGGAACCGGATAACCATATTACCATTAACGGTCCGCGGCTCCATCAGTATCTCCGGGAACTGTCAGAAGAAGCGTTCCGGGAGAAATGGCTGGTGTCTGTGGGTGAAACCTGGGGGGCAGATGTGGAACGGGCGCGGCTTTACAGCGCATCCGATTGCAGCGAGCTGAGTATGGTGTTTCAGTTCCAGCATATGTGTCTGGATCAAAAAGGGGAAAAGTGGGATGCGATCCCCCTTCCACTGGAGAAGCTGAAGGCCTGCTATGAAAGCTGGCAACAGGGGCTTCACGAAGACGGATGGAACAGCCTCTTTATGAATAACCACGATCTTCCCCGAGTGGTATCCCGTTGGGGCGATGAGGGGCAGTACCGGGTAGAGTCGGCAAAGATGCTGGCAACGATGCTCCACGGTATGCAGGGAACACCCTATATCTACCAGGGCGAGGAGCTGGGTATGACCAATATCCGCTTGCCTATGGAACAGTATGCAGATGTGGAGATCCGTAATTTTTACAACCAACGGATCGCTGAAGGCTATCCCGAGGAGACGGTTATGGATGCGATCTATGCCCGGGGGCGTGACAATGCCCGTACCCCTATGCAGTGGTCCCGGGAAAAAAATGCCGGCTTTACCACCGGAGACCCCTGGCTGCCGGTGAATGAAAATTTTTTGCAGATCAATGCAGAAACTGCCTTGGCTGACCCGGATTCGATTTTTTATTACTATCAAAAACTGATACAATTGAGAAAGAACTACTCTATTTTCAGAGATGGCGATTTTAAACTCCTCTGTCCGGAGGATCGGGAGATTTTCGCCTACACACGGGAAAACAGCCGGGAGAAGGTGCTGGTGGTTTGTAATTTTACTGCCTTGCACCGGAACTTTGCTTTGCCGGAGGCGTTTGCGCAGGCAGAGCTGTTGCTTTCCAATTATAAAACAGGCGGCAGCGATCTTCGGCCCTATGAGGCGTTCATCTTATATCAAAAGAAAGGGAAGTGAGAACAATGAAAAGAGACTCCGGTATTTTGCTTGCCGTATCCAGCCTGCCCTCCCGTTACGGTATCGGCTGCTTCGACAAAAATGCCTACGACTTTGTAGATTGGCTTGAAAAGGCCGGACAGAAATACTGGCAGATCCTGCCTTTGGGTGTTACCAGCCACGGCGGCTCCTTTGATTCGCCCTATCAGGCTTGCTCTGCGTTTGCCGGAAACCCCTACTTTATCAGCATTGATGCGCTGAAAAAGGAGGGCGTTCTGACGGCTGCGGAATGCAAGGCGGCACAGATGGAGGCGGGCGCGCAGGTAGATTATGAAAGGCTGAACGAGACCCGGCTTCCCTTGTTGCGCAAGGCCTACGAAAGAAGCGATATCAGCCGGGATCCTGGATTTGTGGAGTTTTGTCGGGAAAACAGCTGGTGGCTGGAAGACTATGCGCTGTTTATGTCGGTTCGCACCTACTTTGAAAACCGCAGTTATACCCAGTGGCCGGAAGATATCCGGATGCACTACGGTCCTGCGCTGGATTATTACCGGGAAAAGCTGTATTTCGAGGTGGAGTTCCACCGGTATTTGCAGTATAAATTCACCCAGCAATGGACAAAGCTCAAGCAGTATGCCAACGATAAAGGCATTCAGATCGTGGGAGATATTCCCATTTATGTCTCCCCGGATGGGGCGGATGTGTGGGCAAATCCGGAGCTGTTCCAGCTGGATGAGAGAAATATGCCTGAGCGCATTGCAGGCTGTCCTCCCGATGGCTTCAATGCCGATGGACAGGTTTGGGGAAATCCCCTGTATCGCTGGCAGTATCACGCCCAGACCGGCTACCATTGGTGGATCACAAGAATGTGGTACAGCTTCCGGCTGTACGATGTGGTGCGTATCGACCACTTCCGTGGCTTTGACGAATACTTTACCATTCCGGTTTCCTCCGGACTGGCAAAGGATGGAAAGTGGGAGAAGGGACCCGGTATTGACCTGTTCAATGCGCTGAAAGCAAATTTGGGCGAGCAGAATGTGATCGTTGAGGACCTGGGCTTTATGACGGACAGCGTTCGCCAGTTGGTGCTGCAGACCGGTTATCCCAATATGAAGGTGCTGCAGTTTGCCTTTGATGTGGATGACACCGCCGGTGCCAGCGAGTATTTGCCCCATAATTACAGCAATAACTGTTATGTCTATACGGGTACTCACGACAATGAGACGCTTTATGGCTGGTTTATGGGTATGCCCAAAGCGCAGAAGAAAGTGATTCGGGAATACCTGTCCGATGATTTTACAGCCGATGAGCAGATGTATAAGCAGCTGATCCGGCTGGCTATGATGTGTGGCGCAAAGACCTGCATCATCCCTGCGCAGGATTGGCTTGGGCTTGACAATGCATCCCGGATGAATACCCCCGGAACGGTCAGGACAAATTGGAGCTGGCGGCTGCTCCCCGGTCAGTTGACCCGGGAACTGGGCAGGGAAGTGCTCAAGGTAACGAAACGTTTCGGGAGAGCAAACTGGGATGCGCTGGATCGGCTGGAAAAGGCAAAGAAAAGGGTAAGAATGACGAAAGAAGAAGAAATTGGATAAATAAATTGTACGAAATGCACAAAAATATACCTGCTTTTTGTGTACTTCTAATGTTGACGAAATGCAGGGGTTGGTGGTATAATAGTTAAGCGCAGTAGGAATTTGCGAATTTACGAAACTTTGTTTCGCAAGTTTCGAACCCCAATTTATCGGCATCAACAGATGATTCCATCTGTGATAGCATATACATACATTTATTTTTAGGAGGAAGAAATCATGAAGAAAATCATTGCACTGCTTCTGGCTTGCATGATGATCGTTGGTCTGTTCGCAGGCTGTTCTTCTGCAGATACTGACGGTACGCAGAATGGCGGCGATGCAACGCCCACCGACATCACCCTGACTGTTTGGGGCCCCTCTGAGGACCAGGCAGACGAGAACAGCTTCCTGCAGACTGCCTGCAAGAAGTTTGCTGAGCTGCATCCCGAGTGGAACATCACCTTTAACTACGGTGTTTGCTCCGAAGGCGATGCCGGCAAGAACGTAACGCAGGACCCCTCTGCCGCTGCTGACGTTTATATGTTTGCAAACGACCAGCTGGGCACTCTGATCCAGGCTAACGCCATCGCTAAGCTGGGCGGCGCTGCTCTGGAGCAGGTCAAGGCTGACAACACTGAGCGTATGATCGACACTGTTTCTGACGCTGAGGGCAATGTTTATGGTGTTCCCTTTACCGTCAACACCTGGTTTATGTACTACGACAGCTCCAAGCTGACCGAGGAAGACGTCAAGTCCCTGGACGCTATGATGGCTAAGGGCACTGTTGCATTCCCCATTACCAACACATGGTACGTTCCTGCCTTCTACTATGCAAACGGCGGCACTATGTTTGGTGACGGCACTGACGGCTCCAAGGGCATCACCTTCGGCGGTGAGGCCGGTGCTGCAGTTACCACTTATTTGGCAAATGCTATCGCTTCCGGTAAGCTGATCGACGATGCGAACGGCGCTGGCCTGGACGGCTTCCGTAAGGGTGAGATCGTTGCTATGTTCTCCGGCACTTGGGACGCAAACGCTGTTGCTGAGGCACTGGGCGATAACTATGCTGCTGCTCCCGCTCCCTCCATCACCATCGGTGGCGAGCAGAAGCAGATGCTGCCCTTCGCCGGTTCCAAGGCTCTGGGCGTCAACCCCAACTCCAAGAACCCTGCTGCCGCTGTTGCTCTGGCAGCATTCCTGGGCTCCGCTGATATGCAGAAGCTGCACGCAGAGCTGCGTAACGGTGGTGTGCAGCCCATCGCTAACAGCATCGTCAGCGACACTGCTTCCGCTGATGCTGCCGCTGTGGCTCAGAACGACACCTTTAACAGCTACTCCGTCCTGCAGCCCAACATCCCTGAGATGGGTAACTACTGGTCCAATGCCGAATCCATGGGCAAGGGCCTGGCAAACAAGGAAGTTACTGCTGCCACCGCAGCTGCTGACACTGAAAAGTGGAACGCTGCTATCAACGGTAACGGCGGCCTGTAATTTAGCAATCCCGTCTAGATAAATGCGATCTGGCGGCGGTCGGAATACTCTGACCGCCGCCTTTTAGCAATGGAAGGAGACAGTAAAGTGTCCAAGGTGTTGATAAAAGCATCCAAACAGAATGATCCTGCAAAGAATTCCCTGTTGTCTGCTTTGCGCAACGGTGGTCTTGTGACCTGGATCTCCTGTTTGATTATGGGCTTCGGCAATCTGATGGCCGGCCAGATCATTAAGGGTCTGCTGCTATTGGCCGTTGAGGCTGCCTTTATTGTGTTTATGCTTTTGCCGGAAGGCGGCATCTACTACTTAACGATGCTTCCCAGCCTGGGTTGGAAGCCCATGACGGAAGTATATAACGAACAATTAGGTATCTATGAATATGTGATCGGTCACAATTCTCAGCTGATCCTGCTTTACGGTGTGGCAACGGTTTTTGTGATCGTCGGCTTTTTGCTTGTATGGCGGTATTCTGTCTGCAGCGGCTATAAGGCACGTGCTCTGCGTCGCAGCGGCAAGAAACCCAATTCTTTCTGGCAAGACCTGAAGTCTTTGACAGATGAAAATAACCACAAGCTGTTTATGTCTTTGCCTACCTTGTGTCTGGTGGTGTTTACCATTTTGCCCATCGTTTATATGATGTGTATGGCCTTCACCAATTACTCCAAGGAAGGTGACCACCTGGTTTTGTTCGACTGGGTTGGTATCCAGAACTTTGTAGCACTCTTTAATCCGAATTCGGCAATCAGCGGTCAGTTCGGCAGTGTTCTGAGCTGGACTTTGATTTGGGCAATTCTGGCAACGGTGTCCAACTTCCTGCTGGGTACGATCGTTGCTATGATCATCAATCGCAAAACCATCAAATGTAAGGGCCTTTGGAGAACCTGCCTTTCTATGACTATTGCGGTTCCGCAGTTCGTTTCTTTGATGGTAATTCGTTCTATGCTGCAACCGGATGGAATTATCAATGCGATGCTTTTGGACGCCGGCTTGATCACGGAAAAGCTCCCATTCCTGACCAATGCGACCTGGGCAAGGGTCTTGGTTTTGGTCATAAATCTGTGGGTTGGTATTCCCTATACCATTATGCAGGTTACAGGTATTTTGCAGAACATTCCTTCGGAACAGTATGAAGCCGCCAGAATCGACGGCGCAAACGTATTTCAGATTTTCCGTAAAATCACGTTACCCTATATGCTGTTCGTGATGACGCCTTATCTCATCACCCAGTTTACCGGTAATATTAATAACTTTAACATCATCTACCTGCTCACCAGAGGCGAACCGGTGGGCGTTGGCAATACGGCAGGTGCGACGGATCTGTTGGTCACCTGGCTGTATAAACTGTCAGTTGACCAGCAAAAGTACAACCTGGGTGCAGTGATTGGTATCTTCACCTTTATCATACTTTCTGTGGTCTCGCTGATCACATACCGCAGCAGCGGATCCTATAAGAATGAGGAGGGCTTCAAATAATGAAAACACCGAAGAACGGCACTCTGAAAGCAAGAAGAGTTACCGGCGATGTGATCACGTATATTTTTCTGATCATTTTGAGTGTTATTTGGTTGATGCCCTTCTTGTGGCTGGTGATGCAGTCCTTCCGCGCCGGACGTGGTCAGTTTATCAGCACGTTCCTGCCTACAGAGTATACGCTGAACAACTATAAGGCACTGTTCACGGAATTCGAGGTTATGAACTTCCCCCGGATGTTTATGAACACCTTTGTGATCGCTTGCTTCTCCTGCGTCGTCAGTACCGTCTTTGTTCTTTGCGTGTCCTTCTGCACCAGCCGAATGAAGTGGAAGATGCGTAAGTCTTATATGAATATGGCCATGATCCTGAATCTGTTCCCCGGATTTATGACTATGGTGGCGGTGTATTTTATCCTTAAAGCTCTGGGCTTGACCGAAGGAAACTGGATCCCGGTATCGCTTGTGATTTGCTTCTCTGCCGGTGCCGGTACAGGCTTCTTCGTTATGAAGGGCTATATGGACACCATTCCCAAAGCACTGGATGAAGCGGCATATCTGGATGGCGCAACCAAGCTGCAGACGTTTACAAAAATCATCCTGCCTCTGTGTAAGCCGATGATCGTCTATCAGCTCGTTACATCCTTTATGGGTCCCTGGGTGGACTTTGTCTTTGCTAAGGTGATCGTCCGTACAGAAGCAAAGTTCTTTACAGTATCCATCGGCCTTTGGAGCATGCTGGAGAAAGAGTATGTGGATGTGTGGTTTGTCCGGTTCTGTGCCGGTGCTGTGCTGGTTTCCATTCCGATTGCAATTCTGTTTATTATTACCCAAAAGTTCTACCAAGAGGCCATGAGTGGCTCCGTGAAGGGATGATCCTATGAAGCAGAAGGTATTTGCGTACCTGCTGCTGTGCATCTTTATTTTGTCGGGATGTAGTCCTCAACAAACAAACAACGCCCCCGACTCGTCGGGGGCGTCTGTGGATGCACCGCAGACAGAAAAAGCATTGTCTGAAATTAAAAAACTGGGGGAAAGCCCCGATGATAACTATCGTACCTGGTACGAGATCTTTGTATATTCGTTCTGCGATTCCAATGGCGACGGCATCGGCGATTTGGCAGGTGTGCGTTCCAAGCTGGATTATTTGCAGGAGCTGGGTGTCAATGGAATATGGCTGATGCCTATTCACCCCAGTACAACTTACCATAAATACAATGTTTCCGACTATTATGCCATTGATCCTGCCTATGGAACTATGGAGGATTTCCATGCTCTGGTGGAGGATTGTCAGGCTAGAGATATGAAGCTTATTTTGGATTTGGTGGTCAACCACAGCGGCTATGAACATACTTGGTTTCAGACGGCTGCAGACTATCTTAAGAAGCTGCCCCAAGGACAAGAACCGGATGCGGCAGAATGTCCTTATCTGGAATACTATACCTTTTCCCGGGAGATGCGCTCCGGTATGCGGGAGCTGGTGGGTACCGACTGGTACTACGAGGCAATGTTCTCCCAGGATATGCCGGATCTGAATCTGGACAATCCGGCTGTGCGGCAGGAAATTGAGAAGATTATGGAATTCTGGATGGACAAAGGTGTGTCCGGTTTCCGGCTGGATGCGGCGAAAGAATTCTTCAGCGGTCAGGTGCGCAAGAATGTGGAGGTGCTTCAATGGCTGCAAAATGCGGCAGTTACCATTGACCCGGATGCGTATCTTGTTGCCGAGGTCTGGGAGGGCTTTTCCACCATTACAGATTATTACGAAAGCGGCATCACAAGCATCTTCAATTATGCCTTCGGCGATGCAAGCGGTAAGATTATTTCTGTCGTTCGGGGGGCAGGAAACCCTTCGGTGGTCGGCACCTATGCTACAGCACTGGAAAAGGCAGATAAAGCATACGGTGCGAAAAATCCTGCCTATATTGATGCCCCGTTTCTTTCAAACCACGATGTGGGAAGAATTGCCGGCTTCTGTGCCAAGGACCCCCATAAGACAAAGCTTGCCGGTGCAATGAATCTGTTTATGAGCGGCAGTGCCTTTGTGTATTACGGCGAGGAGATCGGTATGACCGGTCCCGGTAACGATCCTTCCAAACGGGCACCTATGTATTGGAACAGTGCCGGAAATGAGGGGATGACCCAGCCTCCTCCAGGCTGCACGATTCCGGAGAGCTATCCCTTTGGCAGCCAGCAGGAGCAGCGGGGCGACGATCTCTCGGTCTACAATTACTATCGGCAAGCCATTGCGATCCGTAAGGCAATCCCAGCCATATCTCACGGACGCACAACGGCGGAAACAGCACTGAATAAAGGCTGTGTCAGTGCCTTCCGCAAGACCTGGGACGGGGAGTTGTGCATTATTCTTATGAATATCTCTCCGGAAACGGCATCTGTGGATGTAAGCGATTATACAAATTGGACATTGGCTGCCAAACTGTGTACAAGTGCGGAACAGGTATCCTGTGAGGATTCGACGATTCAACTGCCTGCGTATGCTGTGGCAGTGCTGGTTCCGGAAAAATAAAGGAGTTCCCTATGGAAAGACTGAATCAACCCAGAAAACAAGGCATGAGCAAGCAACAGGTGTTGCTTTGGGGAATGCTGTTTTTGCTGGCAGGTATCTTCAGCCGCAGCGTTCTGCAAAACCAGGTGCTGCAAATGGGCAGCCTTACAAGCCAACAGCTGCTGGAGAAAATGTTTGCATCCGAGACGGCGACCGGAGTAGCAACAACTGCGCTTGTGATGCAGGCGTTGGAAACCTGTGCCATTCCTGTTTTTGCATTCTTGCTTGTTGACGGATATGAAAAAAGCAAAAGCAGAAAGAAAATGCTGCTGTATTTGCTGATTGCAGCGGTGGTCAGCGAGATTCCTTATAATTACGCGATGCACGGGGAACTGCTTTCTATGTCATCCCGCAACCCTTGTGTTGCTATGGTGATTGGTATGGCGGTTTTGTACTTTTTTAGTCGCTACAGCGAAAAATCCTTTAAAAACGTATTGGTGATGGTTTTTGTCGGAATCGCGGCAGTGCTGTGGGCAGTGATACTCAATGTGGAACACGGTGTGGCGGTGCTGGTGGTGACAATGACTATGTGGGCACTGCGCAGAAAAAAGCACCTGCTTACGCTGTTTGGTGGCGTGGTGGCATCGGCCTGTGTGCTGGTCTCCCCGTTTTATATTGTGTCAGCTATGGGAATCCTGCCGGTACACCTCTGCCGGGAGGAAGAGCCGGAGGAACCGAAAATATTCCCCTATTTGATCTATCCTATACTGCTCCTTGCGGCAGGATTGCTGTCGATCTTCACTTAAACATTGCCTTGTGTTAGGAGTGAAATATATGGGCTTTGAAGGCTTTGACCCTAAGAAAATGGACGAATACAGCCAGCAGGCAAAGGTGCTTTACGGCAAGACCGAGGCCTACAAGGAATATGAGCAGAAGCAAAAGGGCCGCACCAAGGAGCAGGAAAAAGACCTGGGCGCACAGGTGATGGAGCTGTTTGCGAAGCTGGGTAAGATGCGCCCCTGCCCGCCAGACAGCGAAGAAGCCCAAAACTGGGCAAAGGAGCTGCAGGCGTTCTTTACGGAGCATTTTTACACCTGCACGCCCCAGATCCTGGGGAGCTTGGCAGAAAGCTATGCCGGTGGTGGCAGTATGACGGAAAACATCGACAAAGCCGGCGGTGAGGGCACAGGCACCTTTGCCAAGCAGGTCATTGATATCTATCTTTCCCGTCTGTAATACCCAATTGCGGATGCTTCGGCAGCCGCTTTTTGTTGCCAACCCTACAAAAATGCGATATAATGCATTTAAGACAAAGCACACAGATAAACTGGAATTTGTAGGGATGATTGAGATGATCATTTTAATTACCGGAGCATCGCATACAGGAAAAACGGCACTTGCCCAAAAACTGCTTAAAAAATATAAATACCCCTATCTTTCGATAGACCATCTGAAAATGGGTCTGATTCGTAGCGGTAATACAGAACTTACTCCCATGAGTGATGATAAGGATTTGACCGCATACTTATGGCCCATCGTTCGTGAAATGGTTAAAACTGCTATCGAAAACAAGCAGAACTTAATTGTGGAAGGTTGCTATATTCCATTTGGTTGGCAGAAAGACTTTGACTCCAAATATCTTGAAAACATCAAATATTACTGTCTGGTAATGAGTGAGGAATATATCAGAAATCACTTTGCTGACATAAAGAAATATGCAAACGTCATTGAAAATCGTTTGGATGTTGAATGGTGTACCATTGAGAGCGTTTTGACAGATAATGCGGAAGTCCTCGCCCTTGCGAAAAAGCATAATGTAAACTTTATTCTCATTGATGACCAATACGAGATTAATATTGATTTAGATTGATAATTCCAATTTGAGGGAGTATGTGCTATGGAATGGTTTCATATCGAAAAGATTGATAATGAAACATTTGCAATAAGTGAATATGGGCACTGGGAAGAACCACATTGCTATTTATTGCTCGGCACAGAACGCGCCATTTTAATAGATACCGGTTTAGGCGTGGCAAATATAAAAAGCGTTGTTAACAATATTACTTCTTTGCCCGTCCTCGTAATAACAACTCACGTTCATTGGGATCATATCGGCGGTCACAAGTATTTTCGTGATTTCGCCGTGCATGAAAAAGAGATAGCTTGGATATCCGAAAAATTTCCGATTCCTCTTAAAATGGTCAAAGAAAACCTCACTCGAAAGCCATGTGATTTTCCAAACGATTTCAATATTGAGAGCTATCAAGTTTTTCAAGGCATGCCTTCATTCACTATACGTGATGGTGACATTATAGAATTAGGCAATAGAAGGCTTCAAGTGCTTCATACTCCCGGACACTCTCCCGGACATTGTTGCTTTTATGAAAAAGAGCGTGGATACTTGTATTCGGGAGATCTGATATATAGCGGATGCCTTGATGCATTCTATCCATCGACGAATCCGATTGACTTTATGCATTCGGTTGATAAAATCAGAAAGCTTAACATACAAAAAATATGTCCTTCGCATTACGAAATCAATATTTCCATCGGAATAGTTGATAGAATTTACAATGCATTTTGCAAAATATACAGCCAAAACAAGCTCCAACAAGGTAACGGTATGTTTGATTTTGGTGATTTTCAAATACACATATAAATAAGAATTTGTAGGTGCGTGCAATGAACCTAATAGAATTAACTCACAAGAACGATATTTTACAAACATACGAGATATACAAACACTGTATGTTTTTGCCTACCGAAGAAAAGTTTAATAAGAAAGTAGAACAATTTCTGAATAATAACTCTGTAAAAATCTTTGCTTGTTTTAGTCACGGAAAGATTGTGGGTGTTATGGCTGTTTCTTTTATTGAACAGAAGAAAGTTGAGATA
>JAZNRQ010000144.1:0-4955 GCA_045590735.1 Faecousia sp. | reverse complement strand
ACCGCACCATCGTAACCGCTGCAATCTACCTACATTTCCACCTCATCCGTCAAAAATCAAAGATTTTTGCCACCTTCCCCTCAAGGGGAAGGCTTTGGGATTGTGCGTTTATCCAACAACTCGATAAATTGGAATTTAATTTTCAATTATCTATAGACTTTCCTTCGGAGCTGGGGTATGATAGGGGCATAAAAACAACATAGGAGGCTTCTTATGCTGACTATTTACAAATTGCGTTCCAACACCGTATTTGACCACGCGGCACAGGAACTGAAAAAGTACCTGCGTATGATGATGCCCGAATGTGGTGAGATCGACATTTTCTATGACCCGGAGGCAAAGACCGGCTTCCGGCTGGGTCTTTTGGAAGATTTTGGGCTGCCTAACGAGGCAGAGGATGTGGTGCTGGATGATGTGATCCATGTGGAAACCGACGAAGAAGGGGGCATTATTGCCGGCTCCAACCCCCGATCTGTCCTTTTGTCCGTTTACCGGATGCTCGGGGAGAACGGCTGCCGGTGGCTGTACCCCGGTGTGGACGGAGACTATGTACCTATGGTGGACGCTTTGCAGCCGGTGCAGTACCACAAGCTGGCTGACCACCGGTTCCGTGGCTTCTGCAACGAGGGCAGCGAATCCCAGACCTGTATGCTGGAGTGTGCTGACTACTACGCAAAGCTGGAAATGAATGTGTATATGCTGGAATGGTTCATTCCCAACGGCTACTATAACCGCTACTACACGCACCTGTTTAATGAGAAAAACCGGATCCCGGAAGAAGTTTCCGATCAGCAGGTGCTTCAATGGAAGCGGCAGTGTGAGGTAGAGATCGCAAAGCGAGGTCTGATGTTCCACGATATTGGTCACGGCTGGACCTGCAAGCCCTTCGGCTTCCCCGCCAGTAACAACACCCGGAATGTTTTCGATATCAGCGGCTACACCGACGAAGATAAAAAAGTTCTGGCTATGCTGAACGGCAAGCGGGATTTCTTCCATAAGGTACCCATTTTCACCAATGTTTGTCTGTCTAACCCGGATGTGCGCAAAGCGGTTGTGGACGGGATCGTGGATTACGCCTTGACCCACCACAACATCGACTATCTCCACGTTTGGCTGGCAGATTGCCCCAAGAATCATTGCGAGTGCGAAGAATGTCAGAAAATGATCCCCTCCGACTGGTATATGGTGATGATGAACGAGCTGGACGCAGCTTTGACGGAAAAAGGGCTTGATACCCGGGTCGTGTTCATTGCCTATGTGGATACCATGTTCGCACCGGAGAAAATTACCATCAAAAACCCGCAGCGTTTTTCTCTTTTGTACGCACCCATTACCCGGGACTATCAAAACAGCATTACCGAGGATACCCCGGTACCTGCCGCACCGGAATATGTACGCAACGCCTGGAAGGCCCCCAATACCGACGAAGGCTATGCGCTGCTGAAAAAGTGGCAGGAAATGTGGAAAGGGTCCATTTTCTCCTATGAATACCATTTCTGGCGGCATCAGTTCCTGGATCCGGGCATGGTCACCTTTGCCCGCCGGGTCTATGAGGATATCCGCTCTCTGAAGGTGATGGGCATCGACGGCTATGTGGAGGACGGCTCTCAGCGCAGCGGCTTCCCCAACGCCTTCCCTGTCTACATCTACGCGGAAAGCCTGATGAACCGGGATTGCGACTTTGAGGCTGTGCTGGAAGATTATTTCAGCCATATTTACGGCAAGGATTGGCGCGATGCGCTGCAAATCCTGCAGGCCATCAGCGATGCCTTCGACTTTGCCTATATGGAGGGCACCTGCTCCAAGAACAAAAATATCTCCGATTTTTATGATCCGGACCGTGTCCCCCGGCTGGAAAAGGTCTTTGAACTGGCAGCAAGAGAACAGGCACTGGCAAAGAAGCATCTGAATATGCCTTTCCGTCCTCAGACCGTTTCCTGGCGGCTGCTGCTGCGGCACAGCCAGTACTGCGAGTACTTAGCCAAAATTCTGGTGGCAAAAGCCAAGGGTCACAACTATAAGGCACAGGAGCTGTTCCGGGAAATGCACGAAGGCTTCGGCATTTACGAACTGGAAATGGAACGCTATTACGATCACGGCCTTGCCAGCCGGGTGGGTGAGCATATCGTCCGCAGACCCCAGGGCATTATCTTAGATTGATACCGCAAATGAAACAGGAGGGTTTATGACCCTCCTTTTTTAATTGAAAATGGAAGCGACGGGTCGCCGCTGACAATGCGTGCATAGTGCTTATCTTATCGTTGGTTTCCTGCGCCGCTCGATTCGTTACATCTTCAAATTCCGGTTTAGCGGCGAGTCGCCGCGGACAATTTCGTTCTGATACCCTGGCGGTAATTGTTACGATGAGTGTCACTCGGTCACGATACTGCGATCTTCAAATTCCAATTTATCGAGCGATTACAATTTTCGTTGTCATTGCGAACCAGTGACCGATGTCACTGGTGTGGCAATCTAAAAACCATGTGTTACCAATAGATTGCCACGCCAGTTTGCGAACTGGCTCGCAATGACAATTGGGTTGTGCGAATTGGAAACAGCTCGATAAATTGGAATTTTGTTTTGCAAGGTATTTTTTTCATTTTGCTTTTTTCGATTGCTTTCTTTGTCAACCTGTGATAGAATATCACGGTGTTTAACGTCAAAAAGAAAGGTTTAATTGAATTTTATGACAAATTTCGACTTATTTGACCTGGATCATACCCTTGCAAAGCCCTACTTACAGCACTTCATCTATCCCTGGGAAGCATTGGAAGAACTAAAATCCTTTATCCGGGAACTGGGCAATTCTCTGGATTCTGATGCGTATACACAAATTGCAGAGGAGATTTGGGTACATAAAACCGCCAAAGTTGCCCCCACTGCCTGCATCGGTGCTCCCTGCATCATCGGTGCTAATACGGAGGTACGGCATTGCGCCTTTATCCGTGGGTCCGCTCTGATTGGAGAAAACTGCGTTGTGGGAAACTCTACTGAGCTGAAAAATGTAATTCTCTTTGACAACGTCCAAGTCCCCCACTACAACTATGTGGGCGACAGCATTTTGGGCTACAAAGCCCATTTGGGTGCAGGGTCTGTCACCTCCAATGTAAAATCTGACAAAACCCCGGTGGTGATCCACAGCGATCCCCCCGTAGCCACGGGACGGAAAAAGGTTGGTGCTATGGTGGGCGATTTCGCAGAGATCGGCTGCAACAGCGTCCTAAACCCCGGCACCGTCATCGGCAGAAATGCAACGGTCTACCCCACCTCCTGCGTCCGGGGCATTGTGCCGGAAAATTCCATTTATAAAGCAAAGGGGCAGATCGCCCGGAAGGAGAAATAATTATGGGAAAGTATTTTGGTACAGACGGCTTTCGCGGTGAAGCCAATGTGGTTCTGACCGCAGACCACGCTTATCAGGTTGGTCGTTTTCTTGGCTGGCACTACGGTCACAAGGCAAGAATCGTCATCGGCAAGGATACCCGTCGGTCCAGTTATATGTTTGAGTATGCCCTTGCCGCCGGCATTACTGCCTCCGGTGCCGATGCCTATTTGCTCCACGTGACCACCACTCCCTCGGTGGCTTATGTGACCCGGATGGACGATTTTGATTGCGGTGTAATGATCTCTGCCAGCCACAACCCCTTTTACGACAACGGCATTAAGCTTTTAAACCGCAATGGTGAGAAAATGGAAGAATCGGTCATCGACCTGATTGAAGATCATTTGGACGGCAAAACCGGCCCGATCCCCTTCGCCACCGGCGATAAGATCGGCAGAACCGTGGACTATGTAGCAGGCAGAAACCGGTACATCGGCTATCTGATCGGCTTAGGCATCCACTCCTTTAAGGGTGTGAAGGTGGGTCTGGACTGCGCCAACGGTGCCAGCTGGAACATTGCCAAAAGTGTTTTTGATGCCCTGGGTGCCAAAACATTCCTGATGGGTGCACAGCCCGACGGCACCAACATTAACGACAATATCGGCTCTACCCACATTGAAAATCTGCAGAAATTTGTCCTGGAAAATCAGCTGGATGTGGGCTTTGCCTACGACGGTGACGCTGACCGGTGTCTGTGCGTGGACGAAAAGGGTCAGGTGGTCACCGGTGACCATATCCTCTACATTTTGGGCAACTATATGAAGAAAAACGGTCAGTTGGAAGGCAATACGGTGGTGACCACCGTTATGTCCAACTTCGGTCTTTATAAGGCCTTCGACCGGGACGGCATCGGTTACACGAAAACCAAGGTGGGCGACAAATATGTCTATGAATATATGGCTACCCACGGCTGCCGGCTGGGCGGTGAGCAATCGGGACATATCATTATTTCCAAATACGCCACTACCGGAGACGGCATCCTCACCAGTTTGAAGGTAATGGAAGTGCTTTTGGAAGAAAAAAAGACCCTGTCGCAGCTGTGCGAAGGGCTTACGGTCTATCCCCAGGTGCTGAAAAATGTCCGGGTACGGGATAAGGCTGCCGCCCAGGCAGACCCCCAGGTCCAGGCAGCGGTGGCACAGGTGGATGCAAAATTGGGTGACACCGGACGGATCCTGGTCCGGGAATCCGGCACAGAGCCGGTGATCCGGGTGATGGTGGAAGCTCCCACAGACGAAATCTGCCGGGAATGTGTGGATGCGGTGGTGGATGTGATCTGTAAACAAGGTCACGCAAGAGTCTAATTACAAATTGAGAATTGAGAGTTGAGAATTGAGAATTAAATTCTAATTTAGCGGCGAGTCGCCGCAGACAATTTCGTTCTGATGCTCCGGATGTGGTCGTTACTATAAATGCCACTCGGTCACGATACTTCCATCTTCAAATTCCGGTTTATGGAGCTGTTTCGATAACCACCCTTAATGCACCGAAACCTTATATAGCAGTATCGAAATTGCGCGCCGGGAGGGGTCCCGGGGAGGGTGGCTTTGGGAGCGGGAGCTAACAACTCAAC
>JAZNRQ010000143.1:0-6016 GCA_045590735.1 Faecousia sp. | reverse complement strand
AGCCATGTTGTTTGCACCTCCTTTTGGACGTTAGGCCCCCGGTCGCGCCGGGAGCAAGGATATGTCTGCATACGCAGACTAGTGTATTATATAGGGAGTTTGCCTGAATGTCAAGTTATTTTATAAATTTTCCCGGGATCTCCCAGAAGGAGGAGCGACAATCATCCATCGGTAAATGCAGAAAATAAAATGGAGCCACCCCGAGAGGTGGCTCTTGTTATTTAGCAGCAGCCGCAGTTGTTGTCGCAGCCACAGCCGCAGCCGTTACCGCTGTTACCCATCAGGCCGTTGTTGCCACAGCCGCAGAACAGAATGAGCAGAATGATGATCCAGCAGCAGTTGCCGCCCCAACCGTTATTACACATAAATAGTACCTCCGAAATTTATTTGAGCTGCCCTCAGGCTGCTCATTCCATCGTATTCCGGTGGTGAATTTTTGTGCAGCGGGATTTTTCGTTGCATATTTTTTACCCCTCTGGCAAACACTACCTCCGAACATTAAAAAAGGAGGTATTTCCCATGTTTTCCAAGCGTTTGATCTGCCTGCTGCTGGCCGGACTTTGTGTAGCATCCCTTTGCGGTGCGGCTTTTGCGGCAGATGTGGATTGCGATGCGACCTACTGCTTCACGGCAGAGGATTTTTCTGAAAATGCGGCACTGCAGGGGGTTTGCATTACGGATCTTCCGGATGCTGCCACCGGTACGGTGATGCTGGGCAGCCGGGTGATTTGCCCCGGCGACATTCTGACGGCAGACCAATTGGCACAGATGACTTTTGCGCCTCTGCGTACCGAGGAGGATCAGTCGGCACAGGTGTGCTATCTGCCCATCTACCAGGACCGGGTGGAAACATCGGCAACGATGACCATCAGTATCCGTGGCAAGAAGGACAATGCACCGGTGGCTGAGGATTTTGCCATCGAAACCTACAAGAACCTGCCCAACAGCGCCAGCCTGAAGGCTACAGACCCGGAGGGACAGACGCTGACCTACAGCGTAATGCGCCAGCCCAAGCGTGGTGAAGTGTCTGTAACCGCAGACGGTACGTTCACCTATACACCGAAGAAAAATAAGGTGGGTGTGGATTCCTTCACCTATACCGCGGCAGACCCGGCAGGCAATGTGTCCCGGGAGGCTACGGTGACGGTGCAGATCCTGAAGCCAACAGATTCCAAGCAATATACCGATACTGCCGGACAGTCCTGCCGTTTTGCAGCAGAGTGGATGCGAAATACAGGCCTGTTTGTAGGTGAGCAGGTGGGCGGCGAAGCTTGCTTCCAGCCGGATAAGCCGGTGAGCCGGGGTGAGTTCCTGTCGATGGTGGTGCAGGTGTTGCAGATCCCCGAGGGAGATCCCTCTTACAGCGCAGTGCCTGCGGACACACCGGTGTGGCTCAGACCTTATCTGGCAGCCGCAATCCGTGCAGGTCTGACGGCGGATCTGCCGGCTACGGATACCGGCAGCTTTGAGGCGGCAGAGCCCATTACCGGCGCACAGGCGGCGGTGATCCTGCAAAATGCACTGAGCCTGCGTGTCTCTGCACAGATGCTGGAGGAGACAGAAAGCGCAGCCGCAGAGCAGAAGCAGGAAGTGCCTGTCTGGGCAGCAGCGTCTTTGACCGCAATGGAGGATAACGGTATCCTGCTGGTGGCGGAGGAGAATCTCAACCGGGGACAGGTGGCGGAGCTGATGTACCAGGTGTCCCAAATGGCAGAGGATGCACCGGGTATGCAGGTCATCCGTATGAACAGACAATAAAAAAAAGAGGGCGCAAAGCCCTCTTTTTTCATTGAAAATTGAAAGTTGAAAATTAAATTCCGGTTTATAGAGCAGATCAATCTTTGTTGTCATTGCGAACCAGTGACCGATGTCACTGGTGTGGCAATCTCAAGGAGAATACGGATTCTTCGCTTTCGCTCAGAATGACAAGGTTTATCGAAACAGCTCGAAAAACCGGAATTTGAAGAATTGATGCCCCGCTCCGGCTGTAGCCGGAGCGGGGCGGGGGTTTATCTCAGATCTTCGCCTTTAAAATATTTTGCAAGAGGTGTTTTGTACAGTACTACATAAACCAACAGCAGGATCACAAGGTCCGGCAGCATATAAGCACCGTTATAGAGGGCAGAGTAGAACCAGGGTGTCGTCATAGTCATACCGAAGAATGTTTCCGGCATAGACTCTGCCCAAATGGTGGCACCTACCACATAATGCACCAAAAAGCGGGCGGTGCAGCCTACCGTTGCAGCGAGGCAGAATTTTCCCTTAAACAGACCGGCAACGCCCAAAACACCGTAGGCAATCAAGTAATCACCCAAAATGCTTTGCCAACCGTAGGCAAAGCCGCCATCAAAGATAGTTTGCAGAAGTCCGTGAGCAAAGCTTGCGATCAGTGCAGGACCAAAACCCCAGCGAACCGCATACAGAATAATTGGCAGCATAGCCAGGTCAATACTGCCACCCCAGGGCAGCTTATATAGGCGCAGATAATTGAGAATTT
Organism: Faecousia sp.; assembly: GCA_045590735.1. Lineage (GTDB taxonomy): Bacteria > Bacillota > Clostridia > Oscillospirales > Oscillospiraceae > Faecousia. The sequence goes on along the minus strand of JAZNRQ010000143.1, from coordinate 3,519 downwards.
CTGCCAGGGCGATGCAAACGGCACCTTCGCACAGTTGCCGCAGGTGGTAATGCCAGTTGATTACCGCATTTGTTTTTCTTTCCATATAAATACCTCCTTGCCGATGAGACGGCTTGGGCAAATGCCTAAGATCTGTTTCCGGAATTTGCCCCCAAAAATAAAATGTCGCATTGCAAACCCGTCTAGGTGCAATGCGACACGAAGGTATCTCATTTGTGCATCTTTTCCTACGACGGTACTGACCGTATCAGGTTCACGGGTCAGGACGACAAAGTCCAATCTCAGCCGGCTGCAGCCGGCACCCCGAAGATAGATTTGTTTTTGCGATCTGGCGTTATTATAACGCAAAAAGCGGAAATGTCAAGCCATTTCTAAGCTGAGCTTTTTGCCTCCCAAAATATGGAAGTGGAGGTGATGCACTGTCTGACCGGCATCGGCACCGCAGTTGGAAACCACCCGGTAACCGTTTGTCAGACCTTCTGCCGCGGCGATCTGGGGAATTACCTGAAAAATGTGGGCGACCATATCGCTGTTTTCAGCGGTGATCTCAGCCACAGAGCCAATGTGGGTCTTGGGGATCACCAGAATGTGGGTCGGTGCCATAGGGGCAATGTCCCGGAAAGCCAGAACCTTTTCGTCTTCGTATACCTTGGTGGAGGGAATCTCCCCGGCAACGATCTTACAGAACAAACAATCCATATTCGTACACTCCTTTAAAACAGATTGGCAACCAGGTTGGATACACCCATACTGCTCAATCCCATAATGATACCGGCGATTACAACGCCCAGGCTGACAGATGCGACGGTGGACTTAAAGCCCATATCCAAAAAGCTGGCACCCAGGGTACCGGTCCAGGCACCGGTGCCGGGGATCGGAATGCCCACAAAGAGCATCAGTGCCACAAACAGACCGCCGCGGCCTGCTTTGGAAACCAGCTTTTGTCCGGCTTTTTCACCTTTGACCACGAAGAAATTGCAGAATTTACCAATGAAACGCTGTTTTGCGCCCCAAAGGAGAAACTTTCTTGCAAAGAAGTAGATAATGGGAACCGGTAGCATGTTACCCAGCACACAGATGATGAGAGATGGCCAAAAATCAAGACCCAGTCCAAGGGTCTGTCCAAACAGCTCTACCTCACCGGTAGCAAGGACCATAGAACCCCGGAGTTCTACGATCGGGATCATAGAAATAAAGAAGATCAACAGGTATTTCCAAAACATTTTGGTAACTCCTTTTACTTTGTAATTCCCCGATATGCTTTCTGTACGGCTTCGTAGCTTTCCAGATTGCCGATGTCATAACGGGAACCGGGCATTTCCATAGCATACACATCCGTTTGGGCACACAGCCAGGCGATGTAGCTGCCGGGGGCATCGGTGCCGCAGCCGGAATCAATGCCTTTTTGCACCAACCGGGCATCGGACTTGGTATAGTAGTAGAAGGGGGGCGTACACCAGTTGGTAGCCGGGGTGGGGGATTTTTCGGTCATTTGCAGAACCTTGTCATTTTCGTCTACCGTTACTACGCCGCTTTTTAAAAGCCGTTTACGATCCGGCTCGTAGTAGCGCATGATGCAGGAGGCGTTTTTCTCCTTGGCGTAGGCGATGAAACGAGTCAGGGAGAAATCCAGTACATTGTCGCCGGCGATGACCAGCATATCGTCGTCCAGCTGCAGCTGATCGATGGCAAACTGAATGTCCTTTACCGCACCAAGACGGGTCTCGTTGGAATCGGTGCCGTCGTCCACCACCGTAATGGGCTGGGGCTTGGTTTTTGCCCAGGCATCGAAATGGTGGGCGAATTTGTGGTTGGAGATCACCACGTAGCCGTCAACCAGCCCGGCAGCGTCAATGTCGTCGATGAGCCAATCCAAAATGGTTTTGCTGCCCACTTTCAGAAGGGGCTTGGGGAAATTTTCCGTCAGGGGATACAGCCGGGTGGCATAGCCTGCCGCAAGGATCAGACATTTCATAGTATATCACCTTTTTTCTCAGTTATCGGTGGAGTATGCCGTCTGCGCTTTGGCAGATGTGGGCGGAATATTTGCCTTCCAGCAAGGGGAATTCTTTTAAGTAAGCGTCAGAAACGGTACGAACCACCGCTTCCTCCTGATCCGGGTCGATCAGTGCCATGCAGCAGCCCTTAAAGCCTGCACCGGAGAACCGTCCACCGTAGATGCCGGGGGTCTTCAGCATAATTTCATAGAGCGTTTTCAGCTCCGGAGAGCCGGTTTCGTAATTGTAAATGGAACTGTGACCGCTTTCAAAGGAAAGCTGACCGAAGGTTTCCAGATCGCCCTTTCGCCAGGCCTCGGCACCTTTCTGCACCCGCTGAAATTCGGTGTACCAATGCTCTGCCCGCTTGGCAAAATTTTCCGGAAGCCGGTCCTTATACTGCAAGAATACCTCGTAAGGCACTTCCCGCAGGTGTGTTTCCGGGAATTTTCCGTATTCAATGCCTGCGTAAGCCTTCAGGGCATAGGCGGCACTGCGGCACTCGTCTACCCGCATATTGAATTTGGAGCCTGCCAAAGAACGTTCCAGACCGGAGAAGAAAATGGCGATCTTGTAGGGCTTCATAGCGGGGCTGGTGGGGATCAGTTCGTAGCTGTCGTCCAAAGTGTCCAGATACAGCAGGTGATCTTTTTTGGAGTAAACCTCGCAGGACTGGTCCAGCTTGCCGCAGGATACACCTACATATTTATTTTCCGCTTCCAGAGCGGTTAAGATCATTTCGTGGGGAGCAAGCGCAAGGTTGTTGACCCTGCATAGGGCGGCCAAAAAAGCCAAAATGACTGCCGCAGAGGAGGAAAGACCGCCAATAGGCAGGCTGCCTTCGATCACACCGCACAGACCGATTTTCAGGCTGTGCCGCTGGCTCAGTGCCTGGGTGGCACCACGCAGATGGTCAGCCCAGTCGTTTTCCTTCAATTCCGGTACTGCCTGCACGTGCCATTGTGCCCGCTTGGGGAATTGGAGAGAGACCATTTCCACAACACCGTTCATTTTGGGACGGTAGGCGATGTGGATACCCTTGTCGATGGCAAGACCGGTAATCTTGCCGTGCTGGTGATCCGAGTGGGCACCGATCGGGCAGATCCGGTAGGGGCAGAAGGAAATGTCCTGAGGCTGCTTACCATAGATAGATTCAAATGTTTCAACACATTTCATAGGGCATCCTCCCGTAAGTCACAATTAAAAATATTATAACAGAGTTACGCGGTATTTGCAAGATGGTTTACAAGAGACCTATTTTTTGTTATAATGTAAAAAATAAAAATTCCGGTTTAGCGGCGAGTCGCCGCGGACAGTTTCGTTCTGATACCCTGGCGGTAATTGTTACGATGCGTGTCACTCGGTCACGATACTGCGATCGTCAAATTCCGGTTTAGCGAGCAATTACAATCTTCGTTGTCATTGCGAACCAGTGACCGATGTCACTGGTGTGGCAATCTCAAAAAATCAAGTTGTAACAATAGATTCCCACGCCAGTTTGCGAACTGGCTCGGAATGACAA
>JAZNRQ010000142.1:0-11140 GCA_045590735.1 Faecousia sp. | reverse complement strand
CCGTCGGCATAAAGCGTTACGCTGTCGCAGTTGGTGTAGACCTGCACCTGGGTCACCTTCTCCGGACGGTAGGCATACCGTTTGCCGGCAATATGCACCATCGGCTCTTTGTTCCAGTAGGCTTTGTACAGGTAGAAGCTGTCTTTTTTCAGCTTCCGGTCAAAGGTCACAAGCCCCTTGTGGTTCATGCCCGGCTCGCCGCCCTGGTTACGGGCATCGGCAGCAAAGTCGAACATATTCCAAACGTGGTTTGCCCACATAAAGGGACGTTTTTTGAAGCATTCCAGCATATAAGCGTGGTACTTTGCCTGGTATTCCTCTGTGTGGTCGCCCCGGCGGGGGTGGGAGGAATGAAGATTGGGCATACCCTCACAGCCGAACTCGGAAAAGCCCAGGCAGCGGTTGGGGTATTTCCAGTGGAAAAAGTCGATCCACAGGTCATTTAAAAACAGTCCCGGTACATACCAGCCCAAATACAGATTCCAGCTGACCAGGTCCGTAATGTGCGCCACCTTATTAAAAGGTCCGCATACTGCGTAACAAGCAAGGGTGGTAGGACGGGTGGGGTCCATCTGATGCACCAAATCGTTTAGCATCCGGTGGTTGTCCAGCATATCCTTTTTATCTTTGGTGGAGATGGTGATCTCGTTGGAGATGCCCCAGGTGACGATACAGGGGTGGTTATAGTTCTGTACGATCAGCTCTTTCATTTGGCTGACGGTGTTTTCCCTGCCAGTTGGCATGTGCTTGGAAATATAGGGAATCTCTGCCCATACCACCAGACCGTACCGGTCGCAAAGATCGTAAAAATACTGATCGTGCTGATAGTGGGCAAGCCGGACGGTGTTGGCACCGATCTCCCGGATCAGCGACATATCCTCCTCGTGGTGTTCTTTCGTCAGGGCGTTGCCAATGCCCTTTCGGTCCTGATGCCGGGAGACACCCTGCAGCGGATAGCTGCGTCCGTTGAGGAAAAAGCCCTTTTGGGGGTCAAACCGGTAGGAACGGACACCGAAGGCACAGCTGACCGCATCTACCTGCTCGCCCTGCTCCCACAGGGTTGCCTCGCAGCGGTACAGGTAAGGGTCTTCCAAACCGTCCCACAGGTGGGCATTGTCGATCTTTAAGGTAATATCGGTGCCGCAGCCTTCCGCCACCGGTGCGCCGTCAGCGTCCAGCAGCCGCACCTTCACCTGGGCGGTTTCGCTGTTGTGCCAGGTGCGCACCCGGACTTTGCCGTCCGTTCCCTCGACTTCCGGCGTTACCGCAAGGCCGCTGCCGCCGAAATAGTCCATATCAAAATGGGTCTTATGCACAATCACCAGCTGCACATCCCGGTAGATGCCGCCATAGAAGGTAAAGTCTGCTTTTTGGGGATAGACCCGGTCGTTTACCGAATTGTCAGATGCCACCACAAGGGTGTTTTCTTCCTGTAGATAATCCGTCACATCGGCACGGAAGGTGGAGTAGCCACCGTCGTGGGTCATCACCTGCTGACCGTTGAGGGTCACCTTTGCAGAGGCGTTGGCACCGGCAAATTCCAGATAGATTCGCTGGGTCTGCCGGTCAAATTCCGGGCAGGAAAAGGTCTTTTCGTAAATGCCGATACCCCGGCAGTAGTCGTTACCGCCGTCCTGTCCGTCTTTGGCATTCCAGGTATGGGGCAGGTCTACAGAACACACACTCCCTTTCGGGTGGGTAAATTTCCAATTATCTGTTAGTTTTTGGAATTTTCTCATAAAAATTGCCGCTCCTTTTAGGAAAACAAGGGTCAGAAGTTTTGTATTTACCGGTATTATATCAAATAAGCCATCTCTTTACAAGACGGAAAATTCCGTGAATTTTCTCCCGGTAAATTCACAAAAAGTCTATTATTTTTTGATTTACTGTGGTATAATGGTCAAAACTATGCGCAAGGAGACCTGTATTATGGGATTGATCACAAAAATATTCGGCACACGCTCCCAGCGTGAGCTGAAAAAGATACAGCCCCAGGTGGATAAGATTCTCGCCCTGGAGGAAACCTACAAAAATCTTTCCGAAGAGGAACTGCGGGGCAAAACCGCGGAGTTCAAAGCCCGTCTGGCTGCCGGTGAGGAGCTTGACGACCTGCTGCCGGAGGCCTTTGCCGCCATCCGGGAAGCTGCGGACCGGGTGCTGGGTATGCGCCCCTATCCTGTGCAGCTGATCGGCGGTATCATTCTGCATCAGGGCCGTATTGCGGAAATGAAGACCGGTGAAGGTAAGACTTTGGTGGCAATCCTTCCCTGTTACCTGAACGCACTGACCGGTCGGGGCGTCCACGTGGTCACGGTCAACGAATACCTGGCAAAGCGTGACTCGGAGTGGATGGGCAAGGTCCATCGGTATATGGGCCTTTCTGTAGGTCTGATCATTCGGGGCATGAAGCCGGATCACCGAGGGGAGGCCTATTCCGCCGATATCACCTACTGCACCAATAACGAGCTGGGCTTTGACTATCTCCGGGACAATATGGCTACCTATAAAGCAGAGCTTGTCCAGCGGGGACACGCCTTTGCTATCGTGGACGAGGTGGACTCCATCCTCATCGATGAAGCCCGTACCCCCCTGATCATCTCCGGCAAGGGTGAGGATTCCTCCAAGCTGTACGAGATGGCAGACTATTTTGTTTCTACCCTGCGTAAGCAGGTCTTTGCCAAGACCGAGGCTAAGGAAGTTCACGACAATTACGATTGCGATTACTTTGTGGACGAAAAGGCAAGAACCGTTTCTCTTACCGCAGAAGGCATCGCCAAGGCAGAAAAATTCTTCGGTGTGGAGAACCTGGCGGATGCGGAAAACTCTACCCTGTCCCACCACTTAAATCAGGCGATGAAGGCCCGTGGTCTGATGAAAAAGGACATCGACTATGTGGTCAAGGACGGTCAGATCATCATTGTTGACGAATTTACCGGCCGTCTGATGTACGGCAGACGCTATAACGAAGGTCTGCACCAGGCCATTGAAGCCAAGGAAAAGGTCACCGTGGCAGGCGAAAGCAAGACCCTTGCCACCATCACCTTCCAGAATTTCTTCCGTCTGTACGATAAGCTTTCCGGTATGACCGGTACTGCCCTGACGGAGGAGGAAGAATTTGCCTCCATCTACCTGTTGGACGTGGTGGAGATCCCCACCAACCGTCCGGTGATCCGTCTTGACCAGTCGGATGTGGTCTATAAGACCGAGGCAGGTAAGTTCCGTGCCATTATCGAGCAGGTAAAGGCTTGCCATGCAAAGGGTCAGCCGGTGCTGGTAGGTACGGTGTCCATTGAAAAGAGTGAGATCCTCAGTAAGCTGCTGAAAAAAGCCGGTGTGCCCCACAATGTGCTCAACGCCAAGTACCACGAGCAGGAGGCACAGATCGTTGCCCAGGCAGGTAAGCTGGGGGCTGTGACCATCGCCACCAATATGGCAGGCCGTGGTACCGATATCGTGCTGGGCGGTAACGCGGAATATTTGGCAATGAACGAGCTGCGGAAGCTGGATACCCCGGAGGAGCTGCTGGCAGAGGCCAATGCCTACTCCGAGACCAATGACCCGCAGATTTTGGCGGTTCGTGCCCATTATGACGATCTGTTGCAGAAATTTAAAAATGAGATCTCCCAGGAGGCACAGGAGGTGCGTCTTGCGGGTGGTCTGTATATCATCGGTACGGAGCGTCACGAATCCCGCCGTATCGACAATCAGCTCCGTGGCCGTGCAGGTCGTCAGGGCGACCCGGGCGAAAGCCGGTTCTACCTGAGCCTGGAGGACGATCTGATGCGTCTGTTCTCCTCTGACCGGATCATGGGTATGATGAATACCCTGGGTCTGGATGAGGATACACCCATTGATGCAAAGATCCTGTCCGGTGCGGTGGAAAATGCCCAGAAGAGCGTGGAAAGCCGCAACTTCCGGGCAAGAAAGAACGTGCTGGAATATGACGATGTGATGAATACCCAGCGTAAGGTCATCTACGCCCAGCGGCAGAAGGTGCTGGACGGTGAGGACCTGCAGGAGAGCATCCGGGGTATGATCGACAGCGTGGTGGAAAGCACCGTTTCCGATGCCCTCAGCGAATTTGGCGGCATTGTGGACGGGCAGTCTATTGATGCGGTGCTTGGCAAGATGGAAGGTCTGTTCTTCCAGAAGGGTGCCTATACCGTTCCGGAAAAAATGCCCTCTGCCGGGGAGCTGACAGAGGAAATGCAACGCCTTGCCCAGGATAATTACCACCAGAAGGAGATTGCGGTGGCGGGTCTTAACCTGCTCCGGGGCGACGAGAAGGTGGATATGCGGGAACTGGAGCGTGTGATTATGCTCCGGGTGGTAGACGAATACTGGATGGACAACATCGATGCTATGGACGATCTGAAGCAGGGCATCGGTCTGCGGGCATACGGTCAGCACGACCCGGTCATCGCCTACAAAGAGGAAGGCTATCAGATGTTTGAGGCGATGATCACCGCCATCCGTGAGGAAACGGTGCGCCGCCTGTTCGCAATGCAGGTACGGCCTGCCCAGCAGGTGCAGCGCACCCGGGTGGCAAAGGAAACTGCCGCTTCCGGTACGCCTGACGGCACGGTCAAGCAGCAGCCTGTAAAGTCTGCAAAGAAAGCAGGGCCTAATGCTCCCTGCCCCTGCGGCAGCGGCAAGAAATACAAAAAGTGCTGCATGCAGAAGGACAAATCCGAAACGATGTAACACACGATAAATAATTAAGAATTATGAATGAATAATTATGAATGAAGGTGTCGCCTTTGGCGACGATTTAAATCATTTTCCGCAGGAGAATACCACAATTCTTAATTCTTAATTCTCAATTCTCAATTTTCAACTATTAAAGAGGAGCATTCTATGGCTGTAACTGCGGTCAATTGTGGGAAAATTTCATATCTGACCGCTGACGGAATCGGTGTGCCCCATTGCTTCACCACCCGGCTGGGCGGTGTCAGTGAAGGTGTGTTTTCTTCGCTGAATCTTGGCTACAACCGGGGAGATGACCCGGAAAATGTGGCGAAAAATTTTAAAATCCTTGCCGATGCCCTGGGCTTTTCTGCCGAAGGGCTGGTACTGACCCGGCAGACCCACTCCGCCATCGTCCGGCAGGTGACCGCAGCCGATGCTCTGGGCTTTGATAACCACGCATACCCGGAATGTGACGCGCTGATCACCAACCAGCCGGGTACGGCACTGGCGATCTTTACCGCTGATTGTACTCCCATTTTGCTTCACGACCCGGTGACCGGGGCAGTGGGTGCTGTCCACGCGGGCTGGCGGGGAACTGCCGCCAAGCTGGCGCAGAAAACCGCCCTTGCAATGCAGAAAGCCTACGGCTGCCGTCCGGAAGATCTCTGCGCTGCCATTGGACCGAATATCGGTCAGTGCTGCTTTGCCACTGACCGGGATGTGCCGGAGGCGATGGAAAAGGCCTATGGGGATGTTGCGAAGACACAGACCCAATACCGGGACGGAAAATATTATGTAAACTTAAAAGAACTCAACGCCATCTCTCTCCGGGAGATCGGTGTTACCAAAATCGACATTTCCGATCACTGCACCTACTGCCTTCACGACCTTTACTGGTCCCACCGGTACACCGGTGGCAACCGGGGCAGCCAGGGCGCCCTGATCGTATGTAGATAGGTTTCAAATTTATCTAGGCGGTCCCATATACCTTCCCCCGGGGGGAAGGTGGCCGAGCGCAGCGAGGTCGGAAGAGGAATGCGGGTAGAAAACTATCGATTTCCGCATTGTAACAGGCTTTTCGCTGACTTTCAGTACACGCCGTTCCTCTCCCGTCAGCTTCGCTGACACCCTCTCCCCGGGAGAGGGTATGGGTGCAGCGCGAAATTGAAATAGCTCCATAAACCAAAATTTTGATATATGAATTATCACAAGGAAAGAAGGGAAAACTTATGAAACGGATCCTTGCGGTGGGGTTTTCTGTATGCCTGCTTTGCAGTCTGTGGGGCTGTGCCAAAACAGATGACCCTTATGTTCCCACCGGCAACGGTCTGACGGTGGAGGAGGATTACACCGCCGGTGACCAGATCCAATCCGGCACCGACCAGGTGCTGAGCCTGACCTACTATCCGGATCGGTCTATGAATCCGTTTATCTGTACGGATTTTACAAACCGGACGCTGTTTTCCCTTCTGTACCAAAGCCTTTTTACCGTTGACCGGGGCTATAATATCGAGCCGCTGCTTTGTAAAAGCTACCGGGTCTCCCAGGATATGAAAACCTACACCTTCTACCTGGAAGCCGCCCGGTTTGCTGACGGCACGGCTCTGACGGCACAGGATGTGGCGGCAAGCCTGGAAGCTGCCCGGGCAAGCACCTATTATAAAGGCCGCTTTACCCACATCAGCCAGATTTTGGCAAATGAGGATGGCTCTGTGACGGTCACCACCGATACCGCAATGGAAAACCTCCCCCTGCTGTTGGATATTCCCATTATTAAGCAGTCCCAGCTGGAGATGAATGCCCCTATGGGCACCGGCCCTTACTATCTGGACACCACCTCCGCACCCCTCCTCCGGCGAAATACCGGCTGGTGGTGCCGGGCGGAGATGGCAGTGACCGCTGCCGCCATTACGCTGATGCCGGCTACCTCCATTGCCGGCATCCGGGACAGCTTTGAATTTGAAGGACTTAGCCTTGTATGCGCTGACCCCGGCTCTGACCGGTACGCAGATTACCGCTGCGACTATGAGCTTTGGGATTGTGAAAATCATATTTTCCTGTACCTTGCCTGCAATATGGAAAGCGAGGTCTTTTCTGACCCCACCGTCCGCAGTGCTTTGACCTTTGCCATCGACCGGGATACGCTGGTCAATAGCTACTACCGTGGCTTTGCCCGCAGCGCATCCCTGCCCGCATCTCCCCAATCCCCTCTGTACAGCGAAAGCCTGGCTGTCCGGTATACCTACGACGGCGGCGAAAAGTTCACCCAGGCGGTTACCGATGCGTCCAAGTATCAGGCAGAGGTGCGGCTTTTGGTCAATAAAGATGACTCCCTCAGGCTGAGGATTGCCAGAGATATCGGAAAAATGCTGGAAAACTGCGGCCTGAAGGTGACGATGCTGGAGCAAAGCACCGCCACCTATGAAAAAACGCTGAAGCAGCGGGGCTATGACCTGTATCTGGGACAGACTAAGCTGTCCCCCAATATGGATCTGAGTGCATTTTTCGCCACAAGAGGTGCTATGAATGCGGGGGGGCTCAGTGACGTTGCCTTGAATACCCTCTGCACCGAGTCCCTTGCCAACTACGGCAACTACTACACCCTGCACAAAAATGTGATGGACGACGGACGGCTGTGTCCGATCCTGTTCCGCAGCTATGCCATTTATGCTACAAGAGGTTTGCTGACAGGGCTGACCCCCGCCCGGGATAATGTATTTTACTACACCTTGGGCAAAACAATGGAAGATGCCCGTTTGACAGATTAAAATGTCCGTCGGGGTTGCAATGTTATGTAAAGTTTGCTATAATACCCCACATAGAGATAAACGAAAGGATGACCAGTTCTCATGAAACGAATTTTTGCTTTGATTTTGGCTGCAAGTCTGCTGATTCTTTGCGGCTGCACGCAGGAAGCACCCTATCCTGAGACCGTTCCCGCGCCCTCCACGGATGCTACGCAGGAGACCACGGAACCCACCACGGAACCCACCACTGAGCCTACCGAACCTCCGGTTCTGTACACCAACCCGCTGACCGGTGAGCCTATGGACAGCCTGTACACCGGACGCCCCACTGCGGTGGTTATCAATAATATCAAGGCCTGCCTGCCCCAGTACGGCATCGGTGCGGCGGATATGATCTACGAGTTTGAGGTGGAAAGCAGCGTTACCCGTCTGCTGGCCATCTATACGGATTTTACCGATGTGGCAAGCATCGGCCCGGTGCGCAGCTCCCGTACATATTTTAATAATGTGGCAGAATCCTATGACAGCCCCCTGATCCACTGCGGTGGCAGTAAAAAAGCACTGGACGGCATGTATGATTTCAACAATACCCTGTCTGATTGGGTCCATATCGACCAGCGCTTTAACGGCAAGTATTTTTACCGGGATACGGACAGACGGAGCAAGGGCTATGCCTATGAGCATACGCTGTTCACCACCGGCGAGCTGCTGACGCAGGCTTTGGCAGATAAGGAAATGAACAAGACCTACGAAAACGGCACCAATTTCGGTCTGCAGTTTTCTGATGCACCGGCACTTTCCGGTGAGGCTGCCAATAAGATCACCCTGACCTTCCGGGCTAAGAAGACCACCCAGTTTACTTATAATGGGGAAACCGGTCTGTATGAGGCATATCAGCTGAAGCAGAATCACGTGGATGCCGGTACCGGCGAAGTGATGGCATACCGGAATGTGCTGGCACTGCAGACAAAGCAGAAGATCGCCAGCGACGGAACCTATCCCCGTTCCTACTATGATCTGGTAGGGGAAGGCGTCGGTCATTTCGCCTGTGACGGACAGATCATTCCCGTTAAGTGGAGCCGTGCTGCGGTTGACGAGCCCTTCTCCTATACCCTGGAGGACGGCACACCTCTGACCCTGGGCATCGGCAAGACCTATGTAGGCTTCTACAGCATTACCGGTTCCGGTAAAGTGGTTTACGAATAAGAAAATTTGAAAAACTCCCGGAGAATTTTTCTCCGGGAATTTTTTTGAGAATTAAATTCGGAGTTTATCGAGCAGATCAATCTTTGTTGTCATTGCGAACCAGTGACCGATGTCACTGGTGTGGCAATCTAAAAGCCAAGTGTTACCAATAGATTGCCACGCCAGTGTGCGCACTGGCTCGCAATGACAATTGGGTTGTGCGAGTTTGAACAGCTCACTAAATTGGAATTTGAAGATGGTTTTTTGGTGACAAAAATGTTAGGAAATTTTTCTTTGTGGGGTAGCACTCCAGCGGAAACTGTGTTATAATGTTTGCAAGTATACCTATTACCAAAGAGGAACGAATTATGCTGGAACTTTTAGCACCCGCCGGCTCTATGGAAGCCCTGCGGGCAGCCGTACAAAACGGAGCCAACGCGGTCTATTTGGGCTGCGGTACTTTTAATGCCCGTCAAAGTGCCAAGAATTTCACATTACAGACCCTGACGGAAGCGGTGAAATACTGCCACGTCCGGGGTGTTGCGGTACATCTGACCCTGAACACACTGGTGTCCGACCGGGAACTAACCGAACTTTCCGAGCTGATCCGGGGCGCAGCCACCAGCGGTGTGGATGCCTTTATTGTGCAGGACCTGGGTGTGATCCAACTTTGTCGCCGTATTGCGCCCCATATCCCGCTCCACGGTTCTACCCAAATGAGTGTCCACAATCTGCCCGGTGTGCTGCTTTGCGCCGCAATGGGCTTGAAGCGTGTGGTGCTGAGCCGGGAGCTGAGCCGGGAAGAGATCCGCTATATTACCGCCAATTCTCCTGTGGAGATCGAGGTGTTCGGTCACGGTGCTCTGTGTATGGGGTATTCCGGTCAATGCTATCTGTCTGCCGCTATCGGTGGGCGTTCCGGCAACCGGGGACGTTGTGCCCAGCCTTGCCGCCAGTGTTACGGCTATGGCCGTTTTCAGGATAAAAACCCCTTGAGCCTAAAGGACAACTGCCTTGTAAGCTACCTCCGGGAGCTGGAGGAAATGGGTGTGGCTTCTTTGAAGCTGGAGGGCAGAATGAAGCGTGCCGAATATGTGGCAGCGGTCACCGGTGTGTACCGCAGCGCATTGGATACCGGCACAGTGACCCCCAATATGCTTTCTCTGCTGCATACGGCCTTTAACCGCCAGGGCTTTACCGACGGTTACTATAAGGGCGTCACCGGACCTGGAATGTTTGGCGTCCGGGAGGAAAAGGACAACGAAAAGTGGTGCCGCCAGATCCGCCAAAGCTATGAGGGTGTGGAAAACCCCCTTGTGCCGGTGCGTTTTACCGCCACGGTGGAGCCGGGCAGATTCGCACTGACCGTCTGTGACCCGGAGGGTCGGGTTTGCCAGGCAGAGGGAACACCTCCGGAAATGGCAAGAACCCAGGAGCTGACAGAGGATATGCTGAAGGCACGGCTTTTGAAAACCGGCGGTACGCCTTACCGGTGTGTGGATGTGCAGGTGAGCGTCACACCGGGGCTGACCCTGTCCGCTGCCGCTATCAACGGTCTGCGCAGAGATGTTTTAAATCAACTGACCGCCCAGCGGGCAAGACGCAGTCTGCCCCGTTTGGGGGCGATGGGTCGTGTTGCCCATATGCCCGGCAACCGGCATCATCCGGCAATGACGGTGCAGGTCACCGGAAAAGAGCAGATCACATCGCAGCTTTTGAAGATGCGTCCGGCGGTGCTGTATGTACCGATCCACGTGCTGATGGAGGATGGAGCATTTACCAAGGAGCTGAGCCGTCATGTAAATGTCTGTGCGGTGCTGCCCCGGATCGTTCACGACGGGGAAATGGCAAAGCTGAAGCAGCAGATGGAAACTTTGCGTCTGCTGGGCATCCGAGAGGTGCTGGCAGGAAATTTAGGTCTTATGCTGCCTGCCCAGGAGTGCGGTATGAATATCCGGGGCGACTTTGGTCTGAATCTGTATAATTCCGTTGCCACCAATGCAATGCCCCAGCTGGAGCTGCAATCGGCAACCCTCAGCTTTGAAATGACCCTGGCGCAGATCCGGGATGTGAGCAAGGCCGTCCCCTGTGAGATCCTGTGCTACGGCAGACTGCCTCTGATGGTGACGGAAAACTGCCTGATCCGGGGCCGTACCGGTCAGTGCAGCTGCCACCAGGGTGTTACCCGGCTGGTAGATAAGACCGGTGCTGATTTCCCGGTGATCCGGGATGGGGATTCCTGCCGCAGCGTGCTGCTTAACGGCAAAAAGCTTAACTGGCTGGACCGGCAAAACGATCTTGCCCGGCTGGGTGTCTGGGCGACCCGTTTGTACTTCACAACGGAAAATTCCCGGGAGGTGGATCTGGTTCTGGCGGCTGTCCGGGACCCGATGCCCTTTGATCCCGGTTCTTGCACCCGCGGTCTTTACTTACGGGGTGTAGAGTAAAAAAATCCCAATTTATCGCGCAGTTGCTCGCTAAATAATTAAGAATTATGAATTAATAATTATGAATGAACG
>JAZNRQ010000141.1:0-4130 GCA_045590735.1 Faecousia sp. | reverse complement strand
CGCTGACTACCATTGCAAGAGATATTTTGGATATCTATTTTGAGGTGGGCGAGATCGGCGACATTCCGGTTTATGAAAATGCCATCAGTTAATGAAAAACAGAGGTGCAAAAGCACCTCTGTTTTTTTGAAAGCCGAACATTAAATTTCCAATTTATCGAGCTGTTTCCAATTCGCACAACCCAATTGTCATTGCGAGCCAGTGCGCACACAGGCGTGGCAATCTCAAGGAGAATACGGATTATTCGCTTTCGCTCAGAATGACAAGGTGTATCGAAACAGCTCGATAAACCCGAATTTACAGCATCTTTTCAATCAGTTCCTCTCTGGGCAGGCTGCTCATGTCTGCCGGAGGGATGTCGAAGATGGTCTGGCAGCCGGTGATGCCCCGGTTGTGCATCTTGTAAGCTGCCCGGGCGCAGGCCACCAGAATACTGGAGGTAAACTGGGGGGTGGAATCCAGGGTCAGCTTGTATTCCACCGTCTGCCGGTTTTCTCCATTCCAACCGGTAATGCCGCTGCGGATCACGCTGCCACCGTGGGGCAGACCGCCGTGTTTTTCGTTCAGCTCCTGCTGGGAAATAAATTCCACGGTGGTATCGTATTCGTCAAAATAATGGGGCATGGTCTTGATGGCTGTCTCGATGGCTGCCTTGTCTGCCCCTTCCTGCGCCACCACATAGCAGTAACGGGTGTGCTTTTGTCGGGTGGTCAGCTGGGGATTTTCGCCCCGGCGCACCTGCTCCAAAGCACTTTCCACCGGAATGGTGTACTGGCGGCAATCCGCCACACCGGGGATCCGCCGCACCGCGTCGGAATGTCCCTGGCTGACACCCTTGCCCCAAAAAGTGTAGGTCTCGCCCTGGGGCAAAATGGCGGCGGCATAGAGCCGGTTCAATGAGAAAAAGCCCGGATCCCAGCCGCAGGAGATCACACCGATGTGACCGGTCTCTTTGGCTGCCGCATCCACTTTCCGGAAATGGTCGGGGATGTTGGCGTGGGTGTCAAAGCTGTCGATCACATGAAAATCCCGCACCAGAGCCGGAGTCATTTCCGGCAGATCTTTTGCGCTGCCGCCGCAGAGGATCAGCACATCGATCCTGCCTTTCCACTGGGGCAGGTCGTCCATAGACAGCACCGGCACCTCCGGGGTGAGAATCGTAACCGTTTTCGGATCTCTCCGGGTAAATACTGCCTGCAGGCACAGATCCGGATTCTGCCGGATGGCACATTCCACACCCTTGCCCAGATTGCCGTAGCCCACAATACCGATTTTGATCATAGTTTCATCTGCTTTCTGTTGGTTTTTAATAGTATGCCTTCTCTTTTGGGAGATCATCCCACCTTCAGCACCGTCTGAAATGCCTCTAAAAGCTCGCCGTTTGCCAGCATATCTGCGCCCGCTGCCAGTTGGCAAGGGTAAGAACGCTTTATGTAAGGGAAATCAAGAGATTTTGCTGCGCCTGCAGATAGGGGACCCGACTCACATCCACCTCAACGGCTCTGTAGGTGTATTCTATAATGGGAGACTCTTCTCCGTCAATGAGGATCGTTTGCCGCGTCAGACAACCGTTTTGGTCGTATTCATAGAAGTAGCTGTAGGGGCTTTCATAATCGTAGCAGACTTTTTCGAAGATTCTGCCGTTTTCGATCACGCAATCGTAGACCATTTGGCTGTCACCGTTTTCACTGTAAATGCGGATCGGCTCATTACCGTTGTAGGAATAATATACGGCATTGAACAGCTGGCCCATATAGTATTCTCTCTTTTGGGTCAAATTTCCGTTTTGGTCGTATTCAAACTGGAAGCCGGTATACTCGCTGCCCACATACATTTCCTCCCGGATCCTGCCGTCGGGGAAGTATTCCAGAACGATGCTCTCCGAATCGCTGGAGCCGGGCCAGGCTGTCCGGATCTGGCAGGGCATTCCATTGGCGTCCTGATTCTCATAGAAGTTGGAGTAGAAGGGGTCGTTTTCAATGGTAAAGGTTGCGCTGGAGAGAATATTATAATTATCGTCGTAAAGGTACTTCGTATAGCCGCTGTCATAGAGGGCGGACTTCTCCAGCAGATAAAATGTGACCAGCTCCGGCTCGGTGGGGACGGGCTCGGTGGGAGCAGGCTCAGTAGAAGGAACTGTTTCCTCGGCAGCAGCGGTGGTTGCCTGGGTTTGGGTAGGCGGGGTTACAGGGTTTTCCGGTGCGGGGGCTGTGAAGCAGCAGCCGGAAAGCAGCAGGCTGACCAGCATACCAAACGCAAATAGTCTTTTCATAGGATGTTTCCTTCCTTTCTTCTTTCAATAACACACAAGGTGTATTTTATTTTATCACAGATCTGTGAAAAGTGCAATGTACTTTCCGTTAGGTCCAATCTGTCACTTGCTACAATGGAAAAATTGCGTTATAATAGAAAAACATTTACACGATGGTTTTCGGGGAGAAAAGAAAATGAAGAAGGACGT
Organism: Faecousia sp.; assembly: GCA_045590735.1. Taxonomy (GTDB): domain Bacteria; phylum Bacillota; class Clostridia; order Oscillospirales; family Oscillospiraceae; genus Faecousia. Next base: position 1,669 of record JAZNRQ010000141.1, on the reverse strand, counting down.
TGAACCTGTAAAGACCGTTTATTATACAGACGAAAGAAACGATGAATTTGCCGATGACAATATTGTGGCAAAGAAGATCGATGAAAACTATGTATATATTGACAAACGTTTTCGCTGGAAGCTGCTGCGCTTTCTTTCCTACCGCCTGATCGCAATGCCCGTTGCCTTTTGCTATTGCAAAATTGCGCTGCACAGTACCTTCCGGAACCGGGCGGTGCTGAAGAAGGTAAAGGGAAAGGGCTGTTTTGTCTACGGAAATCATACGCAGCAGATCGGCGATCCCTTTCTTCCCAATTTGGCACTGTTTCCCAAAAGCGTCTATATGATCGTCCATCCCAACAATGTATCTATGCCGGTTTTGGGGAGGATCACACCTTATTTGGGCGCACTGCCGCTGCCTTCCAATCTGAAAGCAATGCGGTCATTCCGGGATGCGATCCGCACACGGATCACAGAGGGAAATTTCGTAATGATCTATCCGGAGGCCCATATTTGGCCCTTTTATACAGGCATCCGGGATTTTCCCGCCACCTCTATGAAATACCCTGTGGAGATGGATGCGCCCAGCTTTGCGATGACCACTACCTACCGCAAGCGTTGGTTTGGAAAAAAGCCCCGGACGGTAACCTACCTGGACGGTCCTTTTTACCCGGACCCCAGCCTGCCGCCAAAGGCAAGAGCCCAGGCACTGCGGGATCAGATTTACAATACGATGGTCAAACGCAGTGAGGAAAGCGATTGCCAGTATATTCGCTATGTGAAGAAAGAGGAAGAATAATGGACATTTTATTTTGCGGAAATGATAAGGTTTTCGACGGTGTTCTCACTGCCGGTCTTTCCATTGTGCGTCGCCTGGAACGGCCAAGACCCTTGACGATCCACATTTTTACGATGGAGCTGACCCGGGTATCCCCCGGTTATCTTCCGATGACGCAAGAGCACGCAGACCGGATCGAAAATGCTCTGCGCCGGCATAATCCCGATACCAAAGTGGTGCTCTACGATGTGACGGAAAGCTATGAGACCCACCTGAAGGAAAATGCCAACGAAGGCTGCTACTGCTCGCCGTACACGCTGCTGCGTCTGCTGGCGGATCTGTACCCCTTGCCGGATAAAGTGCTGTATCTGGATGCAGATGTGATGGCCTGCAGGGATCTTGGACTGCTTTATGACCAGGATGTGTCGGAAGTGGAATATGCCGCCGCCCGGGATCATTACGGGCATTTCCTGGTCAGCCCCAATTACATCAATGCCGGTGTGCTGCTGTTTAATATGAAACGCTGCCGGGAAACGGGGATCTTTGAAAAAGCCCGGCAGCTGATCCGGGTGAAGAAGCTTACCTTTGCGGATCAGTCCGCACTGATCCGGTCTACCACCAAAAAGAAGATGCTGCCCCACATTTATAACGATCAGAAGTATCTTTATAAAAAGACGGTCATCCGCCATTTTTCCAAGCGGCTGTTCTACCTGCCCTATCCCCATACGGAGAATATTAAGCAGTGGCACGTGGAGCAGGTGCACAAAAAGTTCGGCTACACCTGCTTTGACGATATTTTAGAGGAATATCTGCAAATCAAAGCCGGAGAAAACACACCGGCATAACTGCCGCAGACAATTGGCAAAAACGCCCCTCTCGCAATTGCGAGAGGGGCGTTTTTGCCAATTGTCT
>JAZNRQ010000140.1:0-9367 GCA_045590735.1 Faecousia sp. | reverse complement strand
TCGCTCCCCACGCCAGTTTGCGAACTGGCTCGCAATGACAATATAGGTTATACGAATTTAAAACAGCGCGATAAATTCCGGTTTAGCGAGCGATTACAATTTTCGTTGTCATTGCGAACCAGTGACCGATGTCACTGGTGTGGCAATCTCAAGGAGAATACGGATTCTTCGCTTTCGCTCAGAATGACAAGGTGTATCGAAACAGCTCGCTAAATTGGAATTTGTGGGAATTTTGCGGCTGGTTTATGGCTGGAAACAAAAAATTTCAAAAACGGGTTGTATATTTGCCAAAAATGATGTAAAATAGTATAACTTAAAATATGCACATATACTCCCTGGAGGAATTTTTTATGAAAAAACCAATTGTTTTAGTTGTTATGGACGGTGTAGGCAAGGGTGACGGCGGCAGCGGCGACGCAGTGGCCATCGCCAAGACCCCTACTCTGGACAATCTGCTTGCCACCTGCCCCCATACTTACCTGAAGGCACACGGCACCGCCGTAGGTCTGCCCTCTGACGAGGATATGGGTAACTCCGAAGTGGGCCACAACGCACTGGGCTGCGGTCAGGTCTACTCTCAGGGCGCAAAACTGGTGGGTGAATCCATCGAAAACGGCACGCTTTTTGCCTCTGCCACCTGGCAGGCACTGGTGGAAAATGCCAAGACCGGCAAGGCTATGCACTTTTTGGGTCTTTTGTCCGACGGCAATGTTCACAGTAACATCAGCCACCTGATCGCCCTCTTAAAGGCTGCCAAGGCAGCCGGTGTGCAGAAGGCTTACTGCCACATCCTGCTGGATGGCCGTGATGTTCCTGCCACCTCCGCACTGGAATATGTGGCACAGCTGGAGGAGGTACTTGCCCAGCTGCGTGCCGACGGTGCAGATTATGCCATTGCTTCCGGCGGCGGCAGAATGGTGGTCACCATGGACCGCTATGAAGCCAACTGGGGTATGGTGGAGACCGGCTGGCGCACCCACGTGCAGGCCATCGGCAGACAGTTTGCTTCCGCTGCGGAGGCAATTGAAACCTACCGTGCCGAAACCGGCTGTATCGACCAGGATCTGCCTCCCTTTGTGGTGGCAAGAGATGGCGCACCGGTTGCAAAAATTGAAAACGGCGACAGCGTGATCCTCTTTAACTTCCGCGGCGACCGGGCACAGGAAATTTCCCTGGCCTTCGACCGCAAGGACTTTGACAAGTTTGATCGGGGCGATTACACCGGTGTCAAGTTTGCAGGTATGCTGCAGTATGACGGCGACCTGAACATTCCCGAAAACTATCTGGTGCAGCCCCCTGTGATCCAGAACACCCTGACCGAGGTTCTCTGTCAGGCAGGCATCCGGGAATTTGCCTGCTCCGAGACCCAAAAGTACGGTCACGTGACCTACTTCTGGAACGGCAACCGTTCCGGCAAGGTGGACGAGGCACTGGAGGATTACCTGGAGATCCCCTCCGATGTGATCCCCTTCGAGCAGGCACCTGCTATGAAGTCCAAGGAGATCACCGAGGCAATGGTGCAGGCCATGGAATCCGGCAAGTACCAGTTCCTCCGCTGCAACTACCCCAACGGCGATATGGTCGGTCACACCGGCGCAATGGACGCTGTTGTTTATGCTATGGAATGTGTGGATAACGGTCTGAAGGCAATTCTGGAAACGGCGGATAAGTGCGGCTACACGGTGCTGATCACCGCAGACCACGGCAATGCCGATCAGATGACCGAAACCAAAAAGGGCAAGACCTCTGTGCGTACTGCCCACTCGTTAAACCCCGTCCCCTTCATCATCTATGATAAGGATAACGACTGGACCGTTAAGGAAGGTGCTTTCGGCCTTGCCAACGTGGCACCTACCGTGGTCAAGATGATGGCCCTGCAGGCTCCCACCTGCTGGGAAGACAGCATTGTGTAACAGGATTTCCTACTTTAAAGGAGGTAAATTATGATCTCTATTCAAAATGAAAACGGCAGCGTTTCCGTTTCTTCCAAAGTCTATACCGACATTGCCGGCACTGCAGCTGCCAACTGCTTCGGTGTCAAGGGTATGGCTGCCCTGTCCGTCCGTGACGGCCTGTACCACCTGCTGCGGAAAGAATCCGCCTCCAAGGGCGTCCGCGTGCATTACAATGAAGACAATTCCATTTCCATCGATCTGCATATCATTGTGGACAACGGTGTCAATCTGACCGCGGTGGGAAATTCCATCATTTCCGAGGTACGCTATGTGGTCCAGCAGACCACCGGCACCGAGGTGAAGGACGTCAATGTTTACATTGACTCCACCATTTGATTAGGAGGAAGAACCTTTGAGACAGACAATTAACGGTGCTGATTTTCGCCGCATGGCTATCAGCGCAGCTGCCTCAGTGGAGATCCACAGACAGCAGCTTAATGATTTGAACGTATTCCCCGTGCCCGATGGCGACACCGGCACCAATATGTCTATGACCATCAACGCTGCCGCCACTGATCTGCGTAAGCTTGACAACCCCTCTCTGGAAAAAGCATCCTCTGCCGCCGCTTCCGCTATGCTGCGGGGTGCCCGCGGAAACTCCGGCGTGATCCTTTCTCTGCTGATGCGGGGCATTTCCCGTAAGCTGAAGGGTGCGGAGATTTGTGACGGTGTCCTGTGGGCAGAGGCTTTGCAGGAAGGCGTGGACGCTGCCTATAAAGCAGTTATGAAGCCTGCGGAAGGCACCATTCTGACAGTTTCCCGGCTTGCCGCCAAGGGTGCAAGAAATGCCGCGAAAGAAAACAACCACATTGAATTCGTCCAGGAAGAGGCCATCCGGGAAGCCAAGATCGCCCTTGCGGATACGGTCAACCAAAACCCTGTGCTGAAAAAGGCCGGTGTGGTGGATGCCGGCGGTCAGGGCTGGGTCATGGTGCTGGAGGCAATGCTTAGCTCTATGCAGGGTGAGGACATCGTAGTCCCCGAAGGCGCAAAGCAGGACGACACCCGGGAACAGGCTGATTTTTCCGGCTTTGACACTGAGGATATCACTTTTACCTACTGCACCGAATTTATCATCGACCGTGAAAACGACAAAGATCCCGAACCTCTCCGGGCATTTTTGGACAGTCTGGGCGATAGTCTTGTACTGGTGGATGACGACGAGATCATCAAGGTCCACGTCCACACCAACGACCCGGGCAAAGCCCTTCACGAAGCAATGGACTACGGCTCTTTCATTACGGTAAAGATCGAAAATATGCGCCTGCAGCACACCGAAAAGGTGATGCAGGAAGCCGACCATAAGCCTAAGATCGCAGAGCCTGAGAAGGCACTTGGCGCGGTATCTGTCTGTGCCGGTGACGGCTTGGCAGAGGTATTCCGGGATCTGGGCGTGGATCAGATCATTTCCGGCGGTCAGACTATGAATCCCAGCACCCAGGACATTCTGGAAGCGGTGAACAAAGTCCCCGCAGAAACGGTCTTCGTTCTGCCTAACAATAAAAACATTATTATGGCTGCCGAGCAGGTGGAGGCACTGACTCCCAAGCACGTGGTGGTCATCCCCAGCAAGACCATTCCCCAGGGCATTACCGCAATGCTCAGCTTCAATCCCGACGGCTCCGAAGAAGAAAACACGGAAGCCCTGACGGAAGCTCTGGACACCGTGGAGACCTGGCAGGTCACTTATGCCGCACGTGATTCGGACTTTGACGGCCACGATATCCACGAAGGCGATTACCTTGCGCTCCGCGGCAGCTCCCTCTACGGTACCAGCCGGGATATTAAGGCGGTACTGGAAGCAATGGCGAAAAAGGTCGCCAAGAGCGGACGGGATTATATCACCATTTATTACGGTGAAGATGTAAAGGAAAAGCACGCACAAAAGACAGCGGATATCTTCCAGAAATTCTGCCCCGACGCAGAAGTGAATGTGATCCGCGGCGGTCAGCCTGTCTATTATTATGTGATTTCCGCAGAATAAAGACAAAGGCGCGCTGCAAGGTATGCAGCGCGCCTTTTCTTACCGGAGGTATGCTTATGAAAAAACTGAAAAGCCTTCTGGAATATTTTATTTTACTGAATGTGCCCCTGTATGCCTCTCACGCAGCTTTCTTTATCGCCCTATCTGTATTTCCCGGTCTGATCCTTGTGATGGGTCTTTTGCGCTATATGGGGCTGGATGCCGCCAATTTGACGGAAGTGCTCCACGGTGTCCTGCCTACCGCACTGATGCCCGCTGCCCAAAAGCTGATCCAAACCACCTACCAAAGCACCACCGGCACGGTGCTCTCCATTTCCGCGATCGTAGCTCTTTGGTCTGCCAGCCGCGGCATTCACGGTCTGCGTACCGGTCTGAATCAGATCTGTCAGGTAGCAAACCGCCGGGGCTACTGGTACACCCGGCTGTTCAGTGTGGTCTACACACTGCTGTTTTTAGCGGTACTGCTGCTGACCCTGGTGCTGCATATTTTCGGTACCGGTTTTTTGGACTGGCTTCTTCGTTTTCTGCCATATCACCCGGCACTGACGGTGCTGGAAAACATCGTGGACTGGCGTTTTTTCGTGCTTTTGGGTGTGCAGACCGCCCTGTTTACGGGAATGTTCTGCCTGCTGCCCAACCGACACTGTAAAATCAGTGAGGCACTCCCGGGTGCTGTCTTTTCCTCTGCCGGATGGCTGATCTTCACCCATCTGTATTCTGTATATGTGGAGCATTTTACCGGTATGGCAAACATTTACGGCTCTATTTACGCAGTGGCACTGAGCCTTCTTTGGCTCTACTTCTGTATGTGCATCTTCTTCTACGGCGGTGCGCTGAATCAGTGGCTGTATGCCCGGAAATCCGGTTGACAAATTTCTTCCTTTTATGATATACTTTTTCTGCACAATTTCATAAGACAGTTCGCAACCTTCCTGTCTATAATAACTAGGTATTTTTTATGGGCGCGGACTGCGCCCGTTTTTTTGTTCTAAGCAGCAAAAACCCCGTTTCATCCAAAAACCACTGCTTTTATGCGTCAAATTCCAATTTATCGAGTTGTTTCCAAACTCGCATAACCCAATTGTCATTCCGAGCCAGTTCGCAAACTGGCGTGGGAATCTATTGTTACAACTTGGTTTTTGAGATTGCCACACCAGTGTGAGCACTGGTTCGCAATGACAACGAAAATTGTAATCGCTCGATAAACCGGAATTTGAAGATGCAACATTGCCGGGTGATATTTGGCGTATCAATTACTACCGGGGTATCAGAATAACATTGTCTGCGGCAACGCGCCGCTGAATTGGCAAGGAGAACCTTTATGCGAAAAAACACCAAGTTTTTGGTACACAGTGCCACCATCGCAGCCCTTTATATGCTGCTGACCTACCTGCAAAACATCCTTTTTCCCGATTCTGCCAGCGCAGCCATCCAATTTCGGCTGTCCGAAACTCTGTGTGTGCTGGCATTGGTAACGCCTGCCGCCATACCAGGTCTGACCGTCGGCTGTATGCTGTTTAACCTTTGTTACCCCGCCCTTCCCTGGGATTTTCTGATTGGAAGTGCCGCCACATTACTGGCAACCGGCACAATGTATCTGACCCGCAGCTTACGGATCAAGCGGTTTCCGCTGCTGGGTCTAATGCTGCCCGCCCTTTTTAACGGTCTTTTGGTAGGCTGGGAGCTGGCCTGGGTCATTGGCGGTGGCTTTTGGTTTAACGCCGCTTGCGTTGCCATTGGAGAACTGGCAGTCCTTTTCATACCGGGCACCGTTTTGTATTATACTATCCTCAACCGCAAACTTTTAAAACTTTTCGAGTTAAACTAAGGATGTGTGCAAATTGATCGACTTTAAACCAATTACCCCGGATCAGCGGGAGCTTTATAACCGCTACCTGCAACAAAACTGCTGCCACGGCAGTGAGCACAGCTTTGTAAATCTGTTTTTATGGGGGCGGCAGCGGGCCGCCATTGTGGAAGACCATTTGGTTGTTTTCAGCCAGTATAACCGAAAAAGCGTCTATCTGTTCCCTGCCGGCAACGGCGATAAAAAGCCGGTGTTGGAAGCAGTGATCACAGATGCCCGCAAGCGGGGCATTCCCTGCCGTCTGGTGGGACTTTCTCAGGAGGATTGCGCCTTGCTGGAGACCCTCTATCCCGGAAAGCTGCGGTATCACTTTGACCGGGATTCCTTTGACTATGTTTATGATATCAACGATCTGGCAGATCTTCCGGGTAGAAAATTCCAGAAAAAACGCAACCATTTGAACCGTTTTCGGCAAGCCTGCCCGGAGCATACTTTAAAGCCGATCACCCCGGAGAATATGCCGGAGGTAGAGCATTTGGTGGCTACCTGGTATCGGCTGCGGCTGGAGCAGGATCCCCACAGCGATTTTGCCCTGGAGCAGGCGGCTATCCGCCGGGCTTTTGCCCACTGGCAGGAGCTGGGACTGGAAGGATTGTTGCTGCGCACCCCGGAGGGTCCTGTGGCGATGACGATGGGTTCCCGCCTTTGCTGTGATACCTTCGATATCCACTTTGAAAAGGCACTGGACATTGCTGACGGTGCTTACGGTGCCATCAACAACGGCTTCGCCCGATATCTGCGGGACAAGCACCCGGAGATCCAGTATCTGAACCGGGAGGACGATATGGGTCTTGAGGGTCTGCGAAAAGCAAAGCTCAGCTATAATCCCCATCACATGGTGGAAAAGCATTGGGCGCACCTTTTGGAGGACGGCTATGATTATTAAACCCGCAACGGATACCCCGGCACTGCGGCAGCTTTGGGAAGAAGCCTTTGGAGATCCACCGGAGGCAGTGGCCGCCTTTTTCCGCACCGGCTTTTCCCCGGAGCGGAGCCTTTGCATTTGGGAAGGGGAACTCCCCCGGGCAATGCTCTACTGGTTTGACTGCCGCTGGCAGGGCAAGAAGATCGCCTATATTTATGCCGTTGCAGTGGCAAAGCACTGCCGTGGGCAGGGTCTCAGCCGAAAACTTATGGAATCCGCCCACTCCCTTTTAAACGCCCAAGGCTATACCGGCAGCATTTTGGTGCCGGCAGAGGAAGGTCTTTTCCGGCTGTACGAAAAGTTGGGCTACCGCGCCTGCTGTCCTATGACCCGACAGACCGTCACCCCGGAAGGTAACGGTGCCGTTTCCCCCATTTCCTCTGAAGAATACGCCATTCTGCGGCAGGGGCTTTTGCCGGAAAACGGTGTCCTGCAGGACGAGATCGCAATGAATTTTTACGGCACTTACGGTAGCTTTTACCGCTGTGGCGACAGCATTTTCTGTGCCGCCCGGGAGGAAAACGCTCTGTATATTCAGGAGTTTTTGGGAGATGCCGGTCTGCTGCCGGGAATCGTCGCCGCCCTTGGCTGTGCCGACGGAACGGTTTTTTTACCCGGCGGTACGCCCCGGGCTATGTACCGTCCTTTTTCCCCCGACTCCGCTTTGCCCGGCTATTTCGGCATTCCCCTGAATTGATCATCGATTGATTCGGTAAAGGTACTGCCGAAAAACCGGCAAGCATAAAAGACACCCGGAAATCGGGTGTCTTTTATGCTTAAATTCCGGTTTATAGAGCTGTTCAAACTCGCACAACCCAATTGTCATTGCGAGCCAGTTCGCAAACTGGCGTGGCAATCTCAAGGAGAATACGGATTCTTCGCTTTCGCTCAGAATGACAAGGTGTATCGCAACTGCTCGCTAAATTGGAATTTAAAGAAAGGGTGCTGTCGGGCGGTGCAAGGGCTCTCTTGACTTTCCTTTTCAGATATTTTAAAATAGGCGACAGAATACACCGCAGAAAGGATGTATCTTGATTTGAGTAACAAACTGGAACGCAAATACGGCCTGTTTACTGCCATTTGCATGGTGGTTGGCATCGTCATCGGCTCCGGCATTTTCTTTAAGGCGCAGGACATTTTGAACAAGACCGACGGCAGTATGACTACCGGTATCGCCGCCTGGCTCATCGGCGGTGCCATTATGCTGGTCTGCTTGCTTACCTTCTCTATGATGGGCCAAAAATACGAGCGAAACAACGGCCTTGTGGATTACGCGGAAGCAACGGTTGGACCCCGGTACGGCTATATAATGGGCTGGTTCGTCGCCACCATCTATTTCCCCGCCATGACCGCTGCTTTGGCCTGGCTGTCTGCCCGGTACACACTGGAATTTGTCACCTCCGTCAACCCCAACTTTCCCCTGCTGATCCCGGCAGCGGAAGGCGGCTGCATTATCGGTCCGGAGTGCATCGCCCTGGCTCTTTTCTATCTGAGTATGCTTTTCGGAATGAATTCCCTGGCTCCCAAGCTGGCAGGCAAATTCCAAACCACCACAACGGTGATCAAACTGATCCCTCTGAGCCTTATGGCCGTTGCGGGTCTTGTTTACGGTCTGTTCTCCGGCAATTTGCAAAATAATTTTGCCACTCCGGCAGTGATCAAAAATGTGGCGGAATACCCTCTGTTTACCGGTGTCTGCGCTACCGCTTTCGCCTATGAAGGCTGGATCATCGCCACCTCCATCAACTCTGAAATCAAAAACTCTAAAAAGAACCTGCCCAAAGCCCTGATCATCGGCGGTATCATAATCGTTGCGGTTTATCTTCTGTATTATATCGGTGTTTCCGGTGCTGCTTCTAACCAGGATCTTGTGGACAAAGGTGCTTACATTGCCTACACCAATATTTTCGGCAATGTGCTGGGCAATATTTTGAACTTGTTTGTGGCGATCTCCTGCCTGGGCACTGCCAACGGCCTGATGTTGGGCTGCTCCCGGTGTATGTACTCTCTGGCGGAGCGGGGCAACGGTCCGAAGCCGGAGATTTTTTCCCAGGTGGACCTCAAGACCAATATGCCCGCAAACTCCTCTATCATCGCACTGATGATCACCGGCGCCTGGTTTTTGTATTTCTACCTATCTAACCTTGCCGGTACCTGGAAGGGCATCTTCGTGTTCGATTCCACGGAGCTTCCTATCATTACGGTTTACCTTATGTATTTGCCTATGCTGATCCAGTGGATGCACAAGGAAAAGAAAGAGAATTTCCTGCGGCGGTTCCTGCTTCCGGGATTAACGATGATTGGCTCCTGTTTTATGGTGGTCGCCTGTATTCTCAGCCACCAGATCGCCTGTGTGTGGTATCTGATCGTATTTATGGTAGTAATCGCCATAGGCTTTATTTGCTACAAGAAAAAGAAATAAACACAAACATTCTGTCGACAGAAACGCAGGGGCGACCACACCGGTCGCCCCTTTTCATTCGTTAAATTCGGAGTTTATCGAGTTGTTTCCAAACTCGCATAACCCAATTGTCATTCCGAGCCAGTTCGCAAACTGGCGTGGGAATCTATTGTTACAACTTGGTTTTTGAGATTGCCACACCAGTGACATCGGTCACTGGTTCGCAATGACAACG
>JAZNRQ010000139.1:0-5526 GCA_045590735.1 Faecousia sp. | reverse complement strand
GTTTCCAAACTCGCATAACCCAATTGTCATTCCGAGCCAGTTCGCAAACTGGCGTGGGAATCTATTGTTACAACTTGGTTTTTGAGATTGCCACTCCAGTGACATCGGTCACTGGTTCGCAATGACAACGAAGATTGTAATTGCTCGATAAACCGGAATTTCATTCTCAACTCTCATTTCTCAATTCTCAATTATCATAAAGGAGGCGGTTTTATGCACGGTGACGGTCATATTCATATGGTACTGGACAGCATTGATTGGCGCGCTGCCATTGCCAGCCATATCCCGGTACCGGATGAACAGAAGATCCACACCGCTCTAAAGCGGTATGGGCAGCTGGGCTATACCTACCTGCGGGACGGCGGTGACCGCTGGGGTGTGGGAGAAAAAGCCCGTTTGCTTGCAAAAGATTACGGCATCTGCTACACCACGCCCCTTGCGCCCATCTGCAAGGCAGGACATTACGGCAGCTTTATCGGCGAGACCTTTTCTGATTTAAAAGAATATGCCGCCTTGGTCCGGCAGCACCGGCAAAACGGCGCGGACTTTATTAAAATTATGATCTCAGGACTTATGGACTTTGACCGGTATGGTGTACTGACCGAAGAAGGTCTGCCTGCCGATGAGATCCGGGAAATGATCCACATTGCCCACCAGGAGGGTATGCCTGTTATGGCCCACTGCAACGGGGCAAGGACCATAGAAGCCGCTGCCGTAGCCGGTATAGACTCTATTGAGCACGGTGCTTATCCCGATGAAGACGCACTGCAGGCAATGGTCGAAAACCGGGTGATCTGGGTGCCCACCCTCAGCACCATCGGTAACCTTCGGGGGAAAGGCCGTTTTGACGAAAAGGCAGTGCAGACAATTTTTGATAACCAGCAGCAGGCGGTTTATCATTTTGCAGAATTGGGCGGTATCATCGCACCGGGCAGCGATGCCGGTGCCTGGGCAGTTCCCCACGGCTGCGATACGGAGCTTTCCTACCTGCCTCCTTGCGCAGAAGCGGGACTTGCCATCCTCGCCGCCCGCTTCCCCGGGGGAAGGGATTAAGGCTTCTCCTTGAGGAGAAGCTGTCGCAGCAGGCGACTGATGAGGTGTTACCGCACCATCGTAACCACTGCAATCTACCTACATTTCCACCTCATCCGTCAAAAATCAAAGATTTTTGCCACCTTCCCCTCAAGGGGAAGGCTTTACGGGGAAACGGATTCCTCGTCCCGTTGCTCCTCTTAAATGACAACAAAAGTCCCCCCCTTCTTGTCCCCCTCTTTGAGGGGGATGTCAGCGTATGCTGACAGGGAGAGTGGCGTTTCTTACGATAGGACACTCCCTCCGGCTTCGCTTTGCTCAGCCACCTCCCTCAGAGAGGGAGGCAAGGGTGCTTCCCGCAATGGTAATGCAGATTGGCATATATTGATAAATTCCAAAAATTTATTTGCTTTTCAAAATATAAATTTTCAATTATTTCCTTTGCATTTCTGCCATATTCTGTTATAATGATTCTGTATCTAAACTTTTAGGAGGTCAATTATGCGTAAAATCCTTTGTTTGATCATCGCACTTGCAGCGTGTCTGCTTGCCGTAACGGTTGTTTCGGCAGAAGTGTCCGCTGCAAATGTGCCTACCACCTGCGCTGCAGGCTGTGAAAACCCCGATTGGCAGCCGCTGCCCTCCGGCAACTGGAACACTCTTTCCGAAGGGCATTACCACTACTATCTCACCAAAAACGACACCAGCTACCGCTACACCCCCAACCCCAATAACGGTGGTGCCAAGGTCACTATCTGCCTGGATCTGAACGGTTATCATATCGACACCAGCGGAAAAGACAACGGTCGTGCCCTCGGTTTGTACTCCGGCTGCACCCTCAACATTATGGACTCCTCCGCTGAGCAGACCGGTTATATTCAGGGTACCACCGGCAACAACGCCACCGTTGGCGGTACGATGTTCGCTTACGGCACTTTCAATCTGTACAGCGGCACGATCCGATATGTCTATGACGGTGTTGGCACTAACCAGGCCTATGCCGGCGGTGTCATCAGCATGGGCGACGGCTATGCCAATGCTACCTTTAATATGTACGGTGGACGACTGGAAGGTGGCAAGCTGGTCGTTAACAGCAGCAGAAGCTACGGCGGCACCATCTACGCCGGCAACGGTAATATCAATGTTTATGCCGGTGAAATTATCTCCGGCAGCGTACCGGAAGGTTACAATGGTCCCTGTGTCTACCTGAGCGGCTCCGCCAAGATCACCCTCTCCGGTGATGCCAAAGTGGACGATATCTACATCGCCAGTAACAGCGGCAAGGTAAACATCTCCGGTACTTACTCCGGTAAAGCACGCGTTACTTACGCCAGCTCCGTTTCCCTTTCCAACGGCAAGGTCATCGGCACCGGCAGCAACACCCCCAGCATTACCGGTGACCTGATGTGTACCAACGGCAACGGCTGGAACATCACTCTTGACGGCAGCAACGTTAAGCTGGCTACCTTCACACCCAGCGCTACGCGGCACTACTGCCAGCACTGTAAGGACATCGTTAACTGGACGGCTATGACCTCCAGCAACTATGCCACCCCAAAAAACACCTCCGGTACATATCACTACTACCTGAGCAGCAAGCAGGCGCTGTATGTTCAGGTAGGCAACGAGGCTGGTACTACCCGCGCCAACCTCTGTCTTGATCTGTACGGTAACACCCTGCAGCCCTCCTCCGGCAGAGCCATCCTGGTATGGGGCGATAGCAGCACCCTGAACCTGATGGATACCAAGGGTGGTGGCAAGGTCCACTCCGTAGGCGGTGGCAACAATGAACGGGGCGCTACCATTTCCGTCAGCGGTGGCCACACCTTCAATATGTACAGCGGCACCGTCTCCTTTGAAGCCAACGGCTCCACCTTTACCAAGAGAGGTGTTATAGCCATCGGCGGTACGATGAATATGTACGGTGGCACCATCCAGGGCGCTGACCTGACCACAGGTGCAAGCAGTACCGGCGGTGCGATCTATATGTACAACAGTACCAGCGCCCTGAATCTTTACGGCGGCACGATCACTTCCGGTACTGTCAACTCCGTAGGTCCCTGCGTCTGCATCAACACCACAGGTCAAACGGTCAAGCTGGCCGGCAATGCAAATGTGGAAAACATCTATTTTGCCACCAACGATCAGGATCTGACCGTTTCCGGTAACTACACCGGCACCGCATCCGTTACCTATGCTGCTATGCCGGATCTGGGCGCAGTGGTAGGTGTTTCCGATAATGCCACCATTTCCGGCAGCCTCACCTGCACCAACGGCAACCGTCTGATCAAGGTAGACGGCACCAATCTGATCACCGCGATCGATGCTCCTGTTGTGGTTGTGGACGGCGAGACCGAGACCGGTTACAGCACGCTGCAGGAGGCCATCACCAAATGCACAAGCGGCTATGTAAAGCTTTTAAACTCCTTCAGCGACGATATTACCGTTGCTCACACCGTTACCGTTGACTTAAACGGCTTTAACCTGACCGGTACCATTACCCTTTCCGAGGGTGCTGCCCTCTACGGTATGGACAGTCAGACCGATGACTACACCGTGGAAGACGGCAACGGCTACGGCAAGGTAACCGATACCGCAAATATCACCCCCGCAGAAGGCTACCTGCCCGTCACGGAGGACGATAAGATCTCTTTCCATAAAGTCACCATCAAGATCACTGACATGACCCTGCGCCCCAGTGTGGCAGGCATCTACTATAAGAGCAGCTTCCTGGGTGACGAAAAGGTCGCAGGTGCAGTAGAATCCTTCGGCGTGGCTTTGAGTGTACAGGGAACTCCCACGGAAGACAACCTGGAGACTCATTGTAAATACTCTACCTTCCAGAACTTTGAAGCAGGTGCCACCGGCAACGCCTCTACCAGTACCATTCTGACAGGCATTTTGAAGACCGGCAACACCCTTCTGAAGAATGTCCGCAATCTGAACATGGATGTTTACGGCAGACCTTACATCAAAACCGCCGACGGCTATATCTTTGGTCAAAGCCACACCCGTGACCTTGCCAAGCAGATGCAGGACATCGACGCGATCTTCAGTAGCCTCGGCGGCTCTCAGCGCATTGCGCTGCTGGATATGTTCGGTACCTATCAGAGCGCTCTGAACACCCTGTCCCTGCCCAACACCGTTGCCGGCAAGGAAAAGGCAGAGAACACCCTCAGCATTCTGATGGTGGGTAACTCCTTCTGCTACTACTATGTGGAAGAGCTCTACGGCCTGCTGATGGCAAACCCCGATCCTAACCGTGGCTATGAGCATGTAGAGATCTATAACCTCTATAAATCCGGCTGTACCCTGACCGAGCACTACACCTGGTGGCTCTCCGGCGCTGCCAACTATGAGCATCTGTACCTGACTAACGAAAATGGCCGTAAGTCCATTACCCCCGCTTCCGGCGGAAAGTGGAATCTGGAAATGACTCTGCAGGAAGGCGATTGGGACTACATCAGCCTACAGGGTGCTTCCACCGGCAACAACTACGCAACTGGCGATATAGATACCATCTGTGCTTCTATCTCCAGCTTAGCCGAGCCCTTGCTGGATCGCTTCCATACACTCTTCCCCGATGCCCAGCTTCTGTGGCACCGGACCTGGCCCTTCGAGATTGGCCGTATCTCCGGCTCTACCACTTATGACGAAGAACTTCTTGCAATGTACAATACCGGTATGCAGGCAGCCTGCGACTATATGTGCAATGAATTTGACCAGGATCAGCCCTATGATCTGAAGATGGTCAATTCCGGCGCCGCATGGGTCGTCGCAAGAGAAGAAAACGCCAAGCTGGAAACCTCTCTGATTCCTGTGGAAGGCGGTCTGTGCGCCCGTAAGGGTACCCGAAACGAGAACACATTCCCCTATTATGAAGGAAATGCCGATGCCGGTGACGGCTACCACGACGGCGACATTGGCGGCGGTCAGTTCCTAAATGCATCCGTCTGGTATGAGACCATCACCGGACAGAGCATTTTGGAAAACACCTATCGGCCCACTCTGGAAAACGGCAAATACGAACTGTCTGAGGAATTTGCAGACCTGCTTCGCAATGCCGCCCACGCAGTTGGCACAATCGAAGAGTAATTTCCCCAAACGAGGAGCAGCAGCCGCTGCTCCTCGTTTTTATGAAAAATTACGCTCTGTCGAGCGAATTAAGAATTGAGAATTAAATTTGGGGTTTATCGAGCTGTTTCGATACACCTTGTCATTCTGAGCGAAAGCGAAGAATCCGTATTCTCCTTGAGATTGCCACACCAGTGACATCGGTCACTGGTTCGCAATGACAACAAAAATTGTAATCGCTCGATAAACCGGAATTTATCGCGCTGTTTTAAATTCGTATAACCTATATTGTCATTGCGAGCCAGTTCGCAAACTGGCGTGGGGAGCGATGGGAGCGCCGCCTGTGGCGGATGAAGCGACCTGAGCGAGTGGCAGCGGTCGGCAAATGCCAAGACACTTGTCGTCGCAGGCATTGCCGGG
>JAZNRQ010000138.1:0-18160 GCA_045590735.1 Faecousia sp. | reverse complement strand
GCTTTATTGAACCACGCGTCTAACGCGTGGTTTTCTTTATACAGCAAAAGGGTTGACCAACTGGTCAAGCCTTTTGCATTAAAACAATGTTGTTATCCAATAAGTCGGATCGTAGCCATGTCGTTCTGTGAGCCAAGGAGTTGTTATCAGGTCTTGTCTTCCTAAGACCGCTTGGCCTCCGACTTGCTTTATTGAACCACGCGTCTAACGCGTGGTTTTCTTTATACAGCAAAAGGCTTGACCAACTGGTCAAGCCTTTTGCATTAAAACAATGTTGTTATCCAATAAATGAAACCATACACCACGCTGGCGGATACGCCATAGACGATGACAGGTCCGGCGATTGTGAACATTTTGGCGACGGTTCCCAGGATAAAACCTTCTGCTTGTGTCTAGTTAGGACGCAGTGTTTTTTGTCGAGACAGTTTAAATTCTTTCAATATTACTTAAACAATAAGAATGTATATTTAATTCATTGAAAACAGTCCATTAAGCAGGCTTTGAAAAAGGCACCGTGAAGACGGTGCCTTTTGCGCATGATCAAATGAACTTCAGGGTAAGGATCTCAAAGTTTTTGACAGGTAGCGTGACGGTGCAGCCATCGAAGGAGAGTTCTTCCAATGGATTTTCCATCAAGTCGCAAAGATAAGCCTTTTGAAATCCTTTGGCGACCGTAACGGTAACGGTGCTGCGCATGTCGAAGCTGTCATACAGACGAACGATCATTCCCTCATCTGCCTCTGCCTTTTTTACCGTATCCAGGATAATGTTCTGCTTGTCGCAGGAAACAAGACTAAATCGCTCCGCTACAGAACCATGATTCGCAGCCACATCCATACCTATCAGCGGTTGATTGAAGCTGTAGGCCTGACGGATCACATCGGCTTCGTATAGGCTGCCACTGTGGGGCAGCAGGCTGCACGAGAAAATATGTACACCCAGATCTGCCGGCTGCGGATAGGTACCAGCCTTCAGCACCGTCAGTTCCAAGGTGCTTCCCTAGGCGCTGTGACCGTACTTACAATCATTGAGCAACGCTACGCCGTAGCCATTTTCGGAAATGTCTGCCCACTTATGGGCGCAGACCTCATATTTTGCCGCATCCCAGCTGGTGTTTTGGTGAGTGGGACGATGAATGTGACCGTACTGGATCTCATAGGTGGCCTCGTTAGTATGAAGATCCAGCGGAAATGCCACCTTCAGCACCTGATGTTGCCGCTGCCAGTGAATCTCATTATCAAAGTCCACCCGACATGCATGGTCATAGAGCCAGATGTTCTGGATGATCCTGCAATCCATATACTGCTTTTCCACGTGGAAGCCGGCGCGGCTACCGTCAAACACTGGAGTAATCCGGGCAGCCTCATCCAGAGGATAGGGCTTAGCCCGGTAGTAGTCGGAGATCTCCCAGTTGTCATATCGGTAAGGGATATCCTCGTAGGCGGTGAAGGTATTGCCTGGTTCCGTGAACACTTCACGCTGCGCAGCCTTGTCAAAGAGGGAAACGATTCGACCTGCCTCGTCCAGTTCCATGCGGTAGTGCCGGTTTTCCGCTGTCCGTCCGAATACAGAAACACTGCATATTGGCTCCTGAGGACGGATCACCTGCCAGCCGTAAGCGGGAATTTCCTCGGTCAATTCGAAGGTTTTACCGTCAACAGTAAGATTGCCGCCCCGAGCAAAGCCCAGGGGATTATAAACCAAAATGCCGCCCTCTGTTTGCAGCCGAGATGCAATGGCGGAAAGCTTTTCCTTTGTCAGCCCGTCGCTGAACTGCTGCAGCTGCGCATAATCCACATCCGTACCATCGTAAACCTCCGCAATGGAGCTTCCCGGCAGAATATCGTGGAACTGGTTATGAAGCAGCACCCGCCACTGGGCATTCAGTGCTTCTCTATTATAACTTCCGCCCATAAGCAAATCCGTAACCGACAGGGCCTCGCAACGCTGCAGCGCAAACTCGCTCTTTCGATTGCCCCGCTTGTTTTTTGCTACAGAAGTGTAAGTACCACGGTGGAATTCCAGGTACAGGTCACCCACCCATCTGGGGGTACGACCTAAGACACGGGCATTTTCCTCAAATTCCCGCCTGGTGGTTTCCAGATAGGGTACCAGGTGATCCATCTTTGTCACCGGGATGCCGGGAATGCCCCGCTGCAGGCGGAGCTGCTTTTCCAGGTGCTCCCGGGTAGGTCCACCGCCGCCGTCACCGTAACCGAATGTCATCAGCACATGGTTGCTGTACTGCTTCTGCTGGAACCGATCCCAGGCACTGGTTGTATGGCTGGCGTCCAGCATGCCGTTATAGGTGGTATTGCAAACATAGTTGTGCTCTTTCATAGCCCGACGGGCAGTAATGAAATTGGCAAAGATCTCCGTACCGTCGATACCCTGCCACATGAAAGCATCCACCGGCAGTGTGTTCGTTTCGTTCCAGCTGATCTTGGAGGTGACGAAATACTCGATGCCGCTCTTCTTCAAAATCTGAGGCAATGCCGCGCTGTAGCCGAATACATCCGGTAAAAACAGCACCTTATTCTCTACGCCGAATTCCTCCCGGAAGAAGGCCTTGCCCAGCAGCAGCTGTCGCACAAAGCTTTCACCGCTGACTAGGTTGCAGTCGCATTCCACCCACATGCTGCCCTCCGGCTCCCAGCGACCTTCGGCTACCAAGGCTTTTAGCTGCTTGTACTTTTCCGGGGCTTCCTCCTTCAGATACCGGTACAGCTCCGGCTGTGAAAGTGTGAAGAGATACTCCGGATATTCCTGCATCAGGCTGTAGGCGGTGGCAAAAGATCGCTGGATTTTTTCACGGGTTTGATTCCGTGCCCACAAATACTCCACATCGATATGGGTGTGACCAACGCAGTGCACCACCGGCTTCCCCTCAGGGCTGCATAGCTTTCTGTAAAATTCCCGCTCCAGATAGTCCCGTGCTGCATCCACAGAAGCAAAATAGCCATTACTGTACACATCCCGGGTATCTACCAAATCTACAGCTTTTTCCATAGCCACCAGAATGTCCCGGTACTCGGAAGTGTTTTCGTTGAGAAAATCCAGAGCCTCCAGTGGTGTCAGAAGATCATAGTAAAGCCCTTCAATCTGGGGGTACAGCCGGTAAAGCGCTGCACTAAAGGGAAACACATGATCCACATCGGAGGAATACAGATACACATGGACGCCATACTGCCGATTAGGCTCCAGGAAGGTCTCAAGATGGTTCACATCCAAGCCTTGCACCATTTCTCCGTCCAGGTAGAGAATTCCCTGGGGATTGGGCACATCTCTGCCGGTGAGACCGGTACCGCAGTGCATCACATACCGGACTCCCGTCTCCATCGGCGGTGTCTTCACGGAAAAACGGATCCACCAGTGCTTGTGGGCGCCCTTGAAGGCAAACATCGGCTGCCAGCCTGCTTCCGGCGGGGTATGACCGGTTTTGTAGCCCCACTCCACAGCCTCCAAACTTTCCACAGTGGAGATTCTTTCCAAACTGTGGGCTTTCAGCATGTTACAGAATGTTCTGATTTTTTCCACGATATGCATAAAAACGCCTCCTTCTCATTCGTTCTGTTTCTATTGTAGCAAGATTGTGCTTGCGTTTCAAATACTGATACGGTATAATTTTGATAGTATTGTGATATTTGGGAGATGCCTATGGAACCGAAGCTGATGACTGCCAACCGTTTTGTGGATATGGAAACGGGGATTTCCTACCGATATGTCTACTCTCATACAGAGTATTTTCGCCCGCATTACCACGACTATTCTGAGGTTTTTCTTGTTTTGTCCGGCTCGGCACGGCACTTAGTAAACAAAAGAGAGCATCCGCTGCAACCACGGCTGCTTGTATTTATACGCCCCAGTGACATCCATGATTATATAAGCGGCAACGGCGGCTATTCTATGCTGAATATCACCTTTACGCAGCAAACCTTGCAGGAAGTGCTTTCTTTTTTGGGCGACGGGATTCCCGGCTATGCGCTGCTCCACGCCCCGGAGCCTCCCCAGGTTTTGCTGACCCAGCAGGATTTTGATCAGATCAACCATCGGATGACAGCCATCCGTGCCATTCCGGAAGCAGATGTACCTGCCCGGAAAATGGCGCTGCGAGTCTTATTGTTGGATCTTTTCAGCCGGTACTTTTCCGGTTTTGCCGGGAATCGGGAAGCGGTGCCTCAATGGCTGGAAGCTGCCTGCGACCGTCTGCGCCGCAGCGGCAACTTCGCAGAGGGCAGCGAAGCTCTGTTTTCCCTCACAGACCGCAGCCGGGAGCATGTGTGCCGTTGCATGAAAAAATACAAGGGCATGACCGTTTCAGAATTTGTCAATGACCTGCGGCTGCACTATATAGCCAGCATACTACGCTGCAGTAATCATCCCATCGGGCAGATCGTGTTTGACAGCGGTTTCAATAATATTAGTTGGGCATCGACCCTGTTCAAAAAGAGATTCGGCACCACCATGCATGCCTACCGAAATCACAAAGAGGCAGCAGAACCAAACGCAGATGACAACACATAGTTGAAAAGCCATCAGCGGTGGTGATGGGAAACCAGATATGCCAGTGCCCTGGATAAAGACCTTTGCTGCTGTCAAAACAGATTTACGGCGGGAGTAACCCTCGCCCTACGGTCTCTTCGGTGAGATTCTTTGTAGGACGGAGGCTTGCTCCCGCCGTTCCTTTTACATTATTACAATGTTGCTATCCAATAAACCACCCCATACACCACACTCGCAACTGTCCCGTACACAACCACCGGACCCGCGATGGTAAACATCTTTGCGCCAAGGCCTAAGATAAAACCTTCGGTTTTGAATTCGATGGCCGGGGCGGCGATGGAATTGGCAAAACCGGTAATGGGTACCAGTGTGCCGGCACCGGCGTGTTTTGCAATATTATCATACAGGCTCAGGCCGGTCAGCAGTGCCGAAAGTGCCACCATCGTCATAGAAGTAGCGGTTGCGGCATCCGTCTGTTCCATTCCCAAACCCTGATATAAATTGAGAAATACCTGCCCAATGGTACAGATCAGTCCACCGATCCAAAACGCATTGACACAATCCTTCACAATGGGTGATTTGGGTGCCATTTCCTCGACCAATTTTCCATATTCCTTATTTGTCATGTACATCCCTCCGAAAATAGGATGCACCAAAACATACAAAAAATGCAGCCGGCAAGCACCGGCTGCATAAATATTTTTCTAAAATCAGAAATTTTCTGCAATAAAGGGAACAGCTGCCACACCTAAAACCACCACAAGGAAATACAACACAACAACAATAATACCAATGATCCACGAAATTACATCCAACGCCAATGTGACGGCAGAGCAGGTAATACCGGCCGTGGCGCAGCCGTTCTTTATTCCCGCCTCAGCAGAACGCTTTCTGGCGATGAAACCGCAAATCAGACCGACGAGGGTTGAGGGAAACGAGAGAAAAGTCAGCAATCCGGTTAACTGGGACACCAGGGAGATAATACCAAAAACCATAGATACGATTCCGATTCCCTTCCCCGGATCTTTCACTGTAACAATCGGCTGCGGTGTATGAACAGGCTTACCTTCCTGAACCGCTGCACCGCACTGGTTGCAAAACTCGCTGCCTTCCCGGAGCTCTTTTCCGCATTTTTTACAAAACATTATACGTCCCTCCGCTTCTACCGCTTAAAAAATCTCACTCATTAAAGGTCTCAGAACTACGAAGAAAACAATCAGCAGAATGGATGCGATCAACGTAACCACATCGATAACCGCAGAAACAATACTCAAGATGATACCGATCTTTGCAGAGCTGCATTTCATATCAGCAGCCTTAGACTTCTTCATAGCAATCAGCGCACAAATGATACCAGCAATGGCCGCCGGGAATGTCAGGATACTTGTATTGCCCAAAACCTGCGTTGCCAAAGCGGCAGCACCCAGAATCAAAGAAGTGACACCCAATGTTCTGCCCGGGTTGACCGGTTCCTCTACTTTTACGTATGTATTTAAGCTCTCCCCGCATTCGGGACAAACAGCAGATTCATCCGGAATCTCTTTACCGCATTTTTTGCAAAACATTTGATACACCGTCCAATCTTTTTAAAGTTTTGTCAGATTTTGTGATTTTATTGTAGCACGCAACAAAAATCGTGTCAACAAAATGTTCAGGCACTGCGTTTTGTGCAGTGCCTGATCATTATATTACATTGCGCCATCTCCGGAGAGAACCACCTTGATGGTCAGCAGAATTACCTTAATATCCGTAAATATGCCGCGTTCCCCGATGTATTTCAGATCCGATGCCACCCATTCGTCAAAATTATGGATATTGCTGCGTCCGTAACATTCCCGGTAACAGGCAAGTCCGGTCTTAATATCCAGCCGGTGCATCTGGTAAGGCGTGTATTCCTCTACCTCCCGGACCAGCGGCGGTCTGGGGCCTACGATGGACATATCGCCCCGGATCACATTGACCAGCTGCGGCAATTCATCGATACTGGTTTTGCGGATAAACCGTCCAATCTTGGTAACACGGGGGTCGTCCTTCATTTTGAAAGCAGGACCCTCCATTTCGTTTTGCTGCAAAAGATCGTCAAGCTGATTTTCCGCATCCGGACACATAGAGCGGAATTTATACATATTGAATTTTTTGCCGTTCTTGGTCAGGCGGATCTGACTGTAAAACACCTTGCCGCCATCTTCCAGCTTAATCAAAATAGCCACGATCAAGAACAGAGGACTTAATACGATCAATGCGAAAGTACACAAAACCACGTCAAATATTCGTTTAAAAAACTCATAAACAGGCTTTGGTGCAGGAGGCTGATATTCTATTTCCACAGATGCTGCGTCAGATTGCTGCTTAACATCTTGCACAATGCATCGCTCCCTTTCTCTTTCTAACGCTCATTATAGCCTATCATACTGGTTTTTTCAAGTATTTTAGTTTTTCCGGTGTTTTTCTGAACATCCCTACAAAAGAATGGTGTTGCTGCCTGTCAAAACCGGTTTTTGCATTTTTTAAATTTCGTCGGGAAACAGGTTTTCTACCGCTGCCCGTGCCGCTTCCTGCTCGGCGCGCTTTTTACTGCTCCCGGTACCCTCGCCCACCTGTTCACCGTTAAGCCACACCGCCACGGTAAAGCGTTTATCGTGATCCGGGCCGGATTCACCTACAGGGGTATAGGACAGCACCTGATTCTTCTTTTGCTGTACCAGCTCCTGCAATGCGGTCTTATAGTCCTTATTATGCAGCTTGGTAACCGGCACATTGCAAAGTATGAACCGGTCAATAAAGGCCTTTGCAGCCTCCATACCACCGTCTAAATAGCAGGCGGCAATGACCGATTCCACCGCATCCGCAAGGATCGAAGAACGGCTTCTTCCGCCTCCCTGCTCCTCACCGCGCCCCAGCAGCACATACTCGCCCAGAGAAAGCGTTTCCGCCACCTGTGCCAATGCCTGCTCGCATACCATATCGGCACGCATCCGGGTCAGTTCACCTTCCGGTCTGTCCGGATAGTTGACATATAAATAGGCCGCTACCACCATACCCAAGACCGAATCTCCCAGAAATTCCAGCCGTTCATTGCTTTTCAGGCTGTCGTGCCAACGCTCATTGGCGTAGGAAGAATGGGTCAGGGCATTTTGCAGCAATGTGATATTCCGGAACTGATACCCAATAGCAGTTTCCAGATCCTTAATCATCCGCACTCGCCTCCACCAAACTCAAGGACTTCAGTTCCTGCTCCAGCTCTGCGGAAATATCGCTGCCCACAGCATCCATTGCCTGCTTGATCGCATTACAGAATGCCAGTGCGTCAGAAGATCCGTGGGCTTTGATCACAGGCTTTTTAATACCCAAAAACTGTGTGCCACCGATCTCCCGGTAGTCCATCATTTTCATAACCTCATCCACACCGGGCTTGCAGAACAGGTAGCCGATCTTGGAGAACAAATTCCGCTTAAAGATCTTATGCTTCATAAGGCTGCCCATAAACATAGCCGTTCCCTCAATGGTCTTCAGCAGCACATTACCGGAGAAGCCATCACAGACTACCACGTCCACAGCACCCAGCGGCACATCTCTTGCTTCTACATTGCCGACAAAATTCAGAAGATTTTGTTCTGCGGCTTTTTTAAGCAGTGCATACGCCTCTTTCTGCAGAGGGGTGCCCTTGCTGTCCTCTGTGCCGATATTCAAAAGTCCCACCTTGGGATTTTCCACGCCTAAGTACTTCTTTGCATACAGAGATCCAACAAGGCCGAACTGCAGCAAAAACTCCGGTGTACATTCCGCATTGGCACCGCAATCCAAAATCACCGTTTTGCCGCCAGCCTTATTTGGCATTACCGGTCCCATAGCCGCCCTGCGGATTCCTTTGACCCGCTTAACAAGCAGCGTAGCACCGGACAAAAGCGCACCGGTACTGCCGGCAGACACAAAAGCATCTCCCTCACCGTCGGCAACCATTTTCAGCCCCAAAACCATAGAGGAATTTTTCTTTTTGCGTATCACGTTGGCAGGATCATCGTGCATATCCACCACTTCATCCGCATTGGCGATCTCCACACCGGCAGGCAGGTCGGTAATACCATTGGCACGCATCGTTTCTAAAATCTGATCGCCTTTGCCCACCAGCATAATCTGTGCGCCAAAGTCCCGGGCAGCCTGTAAAGCACCCAACACCGGTGCTTCCGGTGCGTGGTCGCCGCCCATGGCATCCAAAACGATTTTCATTGCGACACCTCTTTCTTTCAAATCCCCTGCTGCCGCAGCCTTTCGATGATCTCCAAAGACCGGTTTGCAAGGGCAAGATTTTTTTCCGCTTTCTTTCTGATCCGCTGCTCCAGCGGTTTGATAATGCTGAAATTTACATTCATCGGTTGGAAATTCGTGATCCGTTCATCGCTTACATACAGACCCAATGCGCCGATGGCAGTTTCCTGGGGGAATTCCGGCAAGGGTCTTCCCTGCACCTTCGCTGCCATCGCCACCGCCGCCAGATAGCCGGAAGCGGCACTTTCCACATAACCCTCCACGCCGGTCATCTGACCGGCAAAAGCCACCAGCGGATTTCTGCGGTCCGCATAGTACCGATCCAACAATTTGGGGGATTGAATAAATGTATTGCGATGCATCACACCGTAGCGGACAAATTCCGCATTCTTCAGTGCCGGGATCATAGAGAACACACGCTTTTGTTCCGGGAATTTTAAGTGTGTCTGGAATCCAACCAGGTTAAATACACTCTTTGCAGCATTGTCCTGACGCAGCTGTACCACCGCGTAGGGCTCTTTTCCGGTATTGGGGTCTACCAATCCCACAGGCTTCAACGGGCCGAAACGGAGGGTATCCTGTCCCCGACGGGCCATAACCTCTACAGGCATACAGCCTTCAAAGACATTTTTATCCTCAAATCCGTGAACCTCCGCTTCCTCTGCAGAAATCAGCTCCCGGACGAAGACCTCGTACTCCTCTTTATTCATTGCGCAGTTGATATAGTCCGGTGTGCCCCGGTCATATCGGGATTGCCACCAGGCTTTCGTCATATCAATGGATTCGGCAGTGACCAGCGGTGCCGCAGCATCGAAAAAGTGCAGCTGATCGGCACCAAAATACTGCCCGATGGCTTCGCTCATAGCATCAGAGGTCAGCGGACCGGTAGCAATGATCACAGGGCCTTCCGGAATTTGCGTCACTTCCTGGGAAACCACTGCAATATTGGGGTGATTTCGGATTTTTTCCGTAACCATATCAGAAAAGCCCTGCCGATCCACCGCAAGACAGCCGCCGGCTTCCACACGGGTCGCCTCAGCGCAGGTAAGGATCAGGCTGTCCAGCCGCCGCAGCTCTTCCTTCAAAAGGCCAACGGCATTTTCAAGACGGTCACCCCGAAGGGAATTGGAACACACCAGTTCCGCAAAAGTATCCGTATGATGGGCAGGAGATTTCTTCCCGGGCTTCATTTCAAACAGCGTTACCTTTAGTCCCCGCTGTGCCAGCTGCCACGCAGCCTCCGCACCTGCAAGACCGGCACCAATGACTTTTACCTCAGTCATTTTTTGCTGCCCCCTGTCTTTTTCGTTGTCTTTTTGGCTTTAGAGGCGGTTTTTTTCGTAGTTTTCTTCTCTGCCTCTGCCCCGGACTCCGCAGATTTTTTGTAATAGCCCCGCTTGTCCTCGGGCAAAAATGCGGAGCAAGCTTCGTTGATGCAGAAGGGCTTCATACGGCCTCTGCCGGATTTCTTGAACAGAGTCTGTCCGCAAACACTACAGTCCTCGGCAGTGGGTACATCCCAGCTCATAAAGCCGCACTTTGCACCCTGTTCGCAGCCATAGTAGGCAAAGCCCCGCTTAGATTTCCGCTTCAAAATGGTACTGCCGCACTTAGGGCAGCGACCGGGCATCTTTTCAACGATGGGCTTTGTATTCTTGCACTCCGGAAAACCGGGGCAAGCAAGGAATTTACCGAACCGGCCCACTTTAATGACCATATTCCGTCCGCATTCCTCGCAGATCTCCTCCGATACCTCGTCGGGCACCTTCACACGGACACCCTCAAGGGCTGCCTCTGCCGCAACCATTTCCTGGTGGAACTGCTCATAGAAGGCGGCCATCACGTCCCGCCACTGGCGTTTCCCCTCTTCCACCTCGTCCAACTGGTTTTCCATATTGGCGGTAAATTTCACATCGATAATATCCTGGAAACGCTCCATCATCAGCCCGGTGACTACCTCACCCAAGGCTGTGGGCATCAGCCGCTTATCCACTTTATTGACATATTCTCTGTCCTGAATGGTGGAAACGATGGTTGCGTAGGTAGAAGGTCTGCCGACGCCCTTTTCTTCCATCACCTTCACCAGCGTTGCCTCGGTATACCGGGCAGGCGGCTGGGTAAAATGCTGCTCTTTCCGAATGTCTGCAGGCAGTGCCGTATCCCCTACTGCAAGTTGGGGCAATGCGGCACCGACAGCCTCCTGTTCATCATCTCTGCCCTCTTCATAAACGGCAACAAAGCCGGCAAAGTGCAGACTCTGATGATTGGAACGGAACACGTGACCCTGACACTGGGTGTCGATGGATACCGTATCATACACAGCGTTTGCCATCTGGGATGCCAAAAAGCGGCTCCAGATCAGCTTATACAGCCGGTACTGCTCTTTTGTAAGGCTGCCTTGAATGGTCTCCGGATCCAGCTCCACGTGGGTAGGACGGATGGCTTCGTGGGCATCCTGAGCCCCGGACTTGGTTTTGAAAACGTGGGGTTTGCCGTAATAATAGGCCTTGCCGTAACGGTCCTTGATATAAGCCGCTGCCGCTGCCATAGCTTCGTCAGAAAGACGCAGAGAGTCGGTACGCATATAGGTGATCAGACCCAAAGTACCGTGACCTGCTACATCCACGCCTTCATACAGCTGCTGGGCAATGGCCATTGTACGCTTGGGGGTCATATTCAGCTTTCTGGATGCCTCCTGCTGCAAGGTGGAGGTAATAAAAGGAGGTGCTGCAGATCTCTTCTTCTGAGCATTCTTTACATTGGTGACTGTAAAAATCTGACCGGTAATATCCCGGATGATCGCCTCTGTCTGCTGCTCATTTTCCAGTTCTTTTTTCTTTTCTCCGCCAAAGTAAGAGGCGGTAAAGCTGCCGGCTTTGTCTATCAGCTTCAGATCCACATCCAGTGACCAGTATTCCTTAGGCTGGAATGCCCGGATCTCATTTTCACGATCCACAACCAGCCGAGTGGCAACAGACTGCACACGACCTGCAGAAAGGCCTCTTCTGACCTTTTTCCACAGCAGTGGGGACAGCTGATAGCCCACGATCCGGTCCAGCACACGGCGGGCCTGCTGAGCATCCACCAGATCGTAGTCAATGGCTCTGGGATTTTCGATGGACTGCTGCACCACCTTTTGGGTGATCTCATTAAATGTCACCCGGAAGGTCTTTTCCTCCGGCAGCTCCAAAAGCTCCTTCAAATGCCAGGAGATGGCTTCGCCTTCACGGTCCGGGTCAGTTGCCAGATAGACGGCATCCGCTTTACCTGCTGCTTTGCGCAACTCGCTGATCAGCTCTGCCTTTGTCTCCAGAGGAACATATTCCGGCTCAAAACCGTGATCGATGTCCACACCCATAGTGCTTTTGGGCAGATCCCGCAAATGCCCCATACTGGCCTTGACGGTATATTCCGATCCCAAATATTTACCAATGGTTTTTGCCTTAGAAGGCGACTCCACAATTACCAAATTTGATTTTGCTGCCATTTTATCCTCCATAGATACCGCTTTGCGGTTATCTTAATTTTCCTTTTAAAGACACTTGTCTGCCCGGATGGATCTGCACAAAGCCTTCCAGCGAAAGCTTTGTCAGAATTCCCATAATCTCCTGTGCCGGCGCATCGACCCGGGCAAGCACCGCATCCATCGGCTCCGGGATGTCATCCATAGCTGCCAACACTTTTTGAGAAAGGGGATCCAACTGCTCTATCCTGCTGTCCGCCTCACTATACGCATCCGAAGCAGAATTGTCAATGGCTTTTTTGTCGCTGACCGGTTTTTCCGGATGAACGGCTTCTGTTTCATCCGTTTTCTGCTCAATATACTCTCTTTGTGCCACATCGGGATATTGAGATGCGTAATTCTTCACCACATCCCATCCGGAAAATACCGCACTTGCTCCCTCCTGCAGCAAGCTGTTGCTGCCTGCACAGGATGCTACATCGATATTACCCGGTATTACATACACATCTTTCCCTTGGGAAAGCGCACGCGCCGCAGTGATGAGTGCACCGCTTTTTTCCGGTGCCTCCGTAACCAGTACACCGTTGGAGATTCCGCTGATAATGCGGTTTCTTTCCGGAAATTGCCAGGGCTTCGGTCCTGTCCCCGGAATGTACTCCGAGATCAGGCAGCCTTTTTCCGCAATTCTATCAAAGAGTTTTCGGTTTTCTTTTGGATATGCCACATCCACACCGCAGCCCAAAACCGCAACGACCGGCATACCCACAGACAGTGCCGCCTCCAGCGCCACCGTATCGATCCCTGCCGCACCGCCGGACACCACCAGACCGCCGCAGACCGCAATTTGCTTTGTAAGCTTTTTCGTAATGCCCTCACCGTAGGTGCTGGCCTTTCGCGTTCCCACCACACCGATGGCGGGCATACTGTCAAGATCCGGCAACATACCCTTACAGTACAGCACCAGCGGGGCTTCGTCGATCCGGCGCAAGCGACCGGGATATTGTACATCCTGCATCGTCAAAATGCCGATTCGCAATTCTGTACAGGTTTTTATGATTTTTCTGGCTTCCGTCAGATCCTTGTTAAGGAGCGATTCCGCCATTTCCGGTGTAATTTCCGGGATGCCGGAATAATCCTGTATATGAAAAAGATCCTGAGGATCGGAAAAGCGTTCCAAAAGCATCAGCTTTTGCCGCACGGATATATTGGGTAATCTGGAGTACCATATCCAATGGGTCAGCATTTTTCGTTCCTCTTTTCTATCTATTTTTGTCCCATTTGCCACATCACAATGGCTGCCGCAATGGCAGCATTGAGGGATTCGCAATTGGGATTCATAGGAATGATCAGCTCCGCATCTGCCGCGTCCAGGATCTCCTTCCGGACACCCTGACCCTCACTGACAATGACCACCGCCATCGTATCCAGCGGTGCGCTGCGCAGATCTTTTGCTCTGTCGCTAAGCGCTGTCACACCAACCGGAATATGATTTTCCCAGCAGGCGGCACTTGCCTGTTCCCAAGTGATCTGATGCACCGGTGTACGGAATACCGCACCCATACTGGCACGAACCACTTTATGACTATAGGGATCGGCGCAGCCCTCCAGGAGGGCAACCGGAACTTGCAGTGCATCTGCGGTACGCAGGATCGTACCCAAGTTGCCCGGATCCTGAATGCCGTCCAAAAGCAGCATCCCCGGTTTTGGTTCAAAGCTTTGCTTTTCCGGCAGCCGGCAAATAAACAGTGCGCCCTGGGGCGTTTCCATTGGAGAAATGGACTGCATCACATCCTCCGGCACCCGAACTACCCGGACAGATTCCGGCAGTTGCACCTGCACACCGTCGCTGAGGATCACTGTGTCCAGACCGGGCCACCATTTTACCGCTTCTGCAAGAAGCTTTGTGCCGTCAGCCACGAACATACCGGCTTCCAGCCGCGCCTTCCGGGAGGTAAGTAATCGGCGCACCTGCTGCAGCAGCGGATTCTTCCGCGCTGTGATCCGTTGTTCCATCACAGCTTCTGCACCGCCTTCAGTGCCGCCGTATCGCCCAGCACCACCAAAACATCACCGGACTGGATCCTGAAATCCGCTGCCGGGGAGACCGTAATATGTCCCTCCCGCTTGACCGCCAAAATATTGACACCCAGCTTGGCTCGGACATTCAGCTCGATCAGGCTCTTATTGTGCCACACCGCCGGTGCCGGCACATCAATAATGCCGTAATCCTCAGAAAGCTCAATATAGTCCAGCACATTATGAGAAGCCAGACTTTTGGCAAGGCGGGCAGCATTTTCCTTTTCCGGGATTACCACCCGGTCAGCGCCCAACTTTTTCAGCACCTCACGATGGGTCTCATCGTGGGCTTTACTGACTATATAGGGAACGCCCAATTCCTTCAAATTCATTGTCGCAAGGACAGAGTCTGCCAAGCTGTCGCCAATGGCGACCACTGCACAGTCAAAATCCTTGACACCCAATGCCCGCAGAACCTCCTTGTCCCGGGCATCGGCAACCACTGCCTGGGTTACAGCATCGCTGATCCCCTGCACCAATTCACCGGAATTGTCGATCACAAGCACCTCACAACCCTGCTGGCAAAGCCGCAGTGCTGCTTCTGTTCCAAAGCGACCCAGTCCCACTACAACAAAGGATTTCATAATTCATTCTCCTCTCAACCTAACCGATTAAAAGATTGGTATCCGCATAACGGAATCTTTCCTCCGCCTTGTTGCCCATAAGGAAGCCAAGGCTGATCGTTAAAATTCCCACACGCCCAAAATACATAAATACAATGATCATCAGCTGCGCGGGAACAGTCAAAACCGGGGTTGCGCCTGCGGTCAAGCCTACCGTTGCCAGCGCCGACACGGTTTCAAACCAGGCATCGATAAATGTTACCGGGCAAGTGGCAGCAATAAAGATTGCACCGACTGCACTCAGCCCCACAACCAACGCTACAATTGCAGCAGCATCCATAATTTTTCCATGAGGTACCGTCCTGCGGAATACGGTTACGTTATTTCTTCCCCGGGCCCGATTCAGCACAAACAGCACCAGCACCAGGAATGTCACCGTCTTAATACCACCGGCAGTAGAACCGGACGAGCCACCGATCAGCATCAGCAGGATGCTCACAGCTTTTCCTCCCTCGGTAAGTGCCGCCTGATCCACAGAGGTAAATCCAGCGGTACGCACCGTTACCGATTGGAAAAAGGCATTGAGAATTTTTTGCCACAGAGGCATCTGCCCAAGGGTTTGGGGGTTCCTCCGCTCCAGCAGAAAGAATATCGCTGCGCCGCCAACAATCAAAACAAAAGAAGTGATCAGCACCAGCCTGGTATATACGCTGAATTTTTTAAAGTTGCGGATCGTCGCTACCTCTTCCCAAACAAAGAAGCCAAGACCGCCAACGGTAATCAATGCCATCAGCGTGATCAGCACCACAGGGTCGTCGTTGAATACGATCATACTTGCACCGGGTGCAATATTTCCAACGATATCAAAGCCTGCATTACAGAAAGCGGAAACCGCGTGAAAAACACCCCAAATCGCCGCCTGCTTCACACCGTACTCCGGCAAAAAACGCACAAACAGAATCGTCGCACCGGTAAGCTGGATGATCAGGCTTCCCAAAAGCACCCACTTTTGCAATCGAACAACACTTTCCATCTCATTGACGCTAAGTGCCTGCGCAATGACCATACGCTGCTTTAAGCCGATCTTTTTGCGCAACACAAAGATCAGCAGTGAGGCAATTGACATAAATCCCAAACCGCCAATTTCAATCAGCGTAATGATCACAGCCTGCCCGAAACCGCTCCACATTGTCCATGTATCGTCCATAATCAGACCTGTAACACAGGTGGCAGACGTGGCGGTAAACAGTGCAGGGACAAAGCCGACAGACTGACCATCCCGTGCCGCCACAGGCAGCAACAGCAGCAGTGTACCAACCAAAATGATCGCCGCAAAAACAATCGCAATAATCTGTGTTGGCTGCAATTTCAGTTTTTTAAAGGCCGTTTTTTTGCTGACGGATCCTGCCATATACCTTCGCGTCTCCCTTCAAAAAATGGTTACACTTATGAGTATACATTATAATATAACAATTAGGTCTTTTTTTCAAGTAGTAAATAAAATACGAACGGAGCATATATTGCTCCGTTCGCTTCAAAATATACTATGCTGTCTAGGGCACAAATCCCAAAAAGCCGATAATGATACCCAAAACCGCCGAAATACAGATAATCAAAATTGGATTGACCTTCTTCATTGCCAGCACCAGCATCACCGCAAAAATACCTGCAAAAATGTAGAAGCCGGGCAGCGCAAACACCGTCCAGGAAAAGCCGCTGCGGAAAAATGTATCTGTAACGATATTCAAAAACGCATTACCGATAAGACCCACCACCGCAGGCTTCAGTCCCGACATACAGCCGGAAACGATCTTACTTTCCCGGAATTTATCGTAGCATTTGGCAACGATCAAAATCACAACAAAGCTGGGTAACACAACACCCAAAGTTGCACAGACAGCACCAATAACGTCACCCATTTCCGCGCCCACATAGGTGGCCATATTCACAGCAAAGGGACCGGGTGTGGATTCACTGATGGAGACAAACTGGTTTACCCTTTCCAGGGGCATCCACTGCTTTTCTACCACCTGCTGCTGGATCAGCGGAAGCATCGCATAACCGCCACCAAAGGTAAAGGCACCAATGGCAAAAAACGTTCCAAAAAGGTCAAAATAGATAAAAACAGGTTTTAAAAACTGGATTATTTGCTCGAAGAAGTTCATTTTGCTGCCCTCCTTCTTGCAATGGTCGCTGTAATCAGGCCAAATACGGCACAACCGGCAATTACCAGGAATATGTTCCACTTAAAGATCGCCGTCGCCAAAAATGCACCGCCCATCACCACATAGGCAGCCCAGCCCTTAGGACTTTTCTTATACATATTCCACAGTGCCTTAAACAGCAGCGCCAGCACACCGGCATTGATGCCCCAAAAAGCATTCTTGACCACCGGGATATTCATAAAATTATCATTAAGCAGGTAAGCTATTGTCAAAATGATCAAAAAAGATGGCAGCACCACACCGAAGGTTGCCGCGGCTGCACCAAAGAAGCCTGCTGTCCGATAGCCTACGAAGGTAGCGGCATTGATCGCAACAGGACCGGGAGTGGATTCGGCAATTGCAATGATCTCCAAAATATCGTCATCGGTAACCCAGCCCTTTTTCTCCACTGCTTCCTTTTGGATCAGCGGGATCATTGCGTGTCCACCACCAAAGGTAAACGCACCGATCTTAAAAAAGGTCAGAAATAATGAAAATATTTTTTTCATAGGCAGCCTCAATGGCAGGAGTGGCTGCCGCAGCCGTGGTCGCCGCAATTATGGTCGTGACCGTGGTGGTTACATTGCACGCAGGGATTATAGTTCAGCTGGCCGGAGAGAAATGCCTCTACCGCTTCATCTGCATCACCCATCACACCACCGTACAGACGGATACCGGCATCGGCCAGTGCCATCTGTGCGCCACCACCGATACCGCCACAGATCAGCACATCCACACCCTGCTGTGCCAAAAAGTCTGCCAGTGCACCGTGGCCGTGACCATTAGTGCCAATAACCTGAGCGGATTTTACCGATTCATTTTCAATTTCATAGATTTTAAAGGCACTTGTGTGACCAAAATGCTGAAACACCAGGCCTTCCTCATAAGTAACTGCAATTTTCATATTTACACTCCTTCTATAAATTTTCTATATAGTCATCAAATTCCAATTTATCGAGCTGTTTCCAATTCGCACAACCCAATTGTCATTGCGAGCCAGTGCGCACACTGGCGTGGCAATCTATTGGTAACACTTGGTTTTTAGATTGCCACACCAGTGACATCGGTCACTGGTTCGCAATGAC
>JAZNRQ010000137.1:0-18870 GCA_045590735.1 Faecousia sp. | reverse complement strand
AGAAAACTACATCATTCTCGTTGAGGGAAACATCGATGTTGTGGCGCTGCACCAGTTCGGTTTTGAGAATGCAGTGGCATCACTGGGTACATCTTTGACCGATGAGCAGGTGACACTGCTGAGCAGATACACCGAGCAGGTGGTGCTGACTTATGACGGCGACGAAGCCGGTCAGCGGGCGGCACAGCGTGCCATTCCGATGTTGGAAAAGGCAGGTCTTCAGGTAAAGGTCTTGCAAATGAAGGATGCCAAGGACCCGGACGAATTTTTGCATAAATTCGGTGCGGACAAGTTCCGGCTGCTGCTGGAGGATTCCTCCAACCGGGTGGAATATCAGCTGAGAGCCATTGCGAAAAAGTACGATCTGAAGCTGGACGACCAGCGGATCCAATTTATCAATGAAGCGGCAGAGCTGATCGCCTCTTTGGGCAGTGCTGTCCAGCGGGAGGTCTACGGTCACCGGGTGGCGGAGGCCGGTAAGATCAGCTACGAGTCTATGAAGCTGGAGATCGACAAAGCCTTTAAGCACCGTATGGCGATCCAGCGAAAAAAGCAGGAAAAGCAGGACCTTGCACCGGCACAGACCCGAAAACCCTATAGTCGCAGCATCCGGTACGACAATATGAAATCTGCAATGGCGGAGGAAACGGTCATTGCTATGGCACTGCGGGCACCTGCGCTGCTGGACTTAAGCCCACAGCTAAAGGGTGAGGATTTTTCCGTCCCGCTTTTGGGTGGGGTCTACGATCAGATGGTGCAGCGTCATAAGGAAGGCCTGGAAGTGAACCTGGGCGTTCTGGCAGAGCTGGAACCGGAGCAGATGTCCCATTTGACGGGGATCTGTCAGCGGCAGGAAGGGCCGGTCAACGAAGAAGCCTATAAAGATTGCGTCACTACCATTACCGGTATGCGGCAGGCAAGGCAGATCACCTCAGATGACGACCTGCTGGCATTTCGCAATAAACTTAAGGAAAGAAAAGGAACGAAGTAATGACAGCCGTTATTTCGAAAGAAGCCGCCGGGGAAAGTGAAGTTGCCCTGTATCTGCGGCAGATCCGCAGCTACCCGATGCTGACACCGGAGCAGGAGCGGCAGCTGGCGATGGATTGCGCCCGGGGGGATGAGGAAGCCATCCGCAGAATGGTCAATTCCAATTTGCGCCTGGTGGTATCCATTGCCCGGGAATATGTGGGAAGAGGCGTTCCGCTGATGGACTTGATCCAGGAGGGAAGTCTTGGTCTGCTGACAGCGGCAAAAAAGTTTGACTATACCCAAAACTGCCGCTTTTCCACCTATGCATCCCAGTGGATCCGGCAGGGTATCAGCCGCAGTATTTTAAACCACGCAGGTTTGATCCGTGTGCCGCGGCACACTATGGAACGGATACGAAAGCTGCTGGCGGCAATGGCAGCCTTGCAGCAGGAGGGCATAGAGCCGGAACCGGCTGCTTTGGCGGAGCGTACCGGCATTGAGGAGAAAAAGATCCCGGAGCTGCTGGAGCTGCTTCCACAGGTCTGCTCTCTGGATGCCCCGGCAGGTGATCCGGAGCACGATACGCTGCAGACGCTTTTGGAGGATATTCACGCACCTCAGCCCCAGGAGGAACTGGTGCGCCGGGAGCTGAAGCATACGATGGACACCCTTTTGGGAATGCTGGAGCAGCGGCAGCAGCAGGTACTAAGGCTGCATTTCGGAATGGAGGACGATACCTGCCATTCTTTGGAGGAGATCGGGCAAATGCTGGGGATCTCAAAGGAACGGACCCGTCAGATCGAAAAGCAGGCAATGAAAAAGCTGCGGGATCTGGGTGCGGATCTGGACTTGGAGGAATTTTTAAATGAATGAATTGGAAGCTTTGCTTTCTCAGTGGACGCAGGGAACGGAAATCTCTGCCACACAGTTGCTGCTTTTTGTGGAGGGGTTCGAGGAAGACGACCTGCAAGCGGCAATGGACCTGCTGGAAGCAAAAGAAGTAACGATAAATCTGACCGGGCTGGAGATCCACGGATCTTCTGAGGATACCCGCAAACGGCTGAAACTGGAACAGCAGCTGGCAAAAAGCGGCTACCCGGTGGATGCTTTGGATATTACAGACCCCCTTCGTCTGTATCTGGAGGAATTGGCAGCGATCCCGGCTTGCGGCGATATCCGCTGCCTTGCCCAAGCTGTGGGACAGGCGAACCGGGCAGGGGAGGAAGATGCAGAAAGTGCCCCGATGCTGGTGAATCTGTCGTTGTCCCGTGTGCTGGAGCTGGCGGGGGACTATGCAGGACTTGGGGTGCTGCTTTTGGATCTGATTCAGGAGGGCAGCATCGGTCTGTGGGAGCTGATCGGCAGCTACGAAGGGGATGGAGGGGACTTTGAGACCTTTCGTGACCGGAAGATCCGTTTCGCAATGGTGCGCGCGGTGATCCTGCAGGCTCACGCAGCAGGCGTTGGACAGAAAATGCAGCAGGTCGTTGGGGATTACCGCGCGGTGGAGGAGCAGCTTTTGGGTCAGCTGGGACGCAATCCCACCCCGGAGGAATTGGCGGAAGCACTGCACCTGTCTGTGGAGGAAACGCTGGCAGCCGGTGAGGTGCTCAGCAGTGCCCGGATGCTGAACCGGGCGGTAAAGCCTGAACCGGAGGAGCTTCCCCAGGAAGAGGATCAGGCTGTGGAAGACACAGCGTATTTCCAAATGCGGCAGCGGATCGCGGAATTGCTTTCCAATCTGCCGGAGCAGGATGTAAAGATCCTCACGTTGCGGTACGGACTGAATAATGCCCTGCCTATGACTGCCGGGCAGGTGGCAGAAAAGCTTGGGATGACAGAAGATGCGGTCAATGCCCGGGAAGCGGCAGCACTGATGCAGCTGCGGCAGCAAAAATGAACAGAAAAGAAGGATAATAGATATGGCTAAAACATATTCCATCGCCATTGACGGGCCTGCCGGCGCAGGCAAAAGCACCATTGCCAAGGCACTTGCCAAGGAACTGGGCTATCACTATGTAGATACCGGTGCCATCTACCGCACCGTGGCATATTTTTTGGATCTGTGGGGGGTCAGCCCCAAGGATGTGGACGGTGTGACCCGGTACATCGATGAGCTGACCGTCAACATCGAATACGATGAAGAGGGCAAGCAGCGTATGATTATGAACGGTATGGATGTGACTGACGATATCCGTACCCAGGACATTTCCCAGAAAGCATCTCTGGTTTCCGCTCACGCAGTGGTGCGGGATGTGCTGCTGGATATGCAGCGGGATGTGGCAAGAAAGCACAATGTGATCATGGACGGCAGAGATATCGGCACCGTGGTGCTGCCCAAAGCAACGGTAAAAATTTTCCTCACAGCCTCTGCGGAGGTGCGTGCCCAGCGTCGTACCGAAGAACTGAAAGCAAAGGGTCAGCCGGCAAACTATGAGACCATCCTCAAGGAGATCCAGC
The DNA here is from genome assembly GCA_045590735.1 of Faecousia sp. Lineage (GTDB taxonomy): Bacteria > Bacillota > Clostridia > Oscillospirales > Oscillospiraceae > Faecousia. The sequence continues at coordinate 15,438 of JAZNRQ010000137.1, read as the reverse complement.
AACGGGATTACCAGGATTCCAACCGTCCCATTGCACCGCTGAAGCAGGCAAAGGATGCCATTTTGGTGGACACTTCCCAGCTGGACATTGATGGTGTGCTGGCAAAAATGAAACAAATTATCGGGGAGAAGATTGCTTTATGAGCGTAAAGGTTGCGAAAAGTGCCGGCTTTTGCTTCGGTGTAAACCGGGCGGTGGAGCTGGTGGAGCAGGCAGCGCAGGAGGGAAAGCGGGTCTGTACCCTGGGACCCATCATCCATAACCGGCACGCAGTGGCACATTTTGAGAAAATGGGTGTCCAGGTCATCGATACCCCCGAAGAAGCACCGGAAGGCAGCACAGTGATCATCCGTTCTCACGGTGTGACTCGGAAGGTCTATGAAGCACTGGAAGCACAGGGTGTACAGATCATTGATGCCACCTGCCCTTTTGTCAAGCGGATCCACGGGATCGTCAGCAAGGCAGAGGAGGAGGGAAGACTCCCCATTATTATCGGCACCCGTGCCCACCCGGAGGTGGAGGGCATTGCCGGCTGGTGTAACCGCTGTGAGATATTCCAGACACCTGAGGAGCTGCAGGAATGGGCACAAAGCCTGCCGGAAGGCGGCGATTTGCCGATTTGTATGGTTTGCCAAACCACATCCACAGAATCTTTGTGGAATTTGTGCGTTAATTTTGTAAAAAAACAGTTTACTAACGCAAAAATTTTTGATACAATATGTAAAGCTACCGAATCCCGGCAGAACGAGGCGGCAAAATTGAGTACGATTTGCCAAGCTATGGTCGTTGTAGGAGACACCCTCAGTTCCAACACAGGCCGCCTTGCTATGATTTGCCGGGAGCACTGCGACAGGGTGGTTCTGGTGGATAACGCATCAGAACTGGATCCGGAGTTTTTCAGCGGTGTGGCTGATGTTGGAATCACTGCCGGTGCATCAACCCCGGCGTGGATTATAAAGGAGGTCAACAAGACTATGAGCGAAATTACTAAAGTTGAGACTGCACAGGAGGAGAGCTTTGAGGCATTGCTCGAGCAGTCCATCAAGACTTTGAATACAGGAGATAAGGTCACAGGCATCGTTACCGGAATCGGCACCACCGAAGTCCAGATCGATCTGGGCACCAAGCATGCCGGCTATATTCCGTATGACGAAGTCAGCGCGGATCCCAGCGTGAAGCCCGAGGACATTCTGAAGGTTGGCGATGAGATCGAAGTGTTCGTCGTTCGTGTGAACGATCAGGAAGGCACCTGCCAGCTGTCCAAGAAGAAGCTGGACGGCATGAAGGTGTGGGACGATATGAACACCTGGTGCGAAGAGAAGACCACTGTGGACGGCATCATCACCGAAGAGAACAAGGGCGGCCTGGTTGCTACCGTTAAGGGCATCCGTGTGTTTATCCCCGCTTCTCAGTCCGGTGTTGCCAAGGGTGGCGATATGACCGGTATGGTCGGTCAGACTGTTCAGCTGAAGATCACCGAGGTCAACCGTGCACGCCGCCGCGTGATCGGTTCTATCCGCGCTGTTTCCTCTGAGACCCGCAAGGCCGCACAGGAGAAGGTGTGGGCAGAGATCGAGGTGGGCGCAAAGTACCACGGCACCATCAAGTCCCTGACTTCTTATGGCGCATTTGTGGATATCGGCGGTGTGGACGGTATGGTTCACGTTTCCGAGCTGAGCTGGAACCGCATCAAGAACCCCGCTGAGGTTGTGAAGGTTGGCGACGAGATCGATGTTTACGTCATCTCCTTCGACCCCGAGAAGCGCAAGATCTCTCTGGGCTACAAGACCGCTGAGATGAACCCCTGGAACAAGTTTATGACTTCTTACAATGTGGGCGACGTGGTGGATGCCAAGATCGTGAAGCTGATGACCTTCGGTGCATTTGCTGAGATCATCCCCGGTGTTGACGGTCTGATCCACATTTCTCAGATCGCTGACAAGCGCATCGGCAAGCCCGAGGATGTGCTGAGCGAGGGTCAGGAAGTTCAGGTCAAGATCACCGATGTGGACGCAGAGAACAAGCGTATCTCCCTGTCCATTCGCGCTCTGCTGGAGGCTGCGGCTGAGGACGCTGCCGAGGAAGAGGCTGAGGCTGAGGTTGAGGCCGAGACTGAGGCTGAGGCTGAGTAATTTATAAATTTACATACCGGGGTCGGCTTACCGATCCCGGTATCGATTTTTATGGAGGAAAACTGTTATGGTCAAGCATATCGTTATGTACACATTTAAAGAAGGCGTCAACAAGGAAGAGGCGATCAAGGTCATTGGCGATTCTCTGCATCCCCTGGTGGGACAGATTCCCGGCCTGAAGCACCTGGAGGTAAGACTTGCTTTCAATGGCTTGGATTACGCGCTGTACTCCGAATTTGAAAGTCGTGAGGCTTTGGAAAACTATGCGGTTCACCCTCTGCACGTGGCAGCCAAGGGCAATTTCCATCATTTTATTGCCACCCGTGTGGCAGCGGATTACGAGGTGTAAGTAGTGGGAATTGAACCCCGATAGGTTTTCATGGGGCAGCTTTCCACCAATACGGCGGAAAGCTCCTTGAAAATACCAATGGGTATTCCCTCTACGATTTTACTTGTCTTGTCAAAAAGCTGCCCCCTGAAAACTGCACAGCACCCCACAGCCAGGATTTTCGCTTTGGAGTTTTGCGCAGATGACGCAGCCTTGCGACTGCAAGGCAAGGAAGATAAACAAAAATACAAACGAAAGGACGGGTGTGGGGCCATCGGTGTTCGATTCCCCACTACTTAATATGAAAGCAATCGTTACGGTAGTCGGTAAGGATGCGGTTGGTATTATTGCGGCTGTTTGTGTGGAGCTGGCATCTTATAATGTTAATGTACTGGATATCAGCCAGACGGTTATGCAGGGCTATTTCACCATGATGATGGCGGTGGATGTGTCCGAAAGTACCGTGCCTTTGGCAGAGCTTGCCAAGGCGATGGAGAAGAAGGGTAAGGAAATGAACCTCTCCATCCGTCTGCAGCGGGAAGATATTTTTGAAGCAATGCATCGGGTGTGAGGTAGAATATGCTGAATTTGAATGATATTCTGTACACCCAGGATATGATCGATAAACGCCATCTGGATATTCGTACCATTACGATGGGTATTTCGTTGCTGGATTGTGCCGACCCGGATATCAAGGTCTGCGCCCGCAAGATCTATGATAAGATCACCCGCAAGGCGGAAAACCTGGTGAAGGTAGGCGTGCAGATCGAGTGGGAATTTGGTATTCCCATTGTGAACAAGCGGATCTCCGTTACCCCAATGGCACTGATCGGAAATTCCTGCAATGCAGATAGCTATGTGCCCCTTGCCATTGCGATGGACGAGGCGGCAAAGACTTGCGGTGTCAACTTTATCGGCGGCTTTTCCGCTTTGGTGCAAAAGGGTGCTACCAAGGGCGACTGGATCCTGATGGATTCGATCCCGGAAGCACTGGCAGCCACCGAGCGTGTCTGCTCCAGCGTCAATGTGGGCTCTACCAAGGCGGGCATCAATATGGATGCGGTGGCAAAAATGGGTCAGATCATCAAGGCTACCGCGGAAAAGACAGCTGCCAATGATGGTCTTGGCTGTGCGAAATTGGTGGTGTTTGCCAATGCGGTGGAGGATAACCCCTTTATGGCAGGTGCGTTCCACGGTGTGGGTGAGCCGGAATGTGTACTCAATGTGGGCGTTTCCGGACCGGGCGTGGTATACCACGCACTGCAGGGCGTTAAGGGAAAACCCTTTGACGAGGTGGCGGAAACCATTAAGAAGACCGCTTTCCGGGTGACCCGTATGGGTCAGATCGTAGGTGTGAAAGCCTCCCGTCGTTTGGATGTGCCCTTCGGCATCGTGGATCTGAGCCTTGCGCCTACCCCGGCGGTGGGCGACAGTGTGGCACGGATCCTGGAGGAAATGGGCTTGGAGGTCTGCGGTACCCACGGCACTACCGCTGCGCTGGCACTGCTGAACGATGCGGTGAAAAAGGGCGGTGTGATGGCATCCAACCACGTGGGTGGCTTGTCCGGTGCCTTTATCCCGGTGTCTGAGGACGAGGGTATGATCGCTGCGGCAGAGTCCGGTACCCTGTGCCTGGACAAGCTGGAGGCAATGACCTGCGTTTGTTCTGTGGGTCTGGATATGATCGCTGTACCGGGGGATACCTCTGCAGCTACCATTTCTGCGATCATTGCAGACGAAGCGGCCATCGGTATGGTCAATTCCAAAACCACCGCCGTGCGTATTATTCCCGCACCGGGGAAGGTGGTAGGTGACCGGGTGGAAATGGGCGGTTTGCTTGGCAGCGCGCCGGTAATGCCGGTGCACCCGGAGTCCAGTGAGCTATTTATTGCCCGTGGCGGCAGAATTCCCGCACCGCTGCAAAGCCTGAAGAATTAAAGAAAACCGCTGTGATGCAGTGCTGCACCACAGCGGTTTTCCTGTTTTGCGTCTCAAATTCCAATTTCTCGAGCAATTAAAATCTTCGTTGTCATTGCGAACCAGTGCTCACACTGGTGTGGCAATCTCAAAAACCAAGTTGTAACAATAGATTCCCACGCCAGTTTGCGAACTGGCTCGGAATGACAATTGGGTTGTGCGGGTTTGGAAACTGCTCGATAAACTCTGAATTTGATCACTGCTGTGATACATAGAAAATTTTGAAAATTGCTCTTGACAAGGGAAGGGATATATATTATAATACAATTAACAATTAAGTTAAATGTTAATTGAAGGAGGTAACCACAATGGGTTTGCAGCAAACACTCAAGGCACTGTCTGACCCAATCCGTCGGGAGATACTGAATCTTCTGAAAAGGGGCAGAATGTCAGCAGGGGAGATCTGCGAGCACTTTTCCGTCACCGATGCATCCATTTCCCGGCACTTGTCAGTGCTGAAGGATGCAGATCTGATCCGGGATACCCGGGAAGGAAAATTTATATTTTATGAACTGAACGCATCTGTTTTGGAGGAGATCCTGCTGTGGGTTCGTGACTTGAAAGGAGAGGATAGCAGTGATTAAGAATCATAAATGGAAGGCAATTATTTCGTCTTTAGTGATCCTGTTGCCGATTGTTTTCGGAGTGATATTTTGGAAGCAGCTGCCGGATTCGATGGTCAGCCATTGGGGCGCGGACGGGGTAGCCGACGGTACAGCGCCCAAGGCCTTTATGGTATTTGGTACACCGCTGATTTTATTGGCACTGCAGTGGATTTTGCTGTTGGTGGAAGGGCTTTTGCAAAAGAAGAATCCCCAAAACGGTAAAATTGTTGCAATACAATATATAATTGTGCCTGCACTTTCCCTGGTGGTACACGGCTTTATTTACAGTGTAGCACTGGGAAAAGATTGGGATCTGTTTGCACTGATTCCCGTGCTGATTGGCTGTCTGTTTGTTTATATCGGCAATTACTTGCCCAAAACCACCCGTAACCGCACAATGGGCATTAAGCTCCACTGGACTATGGGAAACGATGAAAACTGGAATAAAACCCACCGGTTAGGCGGAAAGATCTGGTTCTGGAGCGGTTTGGTGATTATCGCATCTGCGTTTTTGCCTGTCAAAATTGCAGTTGCTGTAATGATCGGTATGCTCCTGGTATCCACCGTTGTGCCTACCGTCTATTCCTACTCCATCTATAAAAAGCATAAGGCAGAAGGCATTGCATACGAGCCTGTTTTCAATCAGAAAAGTGACAAGGTGGCTCTTTGGATCACGGCCATTACTGTGCCGCTGATCTTTGCGGTGGTTGGTGTGCTGATGTTTACCGGTAATGTGACAGTTACCTATGGGGATGCGGATTTTACCGTCGATGCCACCTATACCGGCGATTTGACCGTTTCCTATGAAGAAGTGGATTCGGTGGAGTACCGGGAATCCTTTGCCATCGGTACCCGGGAAATGGGCTTCGGTTCGCCCCGGCTTTCCACCGGCACATTTAAAAATGAGGAATTTGGCAGATACACCCTCTATGCCTACACCCGGGGAAAAGACGCTGTGGTGCTGAAAAAGGGCAATGAGGTCTTGGTCATCGTAGCCAAAACCCCGGAAGAAACAAAAACGATCTACGATACCCTGGCAGAAAAGATCCAATAAATGTCCCGCCCCCGGACCGAAAGGTCCGGGGGCATTGGTATAGTTGACTTTTTCTGAAAGAATTGGTAAAATGTATCATAACTGTGAACAAATGTCCTTATGGAAAGGAGCAGATTGATATGAAGAAGGTTTCAAAAGTATTCCGTGGCATTTTGTTGGTCGCGGCCATTGCGGCAATGGCACTGCAGCTTACCGGCTGCGGAGCGGTGAAGGATGTGCTGTCGGGCATTCTGAATAAAGAGGAGCCTTTAGAGCTTCAGGGTGCGATTTCCATTCCGGATGCATCCCAGGCGGTAGATGAATTTGCTGATTCCGTCATCGGCTCTGTGGAGACTCCCGTCATTGATTCGGATTCTGTGCAGCAGATCATCGGTTCTATTGATTCAGAGGCTTTGTTTGAAGGGCTGGAAGGTGTGATCGTCAACGGTGACACAGACAGTATGCAGAGCGTGATCATTCAGGGCGTTGAGGGTTTTGACAATGCCATTTCCATCATCGGCGGAAATGCCAATTCCTGTGTTAAGGATGGCGCGTTCACATCACCCAACAGGGCGGTTGCTGAGCGTCTTTCTCAGGGACTCCAGGGCTACAGCGTGGATCTGGAGGAGTCAGGCTTCGGCGAAGTGATCTATACGGTTTCCGACCGCTGGAATGATGAACTGTGTGCTCGTATTAAGATCCTTTACGATAAGAACGACGGTATGACCACAGGTGTTGCCCTGTACGCGGTCACCAATTCCGGCAGCTACGATAAGGCAAAGTTTATGGACATTGCCTGCTATGTTTGCGCTGTGATCGACACCTCTTTGGATTATGACAGTGCGGCAGATTTGTTGGAAAATGCCAAGTCCGTCCAGTCCGCGTCCGGTGAAACAGTACAGGCAGCGATCCACAATCAGATGCAGTATGTGATCAGCAGTGCTGACGGTCTGATTATGCTCTACATTAACTAATGCAGTGAGAGGTTGCTTTTATGGAGCGAAACTTCGGTAAAACAAACCGGCTGTTCTCCTACCTGGCGGCAGGAACCTTGGGGGTTGTACTGATTGCGCAGCTGATCGGCCTGATCACCACCGGTATCAGCTATATCGGTCTTTATGCCGACGGACTGAAGGATAGCCTGCGATTGATGCTGTCCAGCCTGGCAGAGCTGCCTGCACTGCTGTTGCAGGTTGCTGTGGTGGTCGTGCTGCTGGTCAGAAGGAAAAATTGGATCAGCGCCATCCTGTTTGCACTGCCGGTGCTGTACATATTACTGATCAAAAATCCGGTGCAGATCCTGTGCCAGGGAAATTACTCTGGGATCCACATTTTAAGCAGCTTCCTGACATACGCACTGCAATCGGTGCCGCTGGTGCTGTTTTATGCTGCGGTGGTCATTGCCTGCTGCACCAAAGGTGTATTTCCCGGTAAAAAGTGGGGCATTTTGCTGCTTTTGCTGGCGGCAGCCCTGTTTGTGAGCAATTTGGCGGCAGACTTTGTGCTGACAGCATTGCTTTCGGTATTTAACTGGATCTTCGCAGGTGTGGCGATCCAGTGGAGCGTTTTCCAGCGTCATTTAATGGGGAGCATCAGTTCCTTGCTTCCGTCAATGCTTTTAAATCTGCCTATTTTGCTGATGGCACTGGCATTTTTCCTGCCCTGCAAGGAAATGCCTGTGGCTGTGGAAGCACCTGCAGAAATAAAAGGAGGGTGACAAATGATACGAAAATACGATAAGACCCATAAGACCCTGTCGCTGATTTGCGCTACGGTGATCGCAACACTTCTCTTGAGTGTTACGCTGACGGCTGTGAGCAACGCTTTCCGTGGATTGGTATATGAAATCTTTTTCGGAAGGTTTTCCTGGGAAGATTTGCTGGGCGAATTAGCAATCTTTTTGGTTCCCCTGTACGCACTGAGCTACAGCGGCATCCTGTTTGCACTGATTTCCCGGAAAAAGAATATGCTGTCCGCTATTGCTTTCGGCATTCCGCTGGTATGCACCTTCCTGGCGGTACCCCTGCTCTGCCTGGGCTCCAGGGATGTGGTGGACATTGTGCTGCAGGCTCTTGAGGCGTGGAGCTTTTTGATCCCGCTGGCACTGTTCTGCGTGGCGATTATGATCAGCTGCTTTACAAAGGGCAAGCTTTTTGGAGAAAAGGCGGGCTTTGTGCTGCTGATCCTGGCTTTTCTTGCCTGGCTGACGCTGGTCACATTGCCCGTAACTGCTACTTTTGTGGACAGCATTTTGATGAGCATCCGGTATGCTGAGGAATTGAGCGTAGAGGAGCTTCTTAGGGATTGCCTTCGTGGGGTCTATAGCATACCCACAGTTTTAGTCCCGGCAAGCATCTTCCCGCTGATCGGCTTTGCATTCTTTTTGCCGGATAAAGAACCTGCGGAAGAAGCTGCAGAAACCGAGGAGGTGCAGCAATGAGACTTACATACGATAAGACCCATAAGACCCTGTCCCTGATCGCAGTGACGGTATTACTGACACTAAACCTAACGAGTATAGCATCCACCGTATCCTCTGTGCTGATGAATCTTCCCAATATCGGCTATGGATATTATTCTTGGGGACGCGGCATTGTTTCCTTGCTGAGCCTGTCGACCTATTTGTTTTCTGCCGGCGTTGTGCTGGCACTGATCTGGCGAAAAAAGAATGTGCTGACCGGCTTGGCTTTTGCCCTTCCGTTGGTATATACCTTGCTGGTCTGGCCGGTTTTCAGTGTTGTGATCTATCCGCTGCTGTTGGATAATTCCCAGGATGTGGTGGACGGGGTTTTGGACGTGCTGCAAAACTTTGTGTTCTCAGTGCCGATGATCCTGTTTTATGTGGCGATCATGTTAAGCTGCTTTACAAAGGGCAAGCTCTTTGGGGAAAAGGCAGGCGTTGTACTGCTGATTTTGGGTGGCCTTACGTATCTGAACGCAGTGACACGGCCTGTGACCGGGTATTTTGTTAACAGCGTTGTGTCCAGTATTCGCCACGCAGAATCCCTGTATATAGACGACTTGATCCAGGATTTTCTGCGATACAGTCCTATTAATTTTAATGTGCTGCTGACGGCAAGTCCCACCTTGCTGATCGCCCTGGCATATTCAAGACCCAATAAAGAACCGGTGGCACCGGAAGAAGAAACAGAAAACAATGAAAATACAGAGGAGAATGCGCAATGACACTGACATACGACAAAACAAACAAAGCCCTGTCTGCTGCCGCTGTTGCGGCAATCCTAATGCTGGGGCTGATAGATCTTTGCGACAACATCAGCAGTATTGCTTATATGATGATTAGGTATAGAGACATTTGGCGGATATTACCCAATATGGCAAACTTACTCTATTACGTCTTTTGGCTGGGTATTCCGGTAGCGTTGTTGGTTGGCAGGAAAAACATTTTGACGGCATTTGCTTTTGTTTTGCCGATCATTTACACATTAGTTCTTCAGCCCTTGGTCAGTGACATTTTGATCCCGGTAGTGTTACAGGGAAGGGGTCTCGATTTAACCAATTTGCTTCTCTCTTATCTTGTGGAATTTGTATTTACAGTTCCTATGGCCATTTTCTTCCTGGCTATTATAATCTCCTGCTTTACCAAGGGTAAGGTGTTTGGAGAGAAGGCAGGCATTGTTTTACTGCTGCTGGGCATTTTGGCTTACCTGACTGCGGTGATCGCGCCTTTCTGCTCCTTTATATTGACGAATCTGATTCGGGGCGGAGAACTGGGAAGACTGTTGAGAATGTATTTCATAGGAACGCAGATCGATATTGCAGTGGTGGTAAGATCTGCAACCTATATTCTCATTGCCCTTGCCTTCTGGCGGCCCAATAAGGAACTGATTCCGGAGCAGCCTGCAGAAGCAGTAACGGAGTAATTTAAAACAGAAACGAAAGGATCCCTTCTCATGAACTGCCCCAATTTGTGCGGACAGTACGAAAGCACCCCTATGTAGGAGTAGTAGCCGCTTCTGGACACGCCAAAAAACTGACACATTTCGATTAGACATAACAACACCCCCTAATGTAGTTATTATCCTACATTAGGGGGTGTTTTCTCTATTGTCCGATTTTACTGGTTCGGTTCACATTCGAGCAGGATCTTTTTGTTATTAAATTGGAATTTATTTCTTTCTGCGTTTGCGAATGGCATTTCGGAATTTGGAGGGGGTCTCTTTGTTTATCTCCTTATACTTACGGGTGAAATAGCTTTGGGAGGAAAAACCGCACTGCCGGGCAATTTCGGCGATGGTCAGATCGTCTTGGCGAAGTAGATCCCGGGATTTCCGGATGCGGTAAAGCGTCAGTTGTTCTGAGGGGGACATGCCGAATGCTGCAGTAAACAGTTTATGAAAATAAGTGGGGTGCAGGTGGCTGTCTTTCGCCAGTTTGGCAAGATCCAAATCTTCTTCTAAATGCTCCTTCAGGTATTGGTTGGCTGCCAGCAGTGCCTGCTGATGCCGGCGGGGGTTTCCCTGATGCGTATGCTCCAGTGGGAATTCTGCGGAAAGTAGCATATGTAGGATGGTAGATGTAAGGCTGGTTAGATCCAACCGGTCTAGCAGGGAGGTCCGTGTGGCGACGGTATAGTAAGCACTGCGTATTTTGGTAAGGATTTCTGCTGCGTTCGGGTGGTAGGTATATGTGGGGAGGTTGTCCAGCGCCTCCTTTAGTTGGGGATCGGTGGTGTTCAGTTTAAAAGAGTAACTTTTGAAAGCACCTTTTAGCCGCTTGTATTGTGTTGGCTTACAACATACGATGTGGTCCTTTGCGGCGGGGTAGTGTACACCGTCGATTACCGGACCACCATCCCAATCCTCCGGAAAGAGCATCAATTCATAGCAGGTTGAAAGGGCACCTTTGACTTCAGAGGGCGATAAATCGTGTATTCTTGGATCCAGGTGAATGCCGTGGTTAACAATAATCTCAACTGTTACATCCGGAAATTGCATGGCATAACCTCCTCTCTTTGCACTTATTATACAGCAAAGCAGCGAAAAATGCAACACAGTGAAAATATAAGACAAAAATGTTAAAGAATTAACAAAAATGCAATGCTACAATGGTTTCATAATTCATATAAGGAGTGAAAGCGATGAAACGATTGTTAGCTGTTATTCTTGTTGCGGCTATGCTTATGACCATGGTCGTCATGCCGGCATCGGCTTGGTCCGGCGAAGAACAGGCTGAGAACATTACACTTGCGACTGAGCAATGCCCCTGCGGCTGCGGTTTGCAGGTGGATGCTGTGCAGTGGAAACCCTGGGATGTCAATGTTAATGGCGCTCCCGCTGCCGGACATTACTATTTGCCGGAGGATTACCAGCAAACGCAGCAACATACCATTATGGCGGGAGATCATGTGGTTATCGATCTTCGGGGCAAGACGCTGACAACCACGAATTACGGAAGATTGTTCCTGGTCTACGGCAATCTTTACGTTATGGATTCTGTAGGCGGAGGCCGTATGTGTTCCAAGACCTCCGGCGGCGCTTTTGGCGGCGTCGTCATGGTGGCTATGAACGAAACAGCCGACCCCACATTTGCGCTGCACAGTGGCACACTGACTGTGGACTCGGATAACAAAAGCTCCCGCAATGGCGGTTTGATTTCCGTAGGTGCGGGTTGTCACTTCAAAATGTACGGCGGTATGATCCTGGGAGGTAGCACCACCGAACAGGGCGGCGCGATCCATGCCAACAGCGTTCGTTCCAATGTGGAGATCCTGGGCGGCAGCATTATAAACTGCAGCGCAGATGTGTCGGGCGGCGCTATTTTCTCTTATGGCACAACGACTCTGAAAAACTGCCGAATCAGCGGTGGCACAGCGAAGCTGTCCGGTGGTAATATCTACCAGGAGGGTGGCAGTCTGACCATAGAAAATGCGGTGATCGAGCACGGCATTGCCAATGCGACAGACAACGGCGGAGGAAACATCTTCGTCCAGGGCGGCTGTCAGGTCAGCATCAAAAACAGTACCATCCGAAACGGTTATGCGGCAGCAAACGGTGGTAATCTGTATCTTGGCAAAGGCACCCAGCGACTGGAAAATGTGAATATCTCCAGCGGTGTGGCAGCGGGGAAGGGCGCAAACCTCTATCAGACGGGGGAAGCCTCTGTTACCATTGTTGGCGGGCAGATCGCTGATGTAGTTGGCAGCACTTGTCCCCACTGTAAGCAGACTGTGACCTGGACCGAAGCAGGCGAAACCTTATCCGGTCACTGCTACCTAACCGGCGCAAAGAACATCACCGCAGCCTATACCATTACCGGCGATGTGGTGCTGGATCTGCGTGGTAATAATATCACCTCTTCGGAGCGGACCTTTAAAATTGAGGCCGGCGCAACGTTGACCGTTTTGGACACTGTCGGCGGCGCAACGGTGAAGGGCAGCGGTGTTGCAAATGAAGCCGGTGGCGTCATTTACAACGAAGGCACATTAAATATTTACGGTGGTAACTATATCTATACAGCCGGTAAAACCGTCACCTCCGGTGGCGTGATCTACACCACCGGTAATACAAATATCCATGGCGGCATGTTTGACGGCAGTGCTTTCAGCAATACAGCCACTACTGCTTTGGGCGGCGTTTTGCATATGAGCGATGGCGCCAAGACCTTTACTATGACCGCAGGCCACGCCTTGGGCGCTAAGATCTATGCAGGCAGCACCTTCTGCTTCGGACAGAAGAACACAATCAATATTACCGGTGGCAGCTTCCTGGGTGGTACGGCTACAAACAGCGGTGCAAATCTGCGGTTCAATGGCGCATCCGGAAATATTGGCGATGCAACCATCCAAAATGCGCTGATCTCCGGTGGCGATGCAACCACATCAGCCGGCACACTTTATCTCAACTATTTCAATGCTTCCATGGAGAACTGCCTTGTCAGAGACGGTAAGACTTCTGGATACGGTGGCAATATCTCGTTGGGCAGCCGGGCTTCCCTGGATGTCACCGATTGCTTCATCAGCGGCGGCACAGCCTCCAGAGGCGGCAATCTGTATGCTGCCAGCTACTTAAGTGGCGCAACCTTTACTGATTGCACCATCACCGGCGGTCAAGCAACTGCTACCACCGGTGGTAATATCCTGATCAACCACGGTAATATTCGGATTAACGGCGGTGAGATCTCCCACGGCACTGCCAAGACCAGTGGTGGCAATGTGCACACCAACGGCGGTAACTATGACCATAATGACGCCAAGGATGACGGCTTCCATGTCTATGCAAGCCAAAAAGGAAAGCCTATCATCACAACCGGCAAAGCCGGTACCACCGGCGGTAATATCTACACCTGCGGTATCACGGTGCTGGATGCGGTCTTTATCAGTAACGGCAGCGCGGCCACCAAAGGCCAGGATATCTACTATGACAACGGAGCAGTGGCTTATAACCTGACTGTAGGCGCAGGCCTCACCGGTAACATCAGTCTAGGCGTGCTGGAGGCAAACTTTACAGGCTCTGAGGTGGTCAATACCACCGCCGTGGATTTTGCCGGCAAGCTGTTCCTGGAGAACAAGGACGGACAGAGCATCACCGTGATGGACGGCAAACTGGTGTTGGGCAACATCGCAGTTGTGGCAACTGACGGCAAAACCCAGTGGGTAATGGATATGGCGGCTGCCCAGGCTGCATACGAAGAAGGCGGCTATATCCAGATCTTTGCAGATACAGCCATGACGCTGACCAAGGATTGCGCCGTGGACCTGAATGGTAAGACCCTTACCGTCACCGGTGACTATACCCTTTACGGCATGGACTCCAGTGGTGACGATTACACCGTGGGTACCGGCAAGGCGATCCTAAACGGCAATACTAAGACCGATATCCACACCACTGTCTACGACGGCAGAGAGTATATCGCTATCGTAGAGGGTGACACCGCAACCTATCACCGTCTGGGTATGCGGCTGACCGATGTGACCTTGCGTACTTCCAGCTGTGGCGTGTACTACAAGGCAAGCTGGGATTGCGACAGTCAGCTGGCTGCGCTGGTAGATGTCTACGGCATCGCCCTGAGCGTGTACAACCAGCCAGATGAAAACTTCCGGAACGATAAAAATGTTGTGAAGGTAGATTATGACGGTGCTGATTTTGTCAGCGGCGAGAAGAAGACCGGCGTTGCCATCAATAATATCATGAAAAAGGACCTTTCCCCAGTTAGTAACCAAGTGCGGGGACAGATGCCCATTTACGCCAGCGCATATCTGCAGTTGACCGACGGCACTAAGCTGATGAGCCGGAACGCAGACTATAGTTTAAAGACTGCCATGGAGCGGCTGGACAACATGATCTCCGAGGATCCCACCCACTACCGCCGCCACACCAGCAATGCCCGCGCATTCTACGAGACCTGGAAGAAGAACGGTATGAATAACTGGAGCCTTACCAACATCCCTACTCCCGAAGAGGACGATGTGATCGATATTTTGATGATCGGCAGTTCCTTCTGCTATTACTATGTGGAGGAGCTGTACGGTCTTGCTGAGGCAGCAGGTGTGAAGATGCGTGTGTGCAATGTCTATTATTCCGGCTGTACGCTGAATCAGCATTATAACTGGTGGATCGGCAACGAATCCAAATACCAGTTCTTTGTAACCGACGGAAACGGCAGAAAACAGTACAGCAATGTGAGCCTGGAATACTGCCTCGCCCAGGGGAATTGGGATGTGATCAGTTTGCAGGAATCCTCCAGCGCTATCCGTAAGGTTGGGTTGCAGACCCATCTGGTTAATACAGCGGCTTATACAGATGCACTGATTCCTTATCTTAAGAGTGAGTTCCCCAATGCAGATGTATATTGGCATCAAACCTGGGCATATCAGATCGGCTATGACCGTGACGGCTATCAAATGACCAGTCTGGAGCAGCAGACCCGGGATACACAGACCCAAAAGGATCTTGCATTGGCCATTTGTGAAAAGTACGATGTTCCGCGTGTTAACACCGGTGAGGCATGGCAGATCATCCGTGAGGGTGGCTATGACAACCTGTGCGCCCGGCTGGCAGTTGGAAATGGTGTGGGTGACTATTACCATGACGGTGATATTGGCGGCGGTCAATATCTGAATGCCTGCGTTTGGTTTGAGATACTCACCGGACAAAGCTGTATAGGAAACACCTATCGCCCCAATTATGCCTTAAAGGAATCCTTGATTCCTACATTACAGGAAGCAGCACATCAGACTGTGGAGAATCTAAATGCAGAGCAACATTGATGCTGTGAATTATACATTGAAAAATCCCTGGACAGTCTCCGGAAACTAATGAAAAACTGCCGCAGAGCAACGCTCTGCGGCAGGTCAGTCTGTCAAAAAACCTATTTTTGTCAGACTGGCAGGGGGCACTAAAGA
>JAZNRQ010000136.1:0-5479 GCA_045590735.1 Faecousia sp. | reverse complement strand
CATTGCGAACCAGTGACCGATGTCACTGGTGTGGCAATCTAAAAACCAAGTGTTACCAATAGATTGCCACGCCAGTTTGCGAACTGGCTCGCAATGACAATTGGGTTGTGCGAGTTTGAACAGCTCGATAAATTGGAATTTCTTTATTTCAGCTGTAGTTTTTCGATTTCCATTGTCCAGTCCCAAAATGCGGTAATATCCGGTGTGAGAGTTTCCATATCCACCCGCTTTGGCGAAAACACCGTAGCATTTTGCCGCTGATACATAGGAATTTCCACCGCCCAATCCCCGATGATCTCCAATGCCTGCCGGTAAAGCTGCTTCCGGTAGCTTTGATCCGGCGATTGACGGGCAAGCAGGATCAGCTCATCCAGCTGCGCATCCTTGATGTGATAGGTCTTTTCGTTGGAACTGCCCTCCGAGTGGTAGACCTGATACAGATCCGGGTCTGCCGATGCACTCCAGGCCATTGCAAACAGCTCTGCCGTACCCGCATTGACCGCACCGGACAGCTCCGTAAAGTCAGAAAGGTCTGTGACCGTCAGGGTAAAGCCGATTTCCTTTAACGCCTCTGCCGCCAGGGTCAGTGCCATAAAGGTAGGATGGTCGCCGGTGCCGCCGGCACCTACCAAAACCTCATAGCCCATTGCCGCCCCTGCCGGGGCAGCGGTAATTTTCCCATTCTGGACGGTGTAGCCCGCCGCCTGGAAATACTGCAGAGCCGCAGCCTGTGCTGCCTGATACCGCTGCTGGGATGTCATATCCGGGGTATACAACGCTTCTCCCTTGACCCCCGTGGAAAAAGCGGTGCGGTAGCCCTCATCGGTGACCCGTGGAGCTGCCCAGGAGGTATCCGAGATAGGATAGTGGATCACATTTGCGTAGTCCCCATAATAGGAATCCACCGCCACATCCCGGTACACCGCAATGACCGTTGCAATGGCTTTTCGCAAATTTCTGGAAGCCACTGATCCGCCATCGCCGCCTACAGACACATTGTTTGCATTCATTCCCACGTAGCCGTAGCCCAGATTGGGGGTCAGCACCGTTGCCATGGTATCGCCGGACAGCTTGCCGCCATTGGCTTTTTCGATGGCTTTGGCGGTTTCCGTGGAGTAAGCCGGATCAGTTACATCGGTAGTGCCTGCCAGAATGCCCGATAGCTTGTCCGCCTCCTGTCCCTCCCGGAACTGGATATACCGGGTCTTGGGCGCACCCCGCCAGTACCGGGAATTTGCCTCCAAAGTAACCACGCCGCCGGTGTAACTGACAAACCGGTAAGGACCGCCCCCTACCGGGCGGGTGGTAACGGAACGAACCCCGGAAAGGTCGCCCTTAGGAAAGCCAAACTGCTGATTTTCATAGTCGTACAGTGCTTCACTGCCGTAATAGTGCAGGGGGACCACCGCTGTGGAAAGCTCATAAATGGCGGTGGCTGAAGCCTCCGTCAGTACCAGCCGCAAGCTGTGATCGCCGGTACGCTGAATGCCGGAAACGCTCCGGGCATCCCCCTCCCGGTACTGGGAGAGTCCCTCAATTGGCAAGCTGTAAAGCGTCATTGCTCCGTCATAGCTGGGATCCAGCGGCACATAGAGAGAAAAGATCACATCGTCAATATCCACCTTTTCTCCATCGGAAAAGGTAATGTCCTCCCGGAGCGTAATGTCATAGTAAACACTGCCGTCAGGATTTTCCGTAACAGCACAGTCCGCAATTCCCCGATAGGTGTAGTCAGTGCCGTTATAAGGTCGGGTCTCTCCTCCAATGCCCCGGAGCACCACCGCCCCTTCCCGGTCCGTTTCCAACAGCCGCAGATGCACCAGACTCCACACATCCCGTTCATAGGTGTTGGTGGAAAAAAACGGAGAAAATTTTCCGTCAAAATTCAACGTGCCCACTACCAATGTATCGTTACCGGCGGTTTCTTCCGGTTTCTTCTCGCCGCAGCCGGAAAGAAGCAAAAGTACCAAACATAAGCAGCCAAGCCGCAAAAATCCTTTCATACCCATACCTCCCGAATTTCTGCTTATAATATGATACAGATATGCATTTTTTATCCACAGCCGCAAATTCCAATTTATCGAGTTGTTTCGATACGCCTTGTCATTCTGAGCGAAAGCGAAGAATCCGTATTCTCCTTGAGATTGCCACACCAGTGACATCGGTCACTGGTTCGCAATGACAACGAAAACTGTAATCTCGATAAACTGCGAATTTAATTCTCAATTTTTAACTCTCAATTCTCAATTAAAAAGCTCCCTTTCGGATTGTTTCCGAAAGGGAGCTTTTTAGTTATTCACTTTTGGGTTGGCTGTTGTTGCCGCCACGATGTCTGCGGCGGTAGGGCGGGCGACGGTGCTTCTTAGGTGCGCCTTCTCCCTCCTTGGCAGGCTGCTCCGGCTGTTCCTTTTTGGGTTCCTGGAGCTGCTCCTGCTGCTGTGCCTGCGTCTTATTTCTTTGTCTGTTGCGGTTGTTGCGATTGCGCTTTCTTCTGTCCTTCTGCTCCGGCTGCTGCGTCTCCTCAGCCTCCTCCACCACCTGCTCCTCCGCAATGGTCTCGGTGGTGTAGCGCATACGGATCGGTTCTAAGGTAAAGGGCATATCCGGATCTTCCGGTGTCCGCTTTTTCTGCTTACCGGCACCGGAAATAGGTGCCCAATCGTCGGGGATCGGTGCATCGGTCTTCTTTGCCTTGCCGTTGCGGAAAACCGCAATGTCCGTATTGGAATAGGTACCAATGCTCTCCGGCTGGTTCTCCATACGGACCTTCACCCTTTGCCGCAGCAGATCCACCTCCACCACCGTACCTCTGCCGTCGGGGGTATCCACAAAGGATTCCTGCTTGGGACTTGTCCGCAGCAGGTCTTCATAGGCATCCTGCTCGTATTTCAGACAGCACATCAGTCTGCCGCAAGTGCCGGAAATTTTCGTGGGATTCAGGCTCAGATTCTGGGTCTTTGCCATTTTAATGGATACCGGCTGGAAATCATCCAAAAAGCTTGCGCAGCAGAAAGGCCGTCCGCAGATACCCAAGCCACCCACCATCTTCGCCTTGTCCCGAACGCCGATCTGCCGCAGCTCGATGCGGGTATGGAACATATTTGCCAGCACCTTCACCAGTTCCCGGAAATCCACACGCTCATCGGCAGTGAAAAAGAACAGCAGCTTCGTCCCGTCAAAGGAACACTCCGCGGAAACCAGCTGCATATCCAGCTTGTACTCTGCGATCTTCTCGCTGCAAGCCAAAAATGCCTTCTTTTCCGTTTCCTGATTTTCCTTCGCCCGCTTTTCGTCCTGCTCCGTTGCCATACGCAGCACCGGCCGCAGAGGTGCTACCACCTCTGTCATAGGAATCCGGTGGTTGCCGGCGGTACAGTAGCCATATTCGGGACCCCGGGCGGTATCGATGATCACATGGTCACCCATCTTGCAGCTGTGACCTGCGGGATCAAAATAATAAATTTTCTGACCGGGACGGAACTGGATGTCCACCACCTCTGTCATCACCGGTTCTTGTATCTTTTGCTCTTCCATTGTTTACTCCTTTATTTTCCCAGGGCCCATACCAAGTGTCCGCACACCGCTGCGGTGGACACATTGCCCTGTATATATGCGATCGCTTTTTTCACATCCCGCTGTGCCTGCAGCAAATCAGACGAACTGCGCTGCTGGCTTAACTCCCGGGCGTGATGGGACGGGGCGGTTATACCGCACCGGCAGGAAAGGGCCTGGTGTAGCACCTGTTCCCACTGCTGCAGCTCGGTCAGCAACCGGTCCCGATTCCATTTTTCCATAGGTGCCAAGGTCTGCAGCATCCCCACAAGGGACTTTTGAGAAAAAGCCGCCACAAACTGCTCTGTCTGGGGGCTTGCACCGCTGCCCTGTTCCAAAATTTCCAGTGCCTGACCCAAATAGCCGCCGCTGCGATCCATCGCCGCAAGGCGCGCCTCCTCCTCTGCTTCCGGGAATTTCTGCCGCAGCTGCTGCTCCATAATGTCCCGGGGCAGCGACTGTAGCCGCAGCTCCGTACACCGGGAACGGACGGTAATGGGAAGCTTTTGGGCATTGTCCGTCAGCAGCATAAACACGCCGTAGCTGGGCGGTTCTTCCAGCACCTTCAAAAGGGCATTATGCCCCTCGTCGCCCATATCCTGCGCGAAAATGTAGATCTTTCTGTCTGCCTCGTTGGGACGGATAAACATTTGCTCCCGGATATCACGAACCATCCTAACCGGGATATTTTTATGCTCCGGGTCGGTGACGGTGATCACATCCGGATGGGTGTCTGCCATTACCTTTCGGCAGGTATTGCAGGCAAAGCAGGGCTTTTCCCCGCCATTTTGACATAAGATCGCTGCGGAAAGCAGACGGGAAAGGGTATGCTTTCCGGCACCTTTCGGACCGGAGATCAGATAAAAATGGGAGATGCGTCCACGGCGGATGGCATTTTGCAAATTGTACTTTAACTGTTCATTGCCCAGTAATCCTTCAAAACCCATCTATCTTCCCTCCTTTCCGTTTATCTGTCATTCCGACCAAGCGCAGCGCGTGGAGGAATCTCAAGGAACTGCCGGTGTATCGTTACATCGGTGGTTATTGGGAGATCCCTCGACTACGCTCGGGATGACACGCCTTTACTGTTACTACGAGGAATTTTTCGCCTCGCTTTTCTTTTTGGGGTGCCAGGCAGCTTCCTTGCCGCGAGCGGCTGCGTCATCTGCCGCCCCCGGCTATTGCGCTCGGTCGCTTAACCCCACAGTGCAGACAGCATAGGGATAACCTGCTTTTTGCGGCTCATTACCTTGGGCAAAAATACCGTGTTATCCTTGGGCTGGACGCTGAAAGCCTGCTGAATGGTCTCGTCGTTGCCCACATAGATCAACTGGGTGCCTTCCAGCAGCACATCCGTCAGCATCAAGATCACCATAGAGAAGTTCTTCTCATCTGCGGTCTTTTCCATCAGGCACATAAACTCATCCTTACGCTGCAGCATCTGGGGCGAATCGGTACAGGTGATCTGTGCCACCGCCAGATCGTGACCGGCAATGTGGAACTCCTTGTAGTCCGCAAAGAGCAGCTCCTCCGCAGTCTTGCCGCCGGCAGATGCAGAGAAGATCTCTCTTCCCAGCTCCTCCAGAGAAATATTGGCAATACGCGCCATCCGTTCCGCAGTACGGATATCCCGGTCTGTGCAGGTGGGGGATTTGAACATAACCGTATCAGACAAAATGGCCGCTGCCATCATACCCGCCATTTTGGCAGAGGGCATCAAGCCCCTGTCCTGGAACATACCGGCAATGATGGTATTGGTAGAGCCTACCGGCTCGTTGCGCACATACACGGGATTGGCGGTCTGAATATCCGCAAGGGGGTGATGATCGATGATTTCCAGAATGGCCGCCTCCTCCAATCCGGGAACGGACTGGGCGATCTCATTGTGATCCACCAGCACCACCCGTTTCCGGCGGGGACGAAGCAG